>JBEIFV010000001.1:0-118160 GCA_040382235.1 Burkholderiales bacterium
GTATGGCAGCCTGTTGCGCGCCGCCGGCGTGCAGCCGGACTGACGCGCCCGGTGCCAGGCGGAGACCCTCCCATGGCCAGCGCCCTGTTCCAGCCCTTCACGATGCGCGGCCTCACCCTGCCCAACCGCATCGTGATATCGCCCTTGTGCCAGTACAGCGCGGTGGACGGCTGCGCCACCGACTGGCACCTGATCCACCTGGGCCACCTCGCACTGTCGGGCGCCGGCCTCTTGATTCTCGAAGCCACCGCGGTGGAACCGCGCGGACGCATCAGCCGCGAATGCCTCGGCCTGTACTCCGACGCCTGCGAGGAAGCGCTGGCGCGGGTGCTCGCCACCGTGCGGCGCTACAGTCCCATGCCGATCGGCATACAGCTCGCGCATGCCGGCCGCAAGGGGTCGCAGAAAAAGCCGACCGAAGGGCGCGGCAACGTGCCTGTGGCCGAAGGCGGCTGGCAGACGGTGGCGCCTTCGGCCATCGCCTTCATTCCCGAATGGCAGACGCCAGCGGCGCTCGATCGCGCCGGGATGGATGGCGTGACCGCCGCCTTTGTCGACGCCACGCGGCGCGCCGACCGCGTCGGCCTGGACATGATCGAGCTGCACTTCGCGCACGGCTACCTGATGAGCTCGTTCCTTTCGCCGCTCGCCAACCGGCGCGATGACGAATACGGCGGGTCGGCTGCAAACCGCATCCGCTTCCCGCTCGAGGTGTTCAAGGCGGTGCGCGCCGCATGGCCGGCGCACAAGCCGCTGGGCGTGCGCTGCAACGGCACCGACTGGGACTACGCCGGCATCACGCCGGACGACGCGGTGGCGTTCTCGGCGGCGCTCGGCCGGCTCGGCTGCGACTATGTCGATGCTTCGTCCGGCGGCAACAGCATGGCGCGCATACCGCTGGCAGCGGGCTACCAGGTGCCGTTCGCCGCGCGCATCAGGCGCGAAGCCGGCCTGCCGACCATGGCCGTCGGCCTGATCCGCGATCCGTCGCATGCCGAGGCCATCGTCGCAGGCGGCGAGGCGGACATGGTCGCGCTGGGGCGCGGCATGCTCAACGACCCGCGCTGGCCCTGGCATGCGGCCGAAGACCTCGGCGCCACCGTGGACCACCCCCCGCAATACTTCCGTGCCGTGACGCGCGCAGGCGTGGCCCAGCATTTCGCGAAATCCTCCTGAAAGGATGCTCATCATGAAGACCTTCTTTCGCATCATTGCTTCTATCGCGGCCGGCTGCGCGCTGGCGGGCAACGCCTGCGCGCAGGAATATCCGCGCGGCCCGGTCAAGATCATCGTGCCCTACCCGGCCGGCGGCTACACCGACATCCTGGGGCGCATGGTGGGCGCCGGGTTGCAGCAGCGCCTGGGGCAGGCATTCATCGTCGAAAACAAGCCTGGCGCCGCGACGGCACTGGCCGCCGAACAGGTGGCCAATTCGGCACCCGACGGTCACACGCTGATGATGGTGACCGTCACCACCATGGCGATGAACCCGCTCACCATGAAGGACCTGCGCTACAAACCCGAGCAACTGGCGCCGGTGGCCCTGGTGGCGCGCCAGCCGTTCATGCTGGTGGCCTCCAAGGAGTTCCCGCCCAACAACGTGCGCGAACTGATCGCCTATGCCAAGGCCAATCCGGGCAAGACCAACTGGGCCACCCAAGGCGTGGCGGGCTCCTCGCACCTGGTGGGCGAGCTGCTCAAGTCACTTGCCGGCATCGACCTGTTCGCGGTGCACTACAAGGGCAGCACGCCGGCCAACATCGACATCATGGCCGGCCGCGCCGACCTGCATTTCGATGGCGTCGGCACTTCGCTCGGCAACGTGGCGAGCAAGCGCGTCAAGCCAATCGCCATCACCTCCGAGCGCCGCATGGCCGCCAACCCGGACATCCCGACCTTCGTCGAATCGGGCCTGGCGAAGATGGTGGCCTATTCCTGGTACGGCATCGTCGCGCCGGCAGCCACGCCGCAACCAGTGATCACCCGGCTCAACGAGGAAATCAACCGCTACACGCAGCAGAAGGACACCGCCGAACGCATGGCGCGCGACGGCTCCGAGGTCGGCAACATGACGCCGGCGCAGTTCGCGAAAATGATCGCCGAGGAAGCCGAGATGTGGCGCCAGGTGCTGGCGCCACTCAACATCAAGTTCGAGCCATGAACACGGGAGTTGCAATCGCATGAGAGTCGGCATTGAAGTCGGCGGCACCTTCACCGACCTGATCGCCATCGACGGCGATCGCGTGCTGGTCACCAAGGTGCCGAGCGTGCCGGCGCGACCCGAGGAAGGCGTGTTCGCCGCGTTGGCCGCCGCCAGCATCCCGCTGGATCGGGTGACCGACCTGGTGCATGGTTCAACGGTAGCCACCAATGCGGTGCTCGAGCGCAAGGGTGCTCTCACCGCCTTTGTCACCACCGCCGGTTTCCGCGACCTGCTCCTGATACAGCGCCAGGACCGCCCAAAGGTTTACGAGCTTCTCTACAAGAAGCCGGTGCCGGTCGTCGAGCGGCGCGACGTCATCGAGATCGCCGAGCGCATGCTGGCCGATGGCAATGCCGTCCAGACGCTCGACGAGGCGCACGCCGAGGACGTGCTGGCCAAGGCGCTGGCTGCGCGGCCGTTCAAAGCGGTGGCGGTGTGCTTTCTCAATGCCTATGCCAACCCGGCGCACGAGCATGCGGTCGCCGCGATCATCCGGCGGCGCTTCCCGCACATGTTCGTGAGCTGCTCGGCGGACATCAGCCGCGAGTTCCGCGAGTACGAGCGCGCTTCCACCACAGCGTTGTCAGCCTACGTTCAGCCGATCATCGACAGCTACATCGGGCGCTTCGAGGAACGCCTGGCAAGCGAGGGCTTCCGCGGCCGCTTTTCGATCATGCAGTCCAACGGCGGGCGCCTGCCGGCGGCGGCCATCCGCAAGAACGCCATCTCGGCCCTGTTCTCCGGCCCGGCCGCCGGCGTCACCGGCGCGATCCGCCAGGCCGGTGCCTCGGGGCAGGCCAATCTCGTCACCTTCGACATGGGCGGCACCAGCACCGACGTGTGCCTGGTCACAGGCGGCAAGCCGCTGATTGCACCCGAGACCACCGTCGACGGCCTGCCGATCCGCACTCCGGTGGTAGACATCGCCTCGGTGGGTGCCGGCGGCGGCAGCATCGTCTGGCGCGACCCGGGCGGCATGCTGCGGGTCGGCCCGCGCTCGGCCGGCGCTGATCCCGGGCCGGCCTGCTACGGGCGCGGCGGCAGCGCGCCAACCGTCACCGATGCACACGTGATCCGCGGCACCATCCGGCCGGAATCCTTCCTGGGCGGACGCATGCGACTCGACATCGATGCCGCGCGGCGCGCTTTCGCACCACTGGCGGAAGCCTTCGGCATGTCGCTCGAGGCGATCGCCGACAGCGCCATCCGCCTGGCGGACGCCAACGTGGTGCGCGCCATCCAGCTCATCTCGACCGAACTCGGACGCGACCCGCGCGATTACGTGCTGGTGCCCTTCGGTGGTGCCGGCCCCTTGCATGCCGGACGGATCGCCGAGGATCTCGGCATCGCCACCATCGTGGTGCCGCAGAACGCCGGCGTGCTGTCGGCCTTCGGCCTGTTGGCCGCCGATTTCACGCAATACGAGACCATCACCCACCGCGTGACGGTGAGCGCGACGGCCGCACCCGCGATCAACCGGGTGCTCGACGAATTGCGCAGCCGGCTCAGCGGGCGCTTTCGCACGCTCGGTTTCGCGGGGGACCTGCAATTCAGCCACACACTGCAGATGCGCTTCGTCGGACAGGCCTTCGAAGTCGATGTGCCGCTCGCAAGCGAGGACTTGGCCGGGCTTGACGAAGCAGGCTTGCGCACCCATTTCGACCACGCGCACCGGCGTGTCTACATGGACGGCGGTGGCGCCGGCCTGGCCGGCAAGGGTATCGAGGTGGTCGGCCTGCGGGTCGGCGCCACCGCGCCCGAGGCCGCCATCCTGCCGCCCAAGGCACAGCCGCAGGCGGGGCGTGTGGACCGCCAGGTCACGCTGCACGAAAATCGCGCCGCGCGAACCTGCGCCGTGACCACGCGCGCCGCCATCGATGCCGCCGGCGGCATGGCAGGCCCGCTGCTGGTCGAGGACGACACCGCCACCATCTATGTCCCGCCGGGCTGGTCCGCACTTGGCGACGCCAGCGGCAACCTGATCCTGCAACGCACGAGAGAATCCGCATGACCAGTCTCGATCCGGTGGACTACGCGGTCATCAGCCAGGCGCTCCTCGCCGCCTCGCGCGAGATGGGCACCAAGCTGGTCCGCTCCGCCTATTCCAACATCGTGCGCGAGGCGCGCGATGCCTCCTGCGCCATCCTCGATCCCGCCGGCAACATCGTCGCCCAGTCCGAGATGGTGCCGATGCAACTGGGATCGATGAATACCACCCTGCGCGCCTGCCTGGCGCAGTATCCGGCGCACACCCTGACCGATGACGACTTCCTGGTCAACAACCATCCGTTCCACGGCGGCCAGCACCTGCAGGACGTGTTCATATTCCGGCCGGTGTTCATCGAGGGCGAACTGGTGGCCTTTGCCGGCTCGACCGCGCACCACCTCGACCTGGGCGGCGGCAGCGCCGGGCTGAACGCGCTGGCCAGCGACGTCTACCAGGAAGGCCTGTTGCTGCCACCGCTCAAGTTCAGCCTCTCGCGCGACTGGAACGGCGGCAACTTCGAGCGCCTCCTGGCGGCGAACATCCGTGTGCCCGACCAGACCCTGGGCGACTTCAACGCGCAGTTCGCCGCAAAGGCGATCGGCATCGAGCGGGTACGCCAGTTGTGCGCCAAGTACGGCCTTGCGGCGGTCAAGGCGACCATGGCGGAACTGATCACATATTCCGAGCGCCAGCTGCGCGCGGCCATCCGCGCCCTGCCGGATGGCGTCTATTACGGCGAGGACGCCGGTGACGACATCGAGGGCAGCGGCGCGCCGCTCTGGGTGCGCGCCAAGGTCACCGTCGCCGGCGACGAGATGGAAATCGATTTCGAGGGCACCTGCGCGCAGGTCGGGCGCAACATCAACTCACCGCTCGCCTCGACCGAATCGGCGGTGATGAGCTGCATCAAGGGTGTGCTGATCGGCGGTGACGTGCCTTTCAACGAAGGCAGCTTCCGGCCGATCCGGCTGAAGGTGCCGTACGGCAGCATCCTCAACCCACGGCCGCCCGCGCCGGTACGGGCGCGCATGCTGCCCTGCTACCGCGCCTACGACGCCGTCATGAAGGCGCTCGCCACGGTCAAGCCGCTGCCGGCGCGGGTGATCGCTTCCGGTTTCGACAACGCGCTCATCACCTGCCTGGCCCGCCTGTCCAACGGGCGCTACCGGGTCTGCCTGGAAACCTACGGCGGCGGCTTCGGCGCCTCCGCCACAGGCGACGGCGCCGACGGCATCGCCGCACCCCTGTCGAACACCACCAATTCGCCGATCGAAGCGCTCGACATGAACTTCGACTATTTCCGTATCGCCGGCTATGAACTGAACCCGTCCTCGTTCGGCCACGGACGCAGGCGCGGCGGGCTGGGCATGCGCCGCACCTACGAGATCACCGCCGATGACGTCGACTTCTCGCTCTATGGCGACCGCTTCGAGATCGCACCCGAGGGCCTCATGGGCGGCGGTGCCGGCGCGCTCTCGCATGCCATCGTATGGCGCGACGGCAGCATCATCGATATCGACCTGAAACGCGGCACCCGACTGAGAAAGGGCGACCGGGTGGTGGTCTCGACCTCCGGCGGCGCCGGCTTCGGCGACCCGCGCGAGCGTGCCGCCGATCTGGTGCAAGGCGACATCGAACAGGGCGTGATCAACGCCGGCGTGGCGCGTGAGGTTTACGGGCACATACCGGCAAAGGGCTGACAGCATGTTCATCGACTACGGCAGCAAACCTCCGACCCGCGCCTTCAATCCGCCGCAGACCGCACACCTGGCCAATTACCGGCGGGTGTACGCGAAAAGCGAATCACGCGTCGACAAGCCCGCAAGCGAGAAGGTCGCACTGGCGAAGTACCTCAAGAGCTACGAGAAGCTTGGCGCCAAACATGTGGTGATCAAGGCGCGCGACAACGAAACCACCTTCGGCCTCAAGGTCAGGAACGAAGATGTCGCCGCGTTCTGCAAAAAGCACGGGCCGCGCTTCGTCGGCTTCGCCGGCGTCGATCCGCACAAGGGCATGGCGGCAGTGCGCGAACTCGAAACCGCGGTGCGCGAACTGGGTCTACGCGGCCTGAACCTGCAATGCTTCGAGCTCAAGCTCGCCATCAACGACAAGCGCATGTATCCGCTGTACGCCAAATGCGTGGAGCTCGACATCCCGGTCAACATCCACTGCGGCATCAATTTTTCGACCGCGTCGCAGATGGACTACGGTCGCCCCGCGTACCTCGACGAAGTGATGCTGCATTTCCCGGAGTTGCGCGTGTGCGCCTCGCCGCCGGGCTGGCCATGGATAGAGGAACTCATCGGCGTGGCCTGGCGCCATCCCAACGTGTACATCGGCGTGGTCGCGGTTCGCCCCAAGCTGCTGGCGCTCGAGGATTCCGGCTACCGGCCGTTGCTCACCTATGGCACCAAGGTCCTGCAGGACAAGATTCTCACCGGCACCGCCTACCCGATGCAGCCGGTCGAACAGGCCTACGCCGAGTTCGACGCCCTGCCCTTGCCCGATGCCATCCGGCGCAAGTGGATGCATGACAACAGCGCGCGTTTCCTGGGGCTTGCCTGAATGCAGAAGCCCATCCAGCCAGACTGGCGCATCGCGCGTTACAGCGCCGACCCGCTGCAACGTTGCCGCCAGCTCGAAGCCGAGCCCCTGCCAACCTCGACAGCGGCGCTGCTCGACCAGGCCGCAGCAGAAGTGCCGGACCGGCTGGCCTGGCACTTCATCGACAGTGGCGAGACCGCCACCTATCGCGAAGTGCGGGCCATGGTCAACCGGGTGGCCGCCGGCCTGGCCGGCCTGGGCGTGCGCAAGGGTACGCATGTGGCGATGATGGTGCCCAACGTGCCGCAATTCCCGCTCACCTGGCTGGCGATCGGCCGGCTCGGGGCGGTGCTGGTGCCGGTAAATGTCTCCTACACCGGCCGCGAGTTGGACTACATCATCAACGACGGGCGCGCGGAATACCTGGTGATCGCCGAGGAGTTCCTGCCGACGCTCGACACGATGGTGCAGCGCCCCCCCCACCTGACCGACACGCGCGTGATCGTGGTCGGCCGCGCACGTTCCGGCATGCACGACTGGCAGGCCGTGCACGATGCCGGCGACCCGGCCTACCGCGCCCCCGAGCCGGTCGGACTCGACGACCTGCTCAATATCCAATACACCTCGGGTACCACCGGCTTTCCCAAGGGAGTCCTGCAGGCGCAGCGCTACTGGATCACGCAGAGCAAGATCAACGCCTTCCGTGACGGCCTGGCCTATGAACGCATCCTGATTTCCACGCCGTTCTATTACATGGACCCGCAGTGGCTGCTGCTGATGGCCTTCCACCAGCGCGCCACCGCCTTCATTGCCGCGAAGCAGAGCACCAGCCGCTATACCGAATGGCTGCGCACCTGGAACATCCAGTTTTCGCTGATGCCCGCCGAGGTAATGTTCAAGAACCCGCCCTCGCCTGAAGACGGTGACAACCAGATCCGCCGCGTCAATGTCTACGGCTTGCGCCGCGAAATCCACGCCGCGGTGGAGAAGCGCTTCAACGTCAATGCGCGCGAGGCCTTCGGCATGACCGAGCTGGGCTCGGCCACCTTCATGCCGCTGGAGGTGGAGGACATGACCGGATCGGGCTCGTGCGGCATGGTAGGGCCGTTTCGCCAGTGCAAGGTCGTGGACAGCGAGGGGCGTGAAGTGGCGCGCGGTGAAATCGGCGAGCTCATCGTGCGCGGCAGCGGCATCCTCAAGGGCTACTTCAACAAGCCGGAGGCGACCCGCGAGTCTTTTTTCGGCGACTGGTTCCGCACCGGCGACCTGTTCCGCCAGGACCAGCGCGGCTATTTCTACATCGTCGGACGGGTCAAGGAGATGATTCGCCGCAGCTCGGAGAACATCGCCGCGCGCGAAGTCGAAGCGGTGTTGAAGGACATGCCGGAGATCGTCGAGGCGGCAGTGCTGGGCGTGCCCGACGAGGTCCGAAAGGAGGAGGTCAAGGCCTACGTGATACTCAAGCCGGGGCTGACGCCAGAGGACGTGCCGCCGCAAGCCATCATCGAGCATGCGCGCAAGCAGTTGGCGGCATTCAAGGTGCCGCGCTACATCGAGTACCGCAGCGAGTTCCCGCGCACGCCATCGAACAAGATCAGGAAGCCAGTGCTGCAGCAGGAAAAGCCCGACCTGCGCAGCGATAGCTGGGATCGGGTCGACGGCGTCTGGCGTTGAAGCCGCCCGAGGTTCGCGGCAAACGGCGCTTTTTCGTTGCTAACTCTTGTCACTGTTTGCGCCGCAGGTAGCAATGTTCATCATTTCCTCACAAACCTTGATCTATACGCGCCAAACCTGGCTGCGGCGGATCAAAAGCGATCACCCCTGGGAGGTACTCAGACTTCGGATGTTTACATATTCATATTAATATCCGTTTCTTGCCATATATAGAATAATTATGAAACAATAGCGAATATGGCAACGAGAGAGTTGGGATATTCAAATGACGATGACCAGAGAAGAACTCGGGCGACGCATTCGCTCGGCGCGCGAGAGCTGCGGTCTCACGCAGGAACAACTGGGCGAACCTGCGGGCTTGAGTCGCCTCGCTGTCGGTCACATCGAATCAGGCGCGCGATCCGTTTCCAGCCTGGAGCTGGATCGCATCGCTTATGCGGTCGGGCGCGATATCAAGTCGTTTTTTGCTGATTCGTTTGTCGAGCAGGACGCGCTGGCCGCGCTGTTTCGGTCGGATGACGAACTGGCCCAGCAGGCTGAGCTGATCAAGGCTTTGCAGGATAGTCTGGCCTTGGGGCGGGAGATGACTACGCTGGAGCGTCTGCTTGGCATTGACCGAGCACAGTTGCTTACTGCCACCTACGATCTTCCCGTGCCGAAGTCGCGTTGGGAAGCGATTCTGCAGGGGCAGAAGGTAGCGACTGAGGAGCGTCAGCGCCTTGGCATGGGCATGGCGCCGGCGGGGGACTTGGCCGACCTGCTTGAGTCGCAGGGTGCGCGCGCGGCGTTTGTGAGCCTGCCTGCGAATGTCTCCGGCCTGACCTTGGCCGATGTCAACATCGGGGTGTTTGTGGCGGTCAATTCTGATCATGTTGCGGTACGCCAGCGCTTTTCGCTTGCTCACGAGTATGCACATGTGCTGATGGACCGCGACCGCTCGGGCGCCATCAGTCGCGCTGAAAATCGGGCCGAGCTGCTGGAAGTGCGCGCCAATGCGTTTGCCGCTGAACTTCTGATGCCGGCAGACGGTGTGAGGCAGTTCGTACATGGGCTGGGCAAAGGTGCGCAGAGTCGCGCCCAGGTCGCGGTGTTCGACGAGTCCGAAGCAGTGCAGGTGGAGCAGCGTGCCGCACCGGGCAGCCAGGATATCCAGCTTTATGATGCGGTGCTGCTCGCGCATCATTTCGATTCCAGCAGGATCGCCACGCTATACCGCCTCAAGAATATGAAGCTGATCGACGACAGTGAGTTTCAGCGCTTGAAGGATGAGGAGGACAAGGGCGCGGGAAATACCATCGCGAGCTTTTTGGCAGTGCGGGACTCGGATCGCGGTCAATCTTCGCGTGAGGATTTTCGCCGCCGCTTCATGGGGCTAGCACTTGAGGCGTACCGGCGTGACGAAATCACCATGGCCAAGCTGACCGAGCTTGCCGCGATGGTCGAATTGAGCCGGCGCGACGTACAGGCCGTGCTGGCCTCGATGCAACGCGATTGAGCGCGTGGGCCGGGTCGATGACATCTCAGCCCATCAGCGTTGTCGTCACCGACGCCAACGTGCTGATCAATTTTTGCCATATCGGGCGACTGCCGCTACTGGGCGGGTTGGCGCCGTATCGATTCTTCGTTCCGGAGGAAGTCATCAATGAGATCACCGAGCCTGCGCAACAGGCGGAAGTGGAGAGCGCGCTTGCGCAAGGACTGATCGCGAAAACCGTGATCGACAGCATTGAAGCGCTTGCGCTGTTTGGCACATTGCGCGACCTCATGGGTCGCGGCGAGGCTGCGTGTCTGGCGCTCTTGCTGCGACCAAAGGCTGGATCATCGCCTCAGACGAAAAACGGCGCTTCCGGCGCGAAGCACTTGGACGAATCGGCGCGGCGCGGATCGTCGACACTGCATCCTTGTTGGTGCATGCGATCAGTATCGGGCGCATTTCGGTGGCGGAAGCCGACGGCTTCAAGGCGGTTCTCGAAACCAGGCGTTTCGTCATGCCTTTCGCAAGCTTCGGCGACCTTGCCTAACATGCATCGACGTATAAGTGACCCGGCAACCAACATGCGTTTCCCCCCAACTCCTCACGGTCGCAGCGACTGTATCGAGCCTGGTGCAGTTGCGCGCGGTTGGATGGCGCCACACATGAACGCTAATGTTACGGTCTGAACAACGATCAAAGGAGCGAACTCATGACCAAAACCCTGACCGCCATTCTCGAACGAGAAGGCGATGGATTCGTCGCCTTGTGCCCGGAACTGGACATCGCAAGCCAGGGGAAGTCGCTTGAAGAGGCCAAGGTCAATTTGCGCGAGGCCGTCGAGTTGTTTTTCGAATGTGCCGACGAAAAGGAAACGGCCAACCGACTCAGCGGCGAGATTTACGTGACCCAACTCGAGGTCGAGCTTGCCTAAGCTCAGAATTCTTTCAGGCGCCGAACTATGACGCCTGTTGGAACTGAATGGGTTCGTGAACGTACGGCAACGCGGTAGTCACCGCGTGATGCAGAAAAAATCCGAGGGTGGGACGGTCACTGTGCCGGTGCCAATGCATGACGAAATAAAGATCGGCACGCTGCTTTCAATCATTCGCCAGTCGGGTCTCGCCCGTACGCACTTTGAGTCCGAATAAAGTCGAGCAAACTCAAGCAGCCAGCGCGCGCGCGATCAGGATGCGCTGGATATCCGAAGCGCCTTCGTAAATCTGCGTCACACGCACATCACGATAGATGCGCTCGACCGGAAAGTCGGCCACGTACCCATAGCCACCGTGGATCTGGATCGCGTCCGAACACACCTTCTCGGCCATTTCCGAGGCGAAAAGCTTGGCCATCGCCGCCTCCTTCAGGCAGGGCCGACCGGCATCCTTCAGCACTGCGGCATGCAGCACCATCTGGCGCGCCACTTCCACTTGCGTGGCCATGTCGGCCAGGCGAAACTGCACCGCCTGGTGGTTGAACAAGGTCTGGCCGAAGGCCTCGCGTTCATTGGCGTAGCGCAGCGCCGCCTCGAAGGCCGCGCGTGCCATGCCCACGGCCTGGCTACCGATGCCGATGCGCCCGCCTTCGAGCGATGAAAGGGCAATGCGATAGCCTTGGCCAGGTTCGCCGATCATGTTCTCGACCGGCACGCGGCAGTTTTCCAGCAGCACCTGTGCGGTGTCCGAGGCACGCTGGCCGAGCTTGTCTTCCACCCGCGGCACCGAATAGCCCGGGGAGTTGGTCGGCACCAGAAACGCCGTGATGCCGCGCTTGCCGGCGCCACGGTCGGTGACCGCGAAGACGATGGTCACGTCGCCGTTCTTGCCCGAGGTGATGAACTGCTTGGCGCCGTCGATCACGTAGTGGTCGCCGTCCTTCTTCGCGGTTGTCTTGAGGGCCGAGGCGTCCGAGCCGGCATGCGGTTCGGTGAGCGCGAAAGCGCCCAGCATGCGGCCCTGCGCCAGGGGCTTCAACCAGGTTTCCTTCTGCTCGGGCGTGCCATAGTTGAGCAGGATGTTGCACACCGGGCAGTTGTTGACCGACAGTACGGTGGAAGTGGCCGCATCGCCTGCGGCCACCTCTTCCAGCGACACGGCCAACGCGGTGTAGTCGAGCCCGGCACCGCCGAATTCCTCGGGCACGAACACGCCATAAAGGCCGAGCGCCGCCAGGCCCTTCAAGGCGGCGGCCGGAAAGGCGGCGTCGCGGTCGCGCTGCGCGGCGCCCGGCGCGACCTCGGCGGCCACATAGGCACGCACCGCATCGCGGATCTGTTCGTGTTCGGGAGAAATGATCATCGGGACTCTTGCGTGGGACTTGAAGGTACGGCCACAAGCCAGGGCACGTCACCGTTGCGGTAACCCGGCCCCGGCCCGCTTTACCGCGTCACATCAATTCGACAGCCACCGCGGTGGCTTCACCGCCGCCGATACACAAGCTTGCCACACCGCGCTTGCCGCCGGTTTTTTTCAGGGCACCGATCAGCGTGACGATCAGGCGCGCACCGGACGCGCCGATCGGGTGGCCCAGGGCACAGGCGCCGCCGTGGATGTTTACCTTGGCATGCGGAATGCCGTGTTCCTTCATCGCCGCCATCGCCACCACCGCGAAGGCTTCGTTGATTTCGAACAGGTCGACCGTGCCGGTATTCCAGCCGCACTTGGCGTACAGCTTTTCGATCGCGCCCACCGGTGCGGTGGTAAACCACTGCGGCTCTTGCGAGTGGGTGGCATGCGCCACCAGCCTGGCCACCGGCGCGAGGCCCAGCTTCGCAGCGGTGGAGGCACGCATCATCACCATGGCGGCGGCGCCGTCGGAAATCGAGGACGAGGTGGCGGCAGTCACGGTGCCGTCCTTGCGGAAGGCGGGCTTGAGCGTGGGCACCTTGTCGATGTTCGATTTGAATGGTTGCTCGTCCTTATCGATCACCACGTCGCCCTTCTTGCCGGCCACCGTGATCGGGGCGACTTCCCATTTGAAGCTGCCGTCGTTGTTGGCGGCGATCGCGCGCTTGGTCGACTCGATCGCGTAGGCGTCCTGCTCCTCGCGGGTGAAGGTGTATTTGCCGGCGCAATCCTCGGCGAACTGGCCCATCGACTTGCCACCGCCGTTGGGGGTTTTCTCGTAGGCGTCTTCCAGGCCATCGAGCGCCATGTGGTCGAACATGGTGGCATGCCCGTAACGATAGCCACCACGGCCTTTAAGCACCATGTACGGTGCGTTGGTCATCGATTCCATGCCGCCGGCCACCACGATATCGGCGCTGCCGGCGGTCAACAAGTCATGGGCGAACATGGCGGCCTTCATGCCTGAACCGCACACCTTGTTGATGGTGGTGGCACCAGTGGATTTAGGCAGGCCGGCGCCGAGCGTGGCCTGGCGCGCAGGCGCCTGGCCCTGTCCGGCCGGCAGCACGCAACCCATGATGACTTCCTGAATTTGCTCAGGCTTCAAACCGGCACGTTCGACCGCGGCCTTGATCGCGTGGCTGCCCAGCTGGTGGCCGGCGAAACCCGCGAGTTCGCCCTGCATGGCGCCCACCGGAGTGCGGGCAACGGAGACGATGACGATGGGATCGGACATGGTGATTCCTTTCTACTGATTGAAAGTCATGATTTTGCCAACCGTGGTGAGCACGACCTCACCCGACTGGTTGGTAATGCTGCCGTCGAGTGTAACGATGTTGCCTCGCGACTTGGGCTCGATGTGCGTCACAACCCATTTCAACTCGATTGTATCGCCCGGCCGCACCGGCTTTAGCAGATTGACCTGGAACTCGATGCCCACCTGCGGCCCGTGCCGGGTGTAGTGGCTGGCCAGCACCCCCATCAACAGCGACAGGTAATGCGGGCCGCAGGCGATGATGCCGCCAAAGCGGGTGGCGGCGGCGTACTCGGGGTCATGGTGCAGGGGATTCATGTCCTCGCATATGGTGGCGAAGCGGCTGATCTCTTCTAGCGTGATGTGCTTGACGCGCAGAGCGGTTTCGCCGATGGCGATCATGCCGGCCTCGCGTGTTCATGTACCTGCTTGAGTGCCGCACCCAGCACCGGCCCGGCCTCGGCGGCGCTGTCTACCGTGGTTTCGAGATCGCGCAACAAGCCGTTGTCGACGCCATAGACCCAGCCATGCACGGCCAGCGGCTGGCCGCGTGCCCAGGCATCCTGCACCGCGGTGGTCTGACACACATTCTTCACCTGCTCGATCACGTTGAGTTCGCACAGGGCATCGTGCTTGGCGACTTCGGCTGCGATCGATCCAAGATAGGCACCATGCTTTTCGCCCACGTCCTGAATGTGCCGCAGCCAGTTGTCGGCCAGGCCAACCTTTCGCCCGGTGAGCGCGGCATGCACGCTGGAGCAGCCATAGTGCCCGCACACGATGATGTGGCGCACATGCAGCAGATCGACCGCGAATTCGATCACCGACAGGCAGTTGAGATCGGTATGCACCACCACGTTGGCGATGTTGCGATGGACGAACACCTCGCCCGGCGCCAGGCCGATGATCTGGTTGGCCGGAACGCGCGAATCCGAGCAGCCGATCCACAGGTACTGCGGGCTTTGCTGGTGCGCCAGGCGCTTGAAGAAATCGGGGTCCTCGCGCGTGACCTCCGCCACCCAGGTGCGGTTGTTGTCGAACAGGGCTTCGAGCGAGCGCATGCGGGTTCAGTGCCGGCGCGCGTCAACCGGCAACCAGCCTTGCACGATCATCCAGGACGGGATGCGTACCAGGAAACCCTCGACCAAGATGCCGATCAAATTCGTTGGCACGCTGGCAGCGACGAAGGACTCAAGCAAAAATCAAACGCCCACGCGGCGCCGGAACCGGCCGGCCCAACGATCGCGCGGTCTCGATCCATCCGGCAATGACTGTTTCGACATTGGCCAGCGCTTTTGCATAACTCGCGCCGTCGGCCGCGCAACCCGGAAGTTCCGGCGCTTGCGCCACGCAAGCCGAATCGTCCTCGCTCCAGTAGATGATTACTTCATATTTCACTTGCATCTTCGCTGTCCTTGGCCAATCGATACTTGACGATCACATCGCGCACTTGCTTAACCTGGCAGGGCTTCGCCTGGCCGTTCTATTCCTGCAAATTGAGGATTTCATCAATGTCGCGACGGTGAAAAATGTGATGCCCGCCTTTGACCCGCTCAGTGAGTCCAAGGCGCAGCAGCACGCCGCACAGGTCCGAGAATGCCAGATTTCGGTCACTCGCACCCGACAGAATGCGCGCAACAAGTTTCGAGAACGCGACCATCCGTCTACCTGGTCTCGGCAAACAATTCACGCCCGATCAGCATGCGCCTGATTTCCGAGGTGCCGGCGCCGATCTCGTAGAGCTTGGCATCGCGCCACAGGCGCCCGGCGGGGTAGTCATAGGTGTAACCGACGCCGCCCAGCGCCTGGATCGCCTCGCCCGCCATCCAGGTGGCCTTCTCGGCGGTGTAGAGAATCACGCCGGCGCAATCCTTGCGCGCGGCGGTACCGATGAGGCTGCCGCGATCCAGCGCCTCGCCCACCGCATAGGCATAAGCACGACAGGCCGACCAGGTGGAATACATGTCGGCCAGCTTGCCCTGCATCAGCTGGAACTCGCCGATCGGCTGGCCGAACTGCTTGCGTTCATGCAGGTAGGGCACGGTGACGTCCAGGCAGGCCGCCATGATGCCCAGCGGGCCGCCGGCCAACACCGCGCGCTCATAGTCGAGCCCGCTCATGAGCACGTTGACGCCCCGGCCCAAACCGCCCAGCACATTCTCTGCCGGCACGGCGCAATCCTGGAACACCAGTTCGCAGGTGTTGGAGCCGCGCATGCCCAGCTTGTCGAGCTTCTGCGCGGTGGAAAAGCCCGGCATGCCCTTTTCGATCAGGAAGGCGGTGATGCCGCGCGGCCCGGCTTCGAGATCGTTCTTGGCATACACCACCAGGGTATCGGCATCGGGCCCATTGGTGATCCACATCTTGTTGCCGTTCAACACCCAGCGGTCGCCCTTCCAGTCGGCGCGGGTGCGCATGCCCACCACATCCGAGCCGGCGCCCGGCTCGCTCATCGCCAGCGCACCCACCTGCTCACCGGAGATCAGGCCCGGCAGGTATTTGCGTTTTTGCGCTTCGGTGCCGTTGCGGCGGATCTGGTTCACGCAGAGGTTGGAATGCGCGCCATACGACAAGCCGACCGAGGCCGAGCCGCGCGAGATTTCCTCCACCGCGATGATGTGCGCCAAGTAGCCCATCTGCGTGCCGCCGTATTCTTCTTCGACGGTCATTCCCAGCACGCCCAGGTCACCCAGCTTTTTCCACAAATCCATCGGAAACTGGTTGGAGCGGTCGATCTCGGCGGCGCGCGGCGTGATTTCCCTGGACACGAAATCCTGCAGGCTATCGCGCAGGGCGCGCACTTCGTCGGAGTGGTTGAAGGTCAGGGCATTCAAGTTCTGCATGGCGGTTCCTTGCGGGCAGGCGGCGCTTTAGGCGCGGCGGGTATCGGGCACGCCACGCATCACGATCAGGGTCTGCTGCATGGTAGCGCACAGTTTCTCGATGCCGTCCTTGACTGCGAACACATCGCCCTGGGTGATCACCAGCGTCTTGCCGGACTTGATCACGCGCGCGCGCGCCACCAGTTTCTCGCCGTGCGCGGGATTGAGCATGTTGATCTTGTATTCGACCGTGAGCGGGCTGGAATCGGCCGGCATCAGCGAGAACGCCGCATAGCCGGCGGCGCTGTCGGCGATCATGCCGGTGATGCCGCCATGGATGAAGCCGTGCTGCTGGGTCAGGCCCTCCTTGTGCGGCAGGGTGACTTCGCAATAGCCCGGCTCGATCCCGGTGATCGAAGCGCCGATCATGTGCATCGCCGGCTGCCGCCCGAAGCTGTCCAGCACACGCTCGGCGTAGCCTGCATCGGCAGCGGCGAAAACAGGGGAGGGAGAGGGAGGCATGGCGGAGCGCGAGGCGCAAAGGTCGGATCGGGAGGCGCAATCTACTTGACGTTTACGTAAACGTCAATGGGCCGCGGCCCGCACGGATTGCAAGTCAGGCGCCGCGTCGCCCACCCTTTTCGCCCAGGCGCTTCCTGCACTGACTCTCGAAAGCGCCGATTTCCTTCAACTGCGCCTCGATGTCGACCTGCTGTTGTTCAAGTTGCGCGCGATGCGAGCCCAGCACCTGCAGGAACTTGGCCAGTTGCGCGGCCTCGTCGCGCGGGCTTTCGTACATGTCGATCAGCTCGCGGATGTCCGAAAGCGACAACCCCAGGCGCTTGCCGCGCAGCGTGAGCTTCAAGCGCGTGCGATCGCGCGTGGTGTATACCCGGCTTTTGCCCGAGCCTTCGCGCGCAGGCGCGAGCAGTCCCTGGTCTTCATAGAAGCGGATGGCGCGCGGCGTGATGTCGAACTCACGCGAAAGCTCGGTGATGGTGTAGGTCTGGCTCAAGCTGGAATCCATCGACCGTGTCCAAAAACATGACAGCCTCGCCCGTGGCATGCTTTTGTCATTGATTTTGCAATTCCCGATAAACCCGAGTTGTTGTGACCATTGAACCGGCCTATCTTCGTGGCCGCGCCCCGCGTGAGAGAATCCGGGGTTACGTTTACGTAAACGGAAAGTGTACCCAAATGGCTGCCGTGATGCAGAGCAAGGCCGAACGCCCCGAAGAAGCGGCCCTTACATACCCCTTCCCGCGCATTCCCGAGCCGGGCGAAACTATTCAAGTGGCACCCGGTGTGCATTGGCTGCGCATGAAACTGCCGTTCGCGCTCGACCACATCAACCTGTGGCTGTTGGCGGACAACATCGACGGCATTCCCTGCTGGACCGCGGTTGACTGCGGCGTCGGCCTGAAGCCCACGCGCGATGCCTGGGAAACCATTTTCGCTTCCGGCCTTGAAGGCCGCCCGATCAAGCGGGTGATCATCACCCATGCCCATCCCGACCACATCGGCAACGCCGACTGGCTGTGCGCCCGCTTCGCCGACCATGGCTGCCGCCTGACCGCCACGGCCGGCGAATACCTGTGGGGGCGGGTGATCCAGAGCGGCATGAGCGGCTTCGACAACGATGCGCAGGTCGAGCACTTCCGGCGCCATGGATTGTCGGACACCATGTGCGAGGAAATCCGCGAAAACCGCAAGAGCTACTTCAAGACCCTGGTGCCATCGGTGCCGCTGACCTTCGATCGCATGCGCGCCGGCGAAACGCTTTCGATCGGCAGCCGCGCCTGGCAGGTGCACTGCGGCTTCGGTCACTCATCCGAACATGCCTCGCTCTATTGCCCCGAACTCAACATGGTGATCGCCGGCGACATGCTGCTGCCGCGCATTTCGACCAACGTCGGTGTGTGGCCCAATGAGCCACAGGCCAATGCGCTGCAGTGGTTTCTCGATGCACTGGCGCTCTACGAGAGCCTGCCGGCAGATGTACTGGTGCTGCCCTCCCACGGCCGGCTGTTTCGCGGCGCGCATGAGCGGGTCGGCCAGTTGCGCGCGCACCATGCGGCGCGCCTGGCTGAAACCCTGGCTGCCTGCGACCAGCCGCGCAGCGCCGCCGACATCATCCCGCTGATGTTCAACCGTGAGCTCGATGCGCACCAGACCACCTTTGCCATCGGCGAGGCGCTGGCGCATTTGCACTACCTGCGGGGCGAGGGCAAGGTCGCAAGCCGTACTGATGATGATGACGTCATCCGCTTCATGCGCACTTGAGCACAAAGATCACCGCAGCCTGAATGCACTTGTACTCTCCGGCGGCTGCTGACGTGTTTGCAGAGCGGCCGCTGGAAACATCGTGTCCCGCCGACCCCATGCCGGTCAAGCACGGCGCTGCGTCTGGCTGCACCGCAGTCAGCTTCATGAAATCCCGAGGTGCTACCCTTGCGCTCTTGAGCAATATCCAGGAGCTTCCGCATGGCCACCACCTCCCCTAAACCGCCAGCCAACCAGCCCGGCCTTGATCCAAGGATGCTGGCCAATGCCGTCGAGGACGTCACCCGCCGCATGACGGCGCTGGCGCCGCAACTGCTCGAAAAGCAGGCGGCCGACCTTGAGTCGCAAATGCAGGACGAGTTCGGCGTGCAAAAGGCCTTCGGCGAGGTCATGCAGAGAATGCTGGCCGATCCGCAGAAGCTTGTTGAAGTGCAGGGCAAATACATGGCGGACCTGGGCGCACTCTGGCAGAAGTCGCTGGCCGCCACCAGCGGCCAGGGCGCCAAGCTCGAACCCTTGAAGGACCGCCGCTTCTCCGACGAGGCATGGAGCGGCAACCCCTGGTTCGACTTCCTCTCGCGCTCCTACCTGCTTGGTGCCGAGCACATGAAGAATGTGGTCGCAAAAGTCGATGGCGTATCGCCGCAGACCAGGGCCAAGGCGATGTACTACACCCGCCAGATCGTCGACGCGGTGTCGCCTTCGAACTTTGCGCTGACCAATCCACAGGTGTTGAAGGCCACCACCGAATCGGGCGGCGCGAACCTGGTGAAGGGTATGCAAAACATGCTGCGCGACATGGAAAAGGGCAAGGGCGCCCTGTCGATCGCGATGACCGACACCAAGGCCTTCGAGATGGGCAAGAACGTCGCCTCGACGCCGGGCAAGGTGGTGTTCCAGAACGACCTGATGCAGCTCCTGATGTACCAGCCTTCGACCAAGACGGTGGGCAAGCGCCCGCTGATGATCATCCCGCCGTGGATCAACAAGTATTACATCCTCGACCTGCAGCCCAAGAATTCCTTCATCAAGTGGGCGGTGGACCAGGGCCACACGGTGTTCGTGATCTCGTGGGTGATGCCGGATGCGAAGCTCGCGAAGAAGACGTTCGACGACTACATGCTGGAAGGACCGCTGGCGGCGATGGATGCTATCGCCAAATGCAGCGGCGAAAAAGAGGTCAACGCGATCGGCTACTGCCTGGGCGGCACCTTGCTCGCCTGCACCCTGGGCTATCTCACGGCGAAGAAGGACAACCGCATCCGCACGGCCACCTTCTTCACCAGCCTGATTGACTTTGCCAAACCGGGTGACCTGGGCGTGTATGTGGACGAGGCGCAGGTCGACGCGCTGGAAAAGCGCATGCACAAGCGCGGTGGCTACATGGAAGGCAGCGAGATGGCCGGCACCTTCAACATGCTGCGCGCCAACGACCTGATCTGGTCGTTCTATGTGCACAACTACCTTTTGGGCAAGGACCCCTTCCCCTTCGACCTGTTGTACTGGAATTCGGATGCCACCCGCATGCCGATGGCCATGCACCTTTTCTACCTGCGCGAGATGTACATCAAGAACCGATTGGTGCAGCCGGGCGGCGTCACTCTCGATGGCACGCCGATCGACTTGTCGAAAGTGAAGTCGCCAGCCTATTTCATCTCGACGGTGGAAGACCACATCGCCCCCTGGGCCACCACCTACACCGGGGCGCGCACCCTGGGCGGCGCCAACAAATTCGTGTTGGGAGGCTCCGGCCACATCGCCGGCATCGTCAACCCGCCAGCGGCCAACAAGTACGGCTACTGGACCAACGCCAAACTGGTCCCCAAGGCCGAAGACTGGCTGGCTGGCGCCACCAAACACGACGGTTCCTGGTGGACCGACTGGGACAAGTGGATCAGGTCACACAACCCGGAAAAGCCGGTGCCCGCACGGGTGCCGGGGGATGCCCTGCGTGGCGGCAAGTTGAAAGCGTTGGAAGACGCACCGGGTTCGTTTGCCAAGCTGCGGCTCGACAAGTAAGACCGTACGCCACGAATCCTGAAGCGGGTGGCGGCAAGTTGAAGGCTACTAGACGGGCCTGGGTTTACACAGGCGCAGCGCCGTCCCCACGCATCCATGCCGCGAGCGCTGCTGCGCATGGCGCGGGTCGTTCCATCGGCGCCATGTGGCCGCTTTCCTCGATCACCACAAGACGTGCGCCAGCCACCAGTGCGGCCATTTCCACATGCCGGGCGAGCGGGCTCCAGGCATCCTGCCGGCCGCAACCAAACAGTGTCGGGCAACGGATGCCGCGCAACACGTCGGTCGCATCCGGGCGCGCCAGCAAAGCCTCGACCTGCGCTGCAAATACATGCAGCGGATGTCGCGCCACCATTTCAGCGATGGCGTCGGTCAATGCCTGATCGGTCTGGCGCGCCGGATGCACCATGCCCTTCAACCATGCCAGCCCCATGGCACGCATGCCGTCGCGCCCGGCCAGCGCGATGAGCGCGTGGCGCTGATCGCGCTCAAGCGCGCCGGCGGCACCGTCCGGCCGAGACTGGAAGCCGCTGTCGAGCAGGGCCAAGCGCTCCACCCGATCTGCGGCCAGCCGCATGATCTCCAGCGCCACGCGCCCGCCCATCGAGTGACCAGCCAGCGCGAAACGCGGCGGCGCCGACGCCAGCACGCGCTCCGCCATCGCGGGAATCGAAGCCAGTTCGCCGTAGTCGGCGATGCGGCAATCAGCCACCTGCCCCAACATCGGCAGCAGTGGCGCCCACACCGCGCGGTCGCATACCAGGCCGGGCAACAGCAACAGGGGCGTCATGCGCACAGCGGCACAGAGCTACTGCTTCTCGATCTTGGCGCGGTTGATCACCTCTGTCCAGCGCTTGATCTCGCTGGCCAGCAGATCATTCAATTGCTCCGGTGTTCCGGCGCGCGCATCGACCCCGAGCTCCTTGAGGCGCTGCCGGACCGCCGGCGCATTGACCGCTGCCGCGACTTCGCGGTTGAGGCGCGCGATCACGTCACGTGGAGTCTTGGCCGGCGCCGCCAGCGCGTTCCACGAGGCCACGTTGAAGTTGGCAATGCCCGCTTCGCGCACCGTCGGCACATCCGGCAGGCCATCGAAGCGCTTGTCGCCCATCACCGCCAGTACCCGTACCGCCTTGGCCGAGATCTGCGACATCACCGGCCCCAGGATTTCGACAGCCAGATCGATCTCGCCGCCGCGCAGCGCGGTGATGACCGCCGGTGTGCCCTTGAACGGCACGATCTGCGCATCGATGCCGGCGCTCGACTTGAACAATTCGCCGGCCAGGTTCTGCGTGCTGCCGATATTGATGGTGCCGATGTTGAGCTTGCCCGGATTCGCGCGGCCGAAGGCGATCAGTTCCGCCAGCGTCTTGAAGCGTGATTCGGTGCCGGCGATGAGCGCGATGTCGAAAAACCCCAGGGTCGAGACGGTCGCGAAATCCTTGACCGGGTCGAACGGCAAGGCCTTGAAGAGCCCGGCCGACACCGCCGTGCCGTTGGACATCAGGAGCAGGGTATAGCCGTCAGGTTCGGCCTTGGCCACCGCTTCCGATGCCACGATGCCGCCGGCGCTCGGCCGGTTGTCCACCAGCACCTGCTGGCCCAGGGTTTCGCTCATCCTCTGCGCGACTGTGCGCGCGGTGATGTCGGCGATGCCGCCGGCACCGAAGGGCACGATGATGCGGATGGGTTTGGTGGGAAACGCCTGTGCGGACGCCAGGCTTGCATGCAAGGCAGTGCTTAGCGCCAGGAAAAGCGGCCAAAAGAGGGTGCGAACGGACTTGAACATGACAGGTCTTCCATGGGTTAGAGCTTATGTAAATCGTGACGAAAACAAGTCTTTGGCCTGACTGCTCTGATTGCCACAATCGGCACAAATAAAAAGCACAGCTTGTCCGCAGCGGAACTGCACCCCGGTAAACGCCGGTGATCGCAGCGCCGCCGGAGCGGCCCTGCTACTTGGAGCCCGCAAATCCCGGGCCCCCAACCAGCTTGTTCCAGGACGCCACAGCGCCGCCCTTGGGATAGGTCTTGATCTCGATCCGCACGGAATCTTCCAGCGCCTCGTGCTGGTGGACCATGCCCATCGGGTGGTAGTACGTATCGCCCTCCTCCACGATGAATACCTCGCGGCCGATGCGCATGCGCACCCGTCCCTTCTTCTGGTAGACCGTCGAGTGGTGATCCGGATGGAGATGGGCGGTATCGATCGCACCCTTGCTGCGAAACGATTCGAACATGACCATGTGGTCGGTGACCATCAAGACCTTGAGCGTATCCACGCCATCCTGGGCCTTTGCATAGTCGGGCCGGATGGTTTCGCCGGCGCGCATCGAGCCGGGAACATGCAACCTTCCGATGTCGTCCGGATGCATGTAGCAGATGGGTCCCGCGGACACGGGCAATCTGCGTGCTTGTGCCGCGCCGGGCTTGGTCGCTGCGCGTTTCATGATCCCTCCCGAGGTGTCTGCGGTGTTTGACTGTGAATTGCGGTACAAGGCCGAAAAGTGAGCGGCCTTGGTTGGCCCTTGTCATGCATGATAATGACACGTCGCAAGCATCGCTTGCGCATTTTTCCCGAGCTTGAGGGTGTCCGGATGCCGACCATAACGTTTATCGAGTTCGATGGAACCGTGCGCAAGGTCAACGCCAGGGTGGGCATGTCCTTCCTCGCTGCGGCGCAGAAGAACGGCGTCGATCTCGAAGGCGCTTGCGGCGGATCGCTTGCATGTGCCACTTGCCACCTGATCATGGAGTCTGAGTGGTACGCACGCCTGCCACCGGCCGCCGCGCCTGAAAAGCTGCTGCTCGATGTCGCCTTCGACATGACCGCGACCTCCCGCCTCGGCTGCCAGTTGAAGATCACCAAAGACCTGGACGGCTGTGTCGTGCGGGTTGCCGACAAGAACAGGAATCTCGCCCTGTCCCCGTTGACTTGATAGGAGTGCGCTCAAGCCTTCAGCTGTTGCTCGAGTTGATGCAGCGTGCGATAACAGGGCAACACCGCAGCCACGCTGGAGTTCGGCTCGCGCCCGGCGCGGATCGCCGCCACGAATTCCCGGTCCTGCAGCTCGATGCCGTTCATCGACACATCGACTTTCGACACATCGATCTTCTCATCCTTGCCGTTGAACAGGTCGTCATAGCGCGCCAGATAGGTACCGGTATCACCAATGTAGCGAAAGAAGGTGCCCAGCGGCCCGTCGTTGTTGAATGACAGCGACAGCGTGCAGATCGCACCACTGCTGCTTTTGAGCTGGATCGACATGTCCATCGCGATGCCCAGGGTCGGATGGATCGGGCCCTGCACCGCATTGGCCACCGTCACCTGGCCGCCATCCTGATACTGGAACAGGTCGACGGTGTGGGCAGCGTGATGCCACAAAAGGTGGTCGGTCCAGCTGCGCGGCTGGCCCAGTGCATTCATGTTGCTGCGGCGAAAGAAGAAGGTCTGCACATCCATTTGCTGGATCCTGAATTCGCCGCCGCGAATTTTCTTGTTGACCCATTGGTGGCTGGGGTTGAAGCGGCGGGTGTGGCCGCACATTGCGATAAGGCCGGTTTCCTTTTGCAGGCGCACCACTTCCTCGGCGTCCCTGAGGCTGTCGGCCAATGGAATTTCCACCTGCACGTGTTTGCCGGCCTTGAGGCAGGCGATCGCCTGTGCGGCATGCATCTGCGTGGGCGTGCACAGGATCACCGCATCGACTTCCTTGATGGCAAGGCTGTCGGCCAGATTGGTGGATACATGCGCGATACCGAATCTGGTGGCCACTTCCTGCGTTTTTGCAAGTTCACGTCCGACCAGCGACACCACTTCGACGCCGTCGATCTTGGCCAGGCCCTCCAAATGCTTGATGCCGAATGCGCCGGCACCGGCGAGTGCGATTTTCACGGTTTTTCCTTTAGCGGTTTTCAAGAATCAGGTTGCCGACGGCGGTGTTGGATGCCGGCACGTGATAGAAGCGATGATGCACACGGGGCGCATTGCCGCCGGGGTCTGTATCGCTCATCGCGCCACGGGCGATGAGCCACATCACAAGTTCGATGCCTTCGGAACCGGCTTCTCGCACATAGTCGATATGCGGCAATTGCGCCAGCGCCGCGGGCTCGGCGATCAGGCGGTCGAGGAACTTGTTGTCGAACTCGCGGTTGATGAGGCCGGCACGCGGCCCCTGCAACTGGTGGCTCATGCCGCCGGTACCCCAGATTTGCACGTTGAGATCGCCGTCGAAACTGCGGATCGCATTCTTGATGGCACGACCGAGCTGGAAGCAGCGGTTGCCCGAAGGCACCGGGTACTGCACCACGTTGACAGCGAACGGGATCACCGGGCACGGCCACGCTTCGGGCTGGCCGCACATCAACGAAAGCGGCACGGTCAGGCCATGGTCGACGTCCATCTTGTTGACGATGGTGAGATCGAAGTCCTGCTGGATCACCGATTGCGCGATGTGCGAGGCCAGTTCCGGATGGCCCTTGACCATCGGGACCGGGCGCGGACCCCAGCCCTCGTCGGCGGGCCGGAATTCGGCGGCGGTTCCGATGGCGAAGGTCGGAATCATCTCCAGACTGAAGGCCGTTGCGTGGTCGTTGTAGACCAGAAAAACCACGTCCGGCGTGTTGTCCTTGAACCACTTCCTGGAGGGTTCATAGCCCTTGAACAGCGGCTGCCAATAGGGTTCATGCGTCTTGCCCAGGTCCAGCGCCGCGCCGATGGCCGGCACATGCGACGTATAGACCGATGCTGTGATGCGTGCCATGTCGATGCGTCCTGTTCTAGAGCAGTTTGCCGCTGCCGTGGCCCTGCGGCTGGCGGTCGGCCTGCGCGTCGCCGTTCTCGCCCACTACGCGATTGCCTTCGGCCGAGCGGCCGCCCTTGATCATCATGTCGCGGTATTCCACTTCGGTCATGCCGGTCATCGACCCCGCCATCTGCTGGAAGCTCTTGCCGTGGGTGGCGCCCAATTTTGCGAGGAAATAGATGTTGCCGCCTTCGCGAATGCCGGCGTTCAAGTCGGCGTCAAGCACCGCCTGCTTCTGCGCCTCGGTCATAGGCCATTCATCGACATAGGCACGTTGGTCGGCCTTGAAGCGCTCGCGGTTCCCGGCCTTCATCAGCGACATGCAGAACTGGTTGAGCCAATACCCCTTGCGCGACTGCTCCATGTCGAAGATGGTGGTGCCGGGCACATCAAGATAAGGTTTGTCGAGTGCCATTTGGTTTAGCTCCAGTACAGGCGGGTGGGATTGTCGACCAGCAGCATGCGCTGCAGTTCCGGCGTCAAGGCGATGTGCGGAATGAAATCCACCAGCAGGCCGTCGTCCGGCATGTGGTCCTTCAGGTTCGGGTGCGGCCAGTCGGTGCCCCACAGTACGCGGTCGGGGAAGGTTTCGACCAGATGCCTGGCGAAAGGCACTACATCACGATAGGCGCTTTGCTCGTCGTTCAAGGCAGGCGGACCGGCCACCGAAAGCCGCTCCGGGCAGGTCACCTTGGACCATATGTTGGGGTGCTCGCGCATCATCTTCACGAACAGCTGGAATTGCGGACCGTCCACTGGCATGCCGACATCCGGCCGGCCCATGTGGTCGACCACCACCGTGGTCGGCAGGGCGGTGAAAAAATCCCACAACTCCGGCAGGTCGACGGCTTCGAAATAGATCACCACATGCCAACCCAGCGGCGCGATGCGCCGGGCGATTTCCATCAGTTCGTCCCGCGGCGTGAAATCGACCAGGCGCTTGACGAAGTTGAAGCGGGTGCCGCGCACGCCGGCGGCGTGCATTTCCTGCAATTCACGATCGGTCACATCACGCTTTACCGTGGCAATGCCGCGCGCACGGCCGTTGGCGGCCTTGAGCGCATCGACCAGGGCGCGATTGTCGCTGCCGTGACAGGTCGCCTGCACGATCACGTTCATGTCGAAGCCGAGGTGGTCGCGCAAGGCGAACAACTGCTGCTTCGATGCGTCACACGGCGTGTACTTGCGCTCCGGCGCATAGGGGAATTCGGCGCCGGGACCGAACACATGGCAATGCGCATCCACGCTGCCGGGCGGCAACTTGAAGTGCGGTTTCGAGGGGCCGGCGTACCAGTCGAGCCAGCCCGGGGTTTTCGTAAACGGGGGGTTCAATGCCATGATGGTCTTCGCGGATCAAGGGTCTGCATGAAACGTCAGGCCGGCTCGTAGGGCAGGCCCGCATATTGCTCGGCCACGCTGGCCGAGGCGTGTTGCGAGGAGGCCAGGTACTGCAGTTCGCACTCCTGTGCGCGTTGCTCGAATTCAGTCATGCCGGGGAAGCGGTGCAAAAGGTTGGTCAGCCACCATGAAAAGCGCACCGAACTCCACACCCGCCGCAAGGCCATATCGCTGTAGCTATCCAGCAACGTGGAGGAACCCTGAGCATAGAAGGCTTTGAGCGCGCGCGACAGATAGAACACGTCCGACACCGCCAGGTTGAGGCCCTTGGCGCCGGTGGGCGGCACGATGTGCGCCGCATCGCCAGCGAGGAACAGGCGGCCATGGCGCATCGGCTCGGCCACGAAACTGCGCAGGGGCGCGATCGACTTTTCAATCGAGGGGCCGGTGATGATGCGCTCGGCGATGTCCTGCGGATAGCGCGCCTTGAGCTCGCTCCAGAAGCGGTCATCTGACCATTGCTCGACCTTGTCGTCGAGCGACACCTGGACGTAATAGCGCGACAGCATCGGGTTGCGCTGTGACGCGAGTGCGAAACCGCGCGGGTGGTTGCAGTACACCAGTTCGTTCAAGGGTGGCGTTTCCGACAGCACACCCAACCAGCCGAACGGATAGACCTTCTCGAATTCGCGCAGGATCGACGGCGGGATCGACTTGCGCGAGACACCGTGAAAGCCGTCGCAGCCGGCGATGAAATCACAATCCAGACGCAGATTTTCACCGTTGTGACGAAAGCTCACATATGGGTGCTCGCTGGTCACGTCGTGCGGCTGCACATCCGCAGCTTCCATCAGCAATGCCGCACCGCGCCGGTCGGCAGCGGCGAACAGGTCTTCCTGGATATTGGTCTGGCCGTACGTCATGAAACGTTTGCCGACATGCTTCCAGCTGTCGATGAAATAGCGGTCGCGGCCGGCCCAGACGATCGCCGCGCCATCGTGCGGATGGCCGTCGTGATCCATGCGTTGACCCAGGCCGTGCTCGCGCAGCACTTCGACCGTGCCCTGCTCCAGCACACCGGCGCGAATCCGCGACAGCACATACTCGCGGCTCCTGGCCTCCAGCACCACGCTGTCGATCCCCGCGCGATGCAGGATTTCAGCCAGCAAGAGCCCTGCGGGGCCGCCGCCGATGATCGCAACTTGTGTCTTCATGAGATTGGTTCCAATTTCATCTTCGAGGATTGATCAGGCGACGCGCTAATCGATGTACTTGAGCCCGGCCTTTTCCAGCGGGCCACGCATGTTGTACATGTCCAGCCCCAGCACGCCGGATGCCAGCTTGGCGCGCTTCTCCGCTTCATTGGCTTCGCGCGCCTCTGCCGCATCGGCCGCGGCCTGCGCGAAAGCCGCCGGCACCACCACCACGCCATCATCATCGGCGACGATCACGTCACCGGGGTTGACCCACGCACCGGCGCAGACCACCGGCACATTGACCGAGCCGATGGTGGCCTTGACCGTGCCCTTGGCGCTGATGGCGCGCGAAAACACCGGGAACGGCATCGCCGTCAGGTCCTTCACATCGCGAACGCCGGCGTCGATCACCAGGCCCACCGCGCCGCGCGCCTTGAACGAGGTGGCGAGCAGGTCGCCG
Source organism: Burkholderiales bacterium (assembly GCA_040382235.1). GTDB lineage: Bacteria > Pseudomonadota > Gammaproteobacteria > Burkholderiales > JAEUOS01 > JAEUOS01. Next base: position 28,403 of record JBEIFV010000001.1, read on the forward strand.
AACATGCCGTCTTCGTTGTCGGTGGTGCAGGCGACCACCGCCACGTCGCCCGGCCGCAATTGCTCGGCGGCCACGTGCAGCATCCAGTTGTCGCCGGGGTGCGCCAGCACGGTCACGGCAGTGCCGCAAAAGTGCGCGCCGGCGAAGATCGGACGCATGTAGGTTTTCATCAGGCCGACGCGGCCCATCGCCTCGTGGATCGAGGCCACGCCGAAGCGCGACAGCTTGTCCACCGCGGCGCGCTCGGCGCGCACGATGTTGCGTTTGACCAGCCCCAGGTTGTTCATGCTCATTTCCCTCGGGCTTTCAGGCTGCGATCCAGGCGCGGAAACACGCGCCGCGCATTGCCTTCGTAGATCTTGTGGCGCTGTTCGGGATTGATGGCGGCGGCTTCGATATAGCGCTTGGTGTCATCGTAGTAGTTGCCGGTTTCCGGGTCGATGCCGCGCACCGCGCCGACCATCTCTGAGGCGAACAGTATGTTGTCCACCGGAATCACCTTTGTCAGCAGGTCGATGCCGGGCTGATGATAGACGCAGGTGTCGAAGAAGATGTTGTTCAACAGGTGATCCTTGAGCAGGGGCTTTTTCATCTCCTGCGCCAGGCCGCGGAATCGGCCCCAGTGGTAAGGAACCGCGCCGCCGCCATGCGGAATCAGGAACTTGAGGGTGGGAAAATCCTTGAACAGGTCGCCCTGTATGCACTGCATGAAAGCGGTGGTGTCGGCGTTCAGGTAATGCGCGCCGGTGGTGTGGAAGCAGGCGTTGCAGGAGGTCGACACATGGATCATGGCCGGGATCTCGTACTCGACCATTTTTTCGTAGATCGGATACCAGTGATGGTCGGTCAAAGGCGGGCTGGTCCAGTGCCCGCCGGAAGGGTCCGGGTTCAGGTTGATGCCGACAAAACCATATTCCTTGACGCAGCGCTCCAATTCGGCAATGCAGGTCGCCGGATCCACTCCGGGCGACTGCGGAAGCATGGCCGCGCCGATGAATTGCTCGGGGAATAGTTTCGATACGCGAAAACACAACTCATTGCAGATCGCCGCCCAGGTGGACGAGACATTGAAGTCGCCGATATGGTGCGCCATGAACGAGGCCCGGGGCGAGAAGATCGTGAGATCGGAGCCGCGCTCCTTCATCAGCTTCAACTGGTTGACCTCGATCGATTCGCGCAACTCGTCGTCGCTGATTTTCAGGTCGGCAACCCTGGGCGCGAGCGTGGGGTCCTTGATGCTCGCGACTTGCTGGTTGCGCCAGGTTTCCAGTGCCTTGGGAGCGGTGGTGTAGTGGCCGTGACAATCGATGATCATGCGGATAATCCCCGGGTTCGAAGGCGATCTGAGCCGTCGCGCTTTGCTGCGCGCGAAATAGTCCAAAATTATCCGCCAATTGAGGTCTGGCGAAACAGGTATTGCTAAACTATCTGCTATCGCAGTTCGGCATAACCTGTGCGTACCATCTGCCGTGAACCTGAAACAACTCGAATACTTCGTCCACGTCGCCGAACTCGGCAGCTTCACGCGTGCCGCCGACCATCTGCGCGTCGCCCAGCCGGCGCTGTCGCGCCAGGTGCGCCAACTGGAAGTGGAACTGCGGCAGAACCTGCTCACGCGCAATGGCCGCGGCGTCGCACTGACCGATGCCGGGCGGCGCCTGCTGGAACACGGTCGCGGCATCCTGCACCAGGTGGCGCGCGCACGCGAAGACCTGGAGGAGATGCGCGGTGCGCCGGTCGGCCATGTCACGCTCGGCGTGCCGCCGACCGTCGGGCGCCTGATCACCGCCACGCTGGTGGAAGAATTTCGCAAGCGCTTTCCCAAGGCCACTCTGGGGATTGTCGAAGGCCTGTCGGTGAACGTGACCGAATGGCTGGTGTCGGGCCGTATCGACGTCGGTCTGGTCTACAACCCGACGCCGGCGCCTTCGATCGAAACCCGCCCGTTGGTGTCCGAACCGCTGTACCTGATCGGACCGGCCGCCAGCAAGGTTGCGCCGGGCCGCACCGGACGGCCAGTGGCGCTCAAGGAAGTCGCCGCGCATGGCCTGATCGTGCCGAGCCGGCCTCATGCGGTGCGCATGTTCGTCGAGCGCGCACTGGCCGACATCGGCGAGCGCATCCAGGTCGCTCTCGAGATCGATGGCATTCCCTCGATTCTCGACCTGGTGGCCGGTGGTCACGGCTTCGCCGTGCTGTCGTTCAACGCCATCCGCAACGATCCCCTGCGCGAACGCCTGCTGGCGCGGCCGATCATCAAGCCGCGCCTGATCACCACCCTTAGCATCGCCACCTCGGCGCAGCGGCCGATGACCCGCTGGGCAGGCAGATGGTGGACATGCTGCGCGATGTAGTACCGGGCGAACTGGCTGACGCAGGTGCATAGGCATGCCCGACATGCGCGCGGACCAGGCCAGACCATGAAGCGCATCATCATCGTCGGTGGCGGCTTTTCCGGCACCTCGGCCGCTGTGCAACTGGTGCGTCGCAGTCCGGCGGCACTTGACATCACCATTGTCGAACCGCGCGAGCACATCGGCGGCGGACTGGCCTACAGCTCGGACGAGCCCGACCATCGGCTCAACGGCCAGCCCGGCATGCACAGCCCCGATCCTGCCGATATCGGGATGTTCGCGCGCTGGTGCGATGCGCGCGACGCCTATGCCGCCGACCCCGAAGCGCGGCTGGCCAACGGCACCACATTCCTGCGCCGTTCGGTGTTCCGCATGTTCCTGCAGGAAACGGCAGCCAAGCATGCGAACTGGCCGACCGGCTCGTCAATTCGTCATGTGCGCGATGTCGCCGTCGATGTGTTGGCAGGCGCGTCGACGCTATCGGTTACGACCGCAGGCGGCGCGTCGCACGAGGGCGAGATAGTGGTGCTGGCGCCCGGGCATACCCGCGCGCGCCTGCCCGCCAGTTTCGGCGCCGGCCTTGCAGGGCATGCGCGCATCGTCGTCGATCCGCTGGCGGCGGCGCGCCTGCCGCTGCCCGCGCCCGCAGAGCGGGTGCTGGTGCTGGGCAGCGGCCTGACTGCCTACGACATCGTCTCCACGCTGCTCGCAGCCGGGCATCGCGGACCGATCGATGTGGTGTCGCGGCGCGGACTGCGGCCGCAGCCGCAGCGCCCGCCGCCCGCGCCCGGCGAAGCCCCGTTGCCCCCGATGCTCGAACGTCTTGCGGCCCCGCCTGATGCATTCATCCGTGCAGCCGGCAATCCGCCCACCGTGCGCGCCCTGCTCACCGCCCTGCGTCGGCAGATCCGCGCCGTCGCACGCAGCGGGGAATCCTGGGATGCCTCCTTCGATCACCTGCGCGACATGGTGGGCCAGGTGTGGCCGGCGATGGCGGTGGCCGAGAAGCGACGCTTTTTTCGCCAATTGCGGCCGTGGTACGACACCCACCGTTTTCGCGTCGCGCCGCAAAACGCCCTCATTGTTGCCGCGGCCGAAAGGCGCGGCCAGGTGCGCTTTCGCGCCGCCAGCCTGGAAGGTGTTGCCTCCGGCGGTGCGGATGCACCTTTGCGTATCGCCTTGCGCGAGCGCGGTGCTGCCGCTGCCGCAATCTCGGACTACGACCGCGTGATCAATTGCACCGGGGTCGATTCCACTCAACCATCGTCCATACCGCTTTATGCGGCGCTGCTTGGGCGCGGCATGCTCAGTGTCGACGCCAGCGGCGTCGGCCTGGCGGTTGATGGCCGCTATCGGGCGATCGCGCGCGATGGCAGCGCGGCGGCACGCCTGCGCGTGGTGGGCCCGCCTACGCTGGGGGCGCGCGGCGATCCGCTGGGCAGCGCTTTCATCGGCATCCAGATCTACAACATGATTCCCGACCTGCTTGCGGTGCTCGAAAGCCACCAGTGATCGGCGCGGCGGATGCCACTTCGCAAGGTGCCGGCTGCCTGCGAACTAGGGAAACACTGAATATGTACGTAGGTTGAGAGAGCTGCTTCTGCCATCACTTGAATTGAAACGAGCTTCCGTTCGATAGCCCGCATTCCAGGGACTTATCCAGCGCTTTCCTAGCGTTGCATCAGACGCCGCGACAGGTACGAGGCAAGATCGACCAGCGCCACCAGCAAGATCATGACGATCAGGATCGAGCTGGTCTCGCGCATGTGAAACAGGCCCATGTGGAAGGCCAGCATCTGGCCCAGCCCGCCGCCGCCAACCACACCCAACACGGCGGCTGCGCGAATGTTGTTTTCCCAGCGGTACAGGGTGTAGGACATCAGCTGCGGCAGGATTTGCGGCAGCGTGGCGTACAGGAACACCCGGCCTTCGGGCACGCCCTGCGCGCGCAGGGCGAAGGCGGGCCCGGGTGGCGCGTTCTCGATCGCCTCGGCAAACAGGCGCCCCAGCACGCCGGTGGTATGCAGGCCGAGCGCCAGAGTGCCGGCGAATGGCCCGAGGCCGGCAGCGATGATCAGAAGGGCCGCCCACATCAGCTCAGGGATAGAACGCAGGCCATTCAATACCAGCCGCGTCGGCGCGCGCCACAGGGCGCGGTCACCCGCATGCACGCGGCTGGCCGGCAATGCCAGCGCCAAGCCGCCGATGACGGCGAGCAAGGTGCCCAGCGCCGACATCGCGATGGTCTCCAGCGCCGCGACGGAAAGGCGCGCCATGAACTTGGCCTCCGCCGTCGGGTTCATCAGCTCGCGCATGAACTTGCCCATCCTTTGCGCCGCGTCGAGCGAAAAAAACTTTGCCCACTGTAGATCCAGGGTCAAGAAACTGGCCACGGTCAGCACCAGCAATGCGAGCACAAACCAGCAGGCGGCACAGCGCGCATCGAAAATCTTCGGCGGCAGGCGGTAACGCTCGTTGGCTGCCAGCAATGGCCGCTGCGCTTCCGGCAGATTCATGCGAGCACCTTACGTAAGCGTGCGCTCACATAGTCGGCAAGACCAACCAGCAGCATGAATACGATCAGCATGGTGGCCACTTCCGAGCCCTGGAACATCTTCATCGAGTTGTCCATCTGCTGCCCCAAGCCGCCGGCGCCGACAAAGCCCAGCACCGCCGAGGAGCGGATCGCGCACTCCCAGCGGTACACGGTATAGCTCGTGAGCTCGGCGGCGCTTTGCGGCAACAGGCCGAAGAAGAAGGCCTGCAGCCGCCCCGCGCCATTGCGCATCAAGGTGTGGGTGGCATGCGCATCGTCGCTTTCAAGAATCTCGCTGTAGACCTTGCCCAGCATGCCGCCATAGGTGAGCGCGATCGCCAGCACGCCGGCGGTCGGCCCCAGCCCCACCACACGCACGAACACCAGCGCCCACACCAGTTCGGGCACGCTGCGCAAGACGATCAACAGCCAGCGCAGCGCCTGGCGCAAGACAAACGGCAGCCGGTGCATGCGCCCGGTCAATGCCGATACGGAAAGCACGCTGTTGGACATCAAGGTCAGGGGAATCGCGATCACCAGTGCCAGGGCCAGGCCCGCAGTGGCGATCGCCACCGTGCGCCAGCACTCGCGCAGCACCAGCCACAGGAATTCCGCCTCGATCTTGGGCGGAAAGAAGTCAGCAATGAAGCGCCTGGTGGATTTGAGCGCGTTCGGCTCGAAGAGAATCCACGGCTTGAACTCTGTGGCCACCAGTGCCGGGGCAATCAGCGCCAGTGCGGCCAGGGTCCAGAACACCCGACCACTCCAGGCGGGATCGCGCAGCTGCGGCGCGGCTAGCGTGGTCGACACGGTGCTCGCGGGCGATCAGCGGCAGTACATCACCGCCGCGCGCGGCGCGTCGGTGATTTCGTCGGCCGGCGCGGCTGCCGGGCCGTTGAGCTCATGCTCGTACTGCGCATACAGCGCGCCCAGTCGCTCACGGCTCACCTCTGCGCTCGGCAGGTCGAACTGCAAAACACCCTCGCGCATGCCCAGCACGCGCGGAAAGCGCGTCGCCACATCCACCTGGTGCAGGGTGGTGATCAGCGTTACGCCGCGCTCGCGCGCACTCTGCGTCAGCGATTCGATTGCCAACGCCGCGCGCGACGGATCGAGCGATGACAAGGGCTCGTCGACCAGCCACAGGCTGGCCGCCGACACCAGGGCGCGTGCCAATCCGACCCGCTGGCGCTCGCCGCCGGAGAGTCGGTCGACGCGTTCCCACAGTTTTTCAGCCAGATCGAACTGCGCCAGCGCGGCTTCTGCCTGTGCGATATGGGTTGGATAGAACAGGGAACGCAGGCTGGCAGCCAGCGACTGTTGCGGCAGGCGCGCGGCCAGCACGGCGGTGATCACGCGCTGGCGTGGCGGCAGGGGCGGCGCCTGCGGCGCCAGGAACAGGCGACCGCGCAGCTTTTGCAACTTCGCCATAGGCAGCGTCCACGGATCGACGCCGTCGAGTTCGAATGACCCTGCGGCCGGCTTCAGCGCGCAGGCCAATGCATGCAGCAAGGTGGTCTTGCCGGCACCGGACGGGCCTACCACCGCCACCTGTTCGCCAGGCTCGATGGTGAGCGTGAGCGGCTTCAAGGCCGGAACGCTGCCGGCACCCGATAGCGGTGCCGATGGATGGCGCGCGGCGAGCCCGTGAACGACGATGCGCATGGCGACGCGCCGCCTAGGTCAGGTCAGTCAAGTGGGAGGTGCGATCTACTTGATCAAACCCGCGCTGCGCCCCGCAGCCTCGAGATCCTTGTAGTTCTCGGCCCTGGTGGCGATGTACTTGGTGGCGCGATTGAGCGTGAGGATTTCCTTGCCCTCGGCGTCAGCCATGGAGATATCCAGCAGCGCCTTGGTGATGCGCTCGCGCAGCGCCGCCGGCATGTCGGCATGCACCGACCAGTTGTAATTGAAGTAGGGAGGCGTGGTGAAGAACACGTTGACCTTGGCGGTATCGACCTTTTTGTCTTCGACGAACTTGCGCCACACGGTGATGTCGAGCGCCGCCGCATCGACGCGCCCGCCCACCACCGAGGCGATGGTGGCGTCATGCGCGCCGGAATAGGCCACACGCTTGAAATCACGGTCTGGGTCGAGTTTGGCCTGCAGCAGGAAGGCGCGCGGCATCAGGTGCCCCGAGGTGCTGGACTGCGAGCCGAAGCTGACCTGCTTGCCCTTCAGATCGGCCAGGCTCTTGATGCCGGAATCGGTCTGGGTGATGAATACCGAACGGAACTGCGTGTCTTCCTCGCGCTGCGCGATCGGAATGATCTTGCCGCCGGAGCGCAGCTGCGCCTGCACATGGGTGAAGCCGCCGAACCACACCACATCGACCTGCTTGTTGACCAACGCCTCGACCGCGGCTGGATAGTCGGTCACCGGTGTGAATTCCACCTTCATTCCCAGGGTGCGCTCAAGATACTTGGTGATAGGGCCGAACTTGCGCACCTGCTCGGTGGCGGCTTCTTCGGGAATGGTGGTGATCTTGAGCAGGGCTTGCTGGGCCAGCGCGGGGGCTGCGGCCAGCATGAGGATGCCGAGAAATGCCAAAGACGGAACTAGTCGGTAAATACGCATGAAAATGAACTCCTTCGTGAAATCAGACAGTTAACGCAAAACCAGCATTGCAAGCATGCCGCGCTTGATGCCCCGCGCTGGCAATAAAAAGCGCCCGTCTTGTACCAGTGAGCGCACGCCATGCAAGCTCGATCGCATCGACATTCGGGCCAAATAAGGACTGGCCGCGGATGGCTCGGGCATTGGTCGCGCAAGAGTCACCAAGTTTACACGCCAAAGGAACGCCCGCGGATTGTCGCGGTGAGGCGGGCGGCCTCGAACCGCAATGGCTTCGGCTGTGGTTATGGCACAGCCAATGGCGTCCGCGGGTAGGGTTGTGCGGGAGCGTGCGCAAGGGCAACGCCAGAAGCCGATCAGCAGCCTGACGGCCCGCCATGGCTGACGCGGTTGAACCTCACAAGCATCGCTTTGACGCACCAACCGCGCTCTTTCGATCGGACATGGTGCGCCCTTGGTGCACAAAGACCGGGACTTTATCGCCATCGCACAGGCAGTCCCGCAACTGCGTGTCTATCCGCGGTAGTCGATCCAACCGCCTCCCTGATCATTGACCGACGGTGGCAGCGCAGCTGGCGTCCGGCGACCACCATTCGCAAGCGACAGCGGCATCCGGGCGGCGATCTTCGCGCTCAGTTCCTGCCGCATCGGCGCGGTCAACACAACGCTGTCGGGGGCGATGCCTTGGAGCCGAACGAGATGGTACGGGGAATTGGCGTCGATCAGGCGTGCCAACGTAAACATCTTGCCCTGCAGGTGATCCATCAATTCGGGCTGACGGTCCGAGACCTCGATGTACTTGCTACCCAAGACGTCGATACTGATGCAGGCTCCGATGGCCCCCAAGCCGATGTTGCCCGTGATGATGGGCCTTTCAATTGATAAAGTCGAAACCCGATCTCCATGTGCTGGCGGGTGCCAAGCAATTAGCTCCAAATTGGGGGGCGCGGAAATTCCGGGGTTGCCGGCGCGCACCAGGGGCGCGCACTTCACTCGTATCCGCGTCATGCGCCACAGACCGGCACAAACCTGTCGGCGAATGCCAACACATTCGCCTTAGGTACCACACGATCAATCGATCGCAAGCTGTTGACGGCGCGTGAAAATCAGGTTCTGGCACGCCTGTTGCCAAGCTCGTCGCGACGTGGCGCCGCTGATACCGTTCAGGATTGGCAAAGATCAGCGCAATAATCGAAAAAGTCACAGAGAAACAATGATTTGCAGACGAATTTCAGGAACCATGCGACGATTCGCAGATATTGGGCGGGTGGAGATTCGGAGCAGTTTGACGACCTCGCAGGCCACACTCCCAAGTACCAATGCGCGCTTCAAAGCACCAAAGCCGCGAGACACATTCAGCCTGTCTGTTGTAATCGCGCCGCAAGCTTCAACTACGGAATTTTTGGAGATCAACAATGGACGCCGGCCTTCATACTGCCGCGAACTTTTCGGCTTTTTTCGACGGATCGCGCATGCGAGACTTGGCGCGTGCAGGGGCCGTGAGGCCTGAGGAAAGCGACCCACTGATCGCAAACCGCCAGCACCACGTGCTTGTGGTTGACGATGACATGATCCTGCGCGAGATCATTTCTCGGCACCTGACTAAACAGGGTTACCGCGTGACGCTGGCGGTTGACGGCGCCCAGGCGCTGGTTGAAATCGAAAATACCGCTCCTGATTTGATCGTCCTTGACCACTACCTCCCCGACACCACCGGCGCGGATCTGCTCGCGGCCTTGCGACAGCACAAGGAAGGCTTCGCCATTCCGGTCATCTACCTCACCGGCGACGATACGCACCAGCGTTTTCGCGAGAGCATGAACAGTGGGGCCGACGACTTCTTCACCAAGCCGGTTGCCATTCCGGAATTGCTACAGGCGGTCAAGGCTCAATTGCGCAAGAGCCACACGCGCATGATCGCGCAGGGCGATTTCCCACAGAGCTCCAGCGAGAAGGAAATCGCCTGCCTCGCGCTGCAGTTACATGAGGTCGAGGCGAGGCTAAAAAGTGTGTGCGCCGATCGACAGCGCATCCAGCAGGCCCTGCAGTCGCTGGAGAGCGGCATGGCTGCCTGGGTAAGCGACGAACACCGCAAGTTGGAACGCGAGAATTCGGCCCTGAAGGCCTATGGCTACGCACTGGCTCACGAATTGCGGCGACCGCTGCGCGGCATCGTCGGCTACGCCGGGCTGCTTAAGGAGAGCGAGGCCGGCAAGCTGGGTAACGAAGCGTCCCGCATGCTGGTACGCATCGAAAAAAGTGGCCGCAGCATGAACGAGTTTATCGAAGGCCTGCTCGCCATGGCCACGGCCGAACACAGCAAATTCAGGCGCATGCGCGTGGATCTGAGCGCGATGGCGCTCGAAGCGGTCGAAAGTTGTGCGCCGCCAGATGCGCTACCGCCGACTTGCGTACGCATCGCTTCCGGACTTGCCACCCATGCCGATCCGGTGCTGATGCGGATTGTTCTCGAAAACCTGCTTTCCAACGCTTTCAAGTACACCTCGACCATCGCGCTCCCCAACATCGAGTTCGACACTTGTGAGCTTAACTGCGAGTCCGTTTTTTTCGTCCGCGATAACGGCATTGGCTTCAACATGGCTGATGCCGTCCGCATGTTTGAACCGTTTCATCGTCTGCACTCGACCAACGATTACGAAGGACTCGGAATCGGGCTGGCAACGGTACAGCAGATCATCGAACGCCACGGCGGGCGCATCTGGGCGAGGAGTGCAGTTGGCGAAGGCACAACATTCTTCTTCACGCTTGGCGAGGCCGCCTGCTCATCGCAATCCCTTGTGACTTGACAGGCAACAACTGATAGCAATGCAGCGCTGGCCGACCGGGAGCGCAGACCCGCGCCCGCCGGTCTGCGCGAAAGCTTCGTTGTACCGCATGCATTTCAGGCACCGTTCCCGCGCCGCATGCTTGGTGGCGAACTGGGAGCCCGTCGCCGTCACGTGCACTTCCAGCTAGGGAATATGCAGATGAGCGCGCAGCGCAGCGAGTCCGAAAGTGACGCCGCGCGTGCTGCACGCCCGCACTCGCCGCGGCCACAGTGCGAGAATGGCGGCAGACGTCAAACCGGGAGAAACACCATGTGGCTGCGCAACTGCTGGTATGTGATCGCCTGGGAACACGAGATTCCCGTCGATGGCTTTGTGGCACGCACAGTGCTGGGCGAGCCGATCCTGGTGTATCGCACCGCCGCCGGCCGGCTCACCGCGCTCGAGGATCGCTGTTGCCACCGGCAGGCGCCACTTTCCAAAGGACGGCGCGAAGGCGATTGCATCCGCTGCGGCTACCACGGCCTGAAGTTCGACGCGGACGGCACCTGCGTCGAGGTGCCCGGCATGGAGCACCCGCCGGCAGCGGCACGCGTCAAGACCTACCCGGTTACCGAGCGCAACAAATGGGTCTTCGTATGGATGGGTGATGCCGCGCGCGCCGATCTATCCATGCTGCCGGACAACTTTTCCTGCAACGCCGCCGACTGGCATTACAAGCCGGGCTACATGCACTACGAGACGCCCTATCTGCTGATCTGTGACAACCTGCTCGATTTTTCGCACTTGAGCTATGTGCACGAGAAAACCCTGGGCGGCAGCACCGCCATCGCGCTGGCGCGGCCGACCATTGAAGCGGTGACCGCGCCCGGGCAGCGCGGCCTGCGCGTGACGCGGCATGTGCCCAACGTACCGCCGCCGCCCTACTATTCGAAGATCAAGCGGCTCTCGACCAACGTCGATCGCTGGTTCATCTACGACTTCTTGCTGCCGTGCACGCTGCTGATGCGTTCGGGCGGCCGTCCGGTGGCCGATGCGGCCGACGACTTGCGCCATGCGGTGCAATTGCACAGCTGCCAGACCCTGACGCCCGAGACCGCAAGCACCACGCATTATTTTTTCCAGCAGGCCTACCAGGCCGACGCGCCCGATGCGGGCGTCACCGAAGGCATTTTCCAGAGCCTGATCGCGGCCTTCAATGAAGATCGCGACATGATCACCGCGCAGCATCGCAATCTCGAGCAGGCACCGGGCGGGCCCATGCTTCCGCTCCACATGGATTCGGCGCTGACGCACTTCCGGCGCCTGGTCGAGGCCGAAGCCGGGATCGAAGCGGGCATTAGAGATGGCGCGTGACGCGCCCAAGCTACGACCGGGCGCTTTTGAACCCGGCCTCGGCAATATTTGGCGCGCGGCTCAACACAGACCAAAACTACCGATGGAACCACCTTGATCGCCTTGCACTGCACCCATTGGGGCGGCTACCAGGCGCTTGACCTGACCCGGGTGGAGCCGCCGCGGCTCAAGCCTGGCTGCGTGCGCATCGCGGTGCACTACGCCACCATCACGCTGGGCCAGGTGCTGGTGGTAGCGGGCAAATACCAGCGCAAGCCGCCGCTGCCTTTCGTGCCCGGCACCGAGGTTTCCGGCGTGGTGGCCGAGGTTGCGGCGGACGTCAGCGGCTTTCGGGTTGGCGATCGGGTCGCGGCGATGCTCGACTGGGGCGGCTTTGGCGAAGAGGCGATCGCCACCGCGGAGACGGCGTGGCAGGTTCCGGACGCCATCGATCTGGCGATCGCCTGCACCATTCCCGGTACCTACGGCACGGCATACGCGTCGCTGCACTGGCGTGCCGGCATCAGACCCGGCCAGACGGTGCTGGTGTTCGGTGCCGCAGGCGGCGTGGGCATCCCTGCGGTCGAAGTGGCCGCCAAGGCTGGCGCACGGGTGATCGCGGTGGCGCGCTCGGACGAGCGACTGAATCTGGCACGGGCCCATGGCGCGCTTCAGGGTTTTCTCAACGACACACCCGATCTGGGCCGCACGATCAAGGCCGCCACCCAGGGTCGCGGCGTCGACATCGTGTTCGACCCGGTCGGTGGCAAGCTGTTCGATGAGGCGTTGCGCTGTGTCGCACCGGAGGGCAAGGTCGTGGTGATTGGCTTCGCCAGCGGTGATGTCCCGCAGATCCCGGCCAACATCCTGCTGGTCAAGAACATCGACATTATCGGCTTCAACTTCGGCCTTTACCTGGGCTGGACACCCGACGATGAGCGCAGGCGCTTCGCGCTGCGCTTGCGTGAATTGATGCAGGTGCTGTGCCAGGGCATCGTCGCGGGCGATTTCCGCCCGGTCACCAGCATGACTTTTCCGCTGGACCGCTATCTCGAGGCCTTCGAAGCGCTGGTGGCGCGGCAGTCGGTGGGGCGCGTGGTTCTCAAGATCGCGGCGTGAGTCCGGCGCGGGGCGTTGGCGCGGCGCCGGCCTGCGGCTGGCGTTTCGGCGGCCGGCAGCGCCCGCCCGGTTTGCAGGCAGCGAGTGGTGCAAGCCGTGCCGCGCGCGTGCCGGCGCACCTCAAAGTTCAATCATCTTGATGGAGACCGCAACCTTGAACCAACGCCGAAAAGTCATCCTGTTTCACGCACCCAACACCCGTTCCGCCGGCGTTCTGACACTACTGGAAGAGCTTGGTGCCGAATACGAGCTGCAGGTTCTCAACCTAAAGGCCGGCGACTCGCGCAAGCCCGCGTACCTCGCCATCAATCCCATGGGAAAAGTGCCCGCCATCCTGCATGACGGTGCGCTGGTCACCGAGCAGGTCGCGATCTACCAGTATCTGGCCGACCTCTATGCCGACCGCAGCCTGGCGCCCCAAATGGGCGATCCACTGCGCGGCCCCTACCTGCGCTGGCTGGCGTTTTACGGCTCCTCGTTCGAGCCGGCGATCGTCGACCGCGCCCTCAAGCGCGATCCGGCGCCGCAAGGCATGGCGCCCTATGGCGATTACGACACCATGTTCAGGACGCTCGACGATCAACTGACGCACGGCCCGTGGATTCTGGGGGCCGACTTTTGCGCAGCCGATGTGCTGTGGGGCGCCGCGCTGGCCTGGGCCACAAGGTTCGGCATCGTGAGCGCCACGCCGGTGATCCAGGCCTATATCGAGCGCGCCAACGCGCGGCCGGCCACGCTGCGGGTGCGTGCGAAAGATGCGCAACTGGCGGCTGCGCAAGGCTGAAGAGCGTGCCGCTGTACGAGCCGCGCTTGCAATTACGGGCAAAGCTAAAGCCCCAGATAAGCCTGCCGCACCCGATCGTCGCCCAAGAGTTCCATGCCACTGCCGCTCATCACCACGCGGCCATTCTCCAGCACATAGGCGCGCTGGCTGATTTTCAGTGACACCGCGACGTTCTGCTCCACCAGCAGGATGGTCAAGCCCTTGCGGTTGAGCTCGCGGATGATGGCGAACACTTCCTGCACAATGGCCGGCGCCAGGCCCAGCGAGGGTTCGTCGAACATGATGAGGTCGGGTTGGCCCATCAGGCAGCGGCCGATCGCCAGCATCTGCTGCTCGCCACCCGAGAGCGTGCCGGCCAGTTGGTCGCGCCGCTCCTTCAGGCGCGGGAACATGCCGAACACCTCGACCAACGCAGCCTTGCCCTTGGCACGTGCGCGCGCGGTCATGGCGCCCATCTCAAGGTTTTCCAACACCGAAAGCGAAGGGAACACCTGGCGCCCTTCCGCCACCTGGCCGATGCCAAGATTGACGATGTGATGCGGTTCGCGCGCGGTGATGTCGGCATCCAGATACGTCACGCGCCCGCTGCTGGGCTTGTGGATACCGGCGATCGCGCGGATCAGCGAGGTCTTGCCGGCGCCATTGGCGCCGACGATCGCAACGATCTGGCCGCGCGCGACCTCGAGCGAAACACCATCGAGCGCCTGGGCATCGCCGTAGTAAAGATCAAGCCCGGCGACCTTGAGCATCAGATGTCCGCTTCTTCACCCAGGTAGCATTCCAGCACCGCCGCATCGCGCACCACCTCCGCGGGCAGGCCGCGCGCGATGATCTCGCCGTGATGCAGCACCACGATGTGCCCGGCCAAGGCCATCACCGCGCGCATCACATGCTCGATCAGGAGGATGGTCAGGCCCTCGGCGCGGTTGAGTTCGTGGAACACCGCCACCATCTGGTCGCATTCGGTGGGCCGCAGGCCCGCCATCACCTCATCAAGAAGCAACAGCTTGGGCCGGGTCGCCAGTGCCCGCGCGACTTCCAGGCGCTTGCGATCGGGCAAGGTCAGGCTGGAGGCGGGCATGTCGCGCTTGTGCGCAAGCCCCAGCTTTTCCAGCACGCTCGTGGCGTGCGCCCGCGCCGCGCTCACGTTCTTCGAACGCGCCAGCGCACCCACCACCACGTTGTCTTGCACCGACAGGCCGGCGAAGGGCTTGACGATCTGGAAGGTGCGCCCGATGCCGGCCGCGCACACCTGGTCGGCGCGCAGCCCGGCGATCGGGGCGCCGTCGAACACGATGCTGCCGGCATCCGGCGCGTATACCCCGGCGATCAGGTTGAAGAGCGTGGTCTTGCCGGCGCCATTCGGGCCGATCAAGCCGACGATCGCGCCGCGCGGGACTGCGAAGCTGGCGTTCTGCACCGCCTTCAAGCCGCGAAACGACTTGGAGGCGCCGCTCACGGCAAGCAGGGCCGTCATTTGGCCAGGCCCAGGCGCCGGGCTATGGTCGGCCAGATGCCGTTGGGCAGGAACATCACCACCACCAGCAGCACGATGCCGTAGAACACCTGCTTGACTCCCGGGATTTCGAGCCCGAAGGCCGCCAACAGTTCGGTGATGCCGTCGGCCAGGAGTGTGAGCACGGCGGCGCCGAGGATCGGGCCGAACAGCGTGCCGATGCCGCCGATGATCGGCCCCAGGATGATCTCGATGGAGCGGCTGATGTGGAAGATCTGCTCGGGAAACAGGTTGTTGTAATAAAAGGCGTAGAACACGCCGGCCACAGCGGTCATGGCTGAACTGATCATCACGGCCAGCATCTTCCAGCGAAAGGTGTTGATGCCCAGCGCCTGCGCGGCGTCTTCGTTTTCACGAATCGCCTGCCAGTAATAGCCGGCGCGGCTCTTCAACAACCAGGTGCACAGGCCGAGCGCACCGGCGGTGAGCCCGAGGATGGCGTAGTAATACATCGCCGGCGGCCCGCGAAAGTTGGCCAGGTCGATCTGGTCGCGCTGCGCCACCTTGAGAAACAGGCCGCCCGAGCCGCCCAGCCATTGCAGGTGGTCGAAGCCGATGCGCGTGAATTCGGCGAAGGCGATGGTCAACAGCGCGAAGTACACGCCCGAGATACCAAAGCGGAAAGCCAGAAAGCCGATCACAGCGCCCACGGCGACGCACACCGCGATGGCCAGCCAGACCCCGGCCCAGACGCCGATGCCATAGTGGAAGAAGAGGCCGGCGGCGGCATAAGCACCGACCCCGACATACAGCGAGTGCCCGAGCGACAACTGGCCTGCGAAGCCCATCATCACGTTCCAGGCCTGGCCGGTGAAGGCGAAAAAAAGGATCAGCGTGGCCACCGACAGCACATAGCTGTTGACGAACATCGGCAGCAGCACCAGCGCCACGCCAAGCAGGCCCAGCAAAAGCGCGGCGCGCCGGTTCATGCGCGCTTTCCCAAGAGGCCCTGGGGCCGCAGCAACAGCACCAGGATCAACAGGCCGAAGCTGAACATGCTCTTGGCCGACGGCGCGATCAAAAGACCGGCCAGCGCCTCCGATACACCGATCAGGATGCCGCCGATGAGCGCGCCGGGCATCGAGCCCAGGCCGCCCACGATCACGGTCACAAATGCCAGCAGGGTGTATGCAGGCCCGAGGCTGGGCGTCACGTCCACCAGCAGCACCATCATGCAGCCGGCCACCGCCACGCACGCCGCCCCCACCCCGAAGGTGAGCGCATACAGGTGCTTGACGTTGAGCCCCACCACCAGCGCGCCCAGATGGTTGTCGGCGCAGGCGCGAATCGCCTTGCCGGTGAGAGTCAAGCGGAAAAAGGCGAACAGCAGCCCGGCGGTCAGCAGAGCAACGCCCGCCGCATACAGGCGCGCCTTGTCGATCAGAAGCCGGCCCAGTTCAAACGATTCGAGCTGGTAGTCCACCTGGATATTGCGCGCGTCGGGCCCGAAGATCATCAGCAAACCGTTGACCATGATGATCGCCACCGCCACCAGCAGCATGAATTGCGAATGCTCCGGGCGGGTGATGAAGGGGTTGATCAGCCCGGCCTGAAGGGCATAGCCGAAGATGAAGAAGGCCAACGCCACCGGCAGCACGGCAAGAAACGGGTCGAGCTTGAAGGCCGCGAACAGCACCACGCTGGCATACATGGCGATGGTCATCATTTCGCCGTGGGCGAAATTGACCACCCGCACCACGCCGAAGATCACCGACAGGCCGAGCGCCATCAAGCCGTACACCATGCCTGTGAGGAAGCCCGAGATCACCACATTGGCGGCCAGGTCCCAGGTCATGCCAGTGCCATCGCAGGCGAACCTGCGGCGCCAGACCACAAGCGGGCCGCCACACAGCGCGGGAACAAAACAGGCCGGCACCGCCGGCCCGCAGGGGCAAACATGCGGCTCAAGCCGGCTTGTAGTCAGGCCACGGGAACACCGGCTTGGTCTCGGCTGCAGCGACCGGCAGCACCACCTGCGGGCGGCCGTCCTTGTTGAGGAGGCAGGCTGAAAGGTTGCCTTCGACCTGGCCCTTGGCATTGAACTTGATCGGCCCGCCCAGGCTCACGCGATCGGTCAGGTTGGTCAGGCGCACCGCATCGGCCAGTTCCTTCGGATTGGTCGACTTGGCGCGCTTGAAGGCGTCGGCGGCGATCAGGATCGACTCGAAGGTGTAGCTCACATTGGCGCCGTGGTTGTGCAGCTTTTCCTTGGGGAATTGCCTGGCCATCTGCTTGACCACCGCGGCGCTCATGGCGGTTTTCGGGTTGTACCAGGGGTTGTTGGAGATGCAGCCCTCGGCCAGCTTGCCCAGGGACTTCTGGAACTGATCCTCGTAAATGCCGGGCGAACCCGGACTCACCAGGCCCATGATGTTCCAGCGCTGCTTGACGATTTCGCGGCGCAGGATGATGGCGTCGTTCAAGCGGCACACCAGCAGCAGGAAATCCGCCTTCGAAGCCTTGGCCTTGGACACCTCGACCGACAGATCCTTGGCCGCCGGGTCGTAGGAGATGGTGTCGACGATGCGGAACGGCAGTTGCGTCAGGCGCGGCAGGGTGGCGCCGATACCGCGATTCATCGCCTGGCCGAACGTGTCGTTGACATGCATGAAGACCGCGGTGCGCGGCGCGGTGTTGGTGGCGCGGAACAAGTCGCCGATCAAAGACAGGCCGTTGACGGTGAGTTCGATCGCGGTCGGGAAGTTGCGGAACACGAACTTGTAGCCCTGCTCGGTGATCTGCGGTGCGGCAGCGATGTTGATGATGAAAGGCACGCCCTTTTGCTCGGCGACCTGGGCAATCGCCAGGGCCGCGCCGGAGTCGAACGGCCCCACCAGCACATGCGCCCCTTCCGCGATCAGCCGTTCGGCGCGGGTGCGCGCGGTATCGACATTGGACTCGGTATCGGCATTCATCAGCTCGATGTCGACACCCAGGAGGTCCTTGACCAGCGCCGGCGCGATATCGGCGCCGATCTGGCACGACTGGCCGATCAGGCCCTGCACGCCGGAACGCGGCAGCAGCACGCCAACCTTGAGCTTGGCCGATTGCGCGCGCGCCATGCCGAAGGGTGCAAGCGAGGTGGCGGCACCTGCGCCCACTGCGATGTTGAACTGTCTGCGATCCATGGTCTCTCCTGGTGTGCGTTCGATCCCGATTTCATCGGGGCGCGTTTCGTCGGCGGCGCGCGCAGTGTTTATAAGCCATAGTCGATGGCCGGTCAACCGCGGCCGCATGGACCGCATGGTCGGGCTGACGCCGGCAAGCGGGCAAACGCTGCGGCAGCGAACCAGCAGCCACGCCAAGCCACCATGCAGCTGCGCGGGCGCGCCACGCCGTCGCACGCCGCGTGCAGGACTACTCGCTGGCGAATTCCTTCTCGTGCATCCACGCCGCATGGCGCGGCGCACGGCGCGTGCGCGACCACTCGTCAAGCATGTCCCACTTCACGGCTTTCGCCTGGGCCAGCATCTCCGGGGTGCCGATGTCGCAAGCCAGCTCAAGGCGGTGACCGTTGCAATCGAAAAAATAGATCGACTTGAAGATCGCGTGATTGGTGGGCCCGATCACCTCGATGCCGCCGGCCACCAACTTTTCCCTGGCGGCCAGTAGTTCCTCGTAGCTGCCGACCTTGAAGGCCAGGTGCTGCACCCAGGCGGGCGTGTTCTCGTCGCGCCCCATGGCGGGCGAATTGGGCAGCTCGAAAAACGCCAGCACATTGCCGTTGCCGGCATCCAGGAAGATGTGCATGTAGGGGTCGGGCTCGTGGGTCGAGGGCACCTGGTTTTCGGCAAAGGCCAGCATGAAATCCATGTCCAGGTACTTCTGATACCACTCCACGGTTTCCTTGGCATCGCGGCAGCGGTAAGCGACGTGGTGCACGCCTTTGGTGTGAACCACGGTCTTGCCTGCCGCATGGCTTGCGGTTTTGACCACAGCTTGCATGACGTTCTCCTCAAGGGTTTCAATAATTCGTAACATACGTTACCATTTTGCTTGTGTCAAGAAAGCCCTTGGCTATCGCAATGCAGCAATCGACCCCACGCACCGCCCGCCCGGGCAGGAGAGCCGGATGAATTTGCAGGAATTCCTGCCGTACCGGCTGGCGGTGGTGACCGATTCGGTCAGCCGCGCGCTGGCCGCCGTCTATGCCGACCGCTTCAAGCTCACGCGCGACCAGTGGCGGGTGATCGCGCAACTGGCGGAGGAACGCGAGCTCAAGGCCACCGAGCTTGGCGCGCGCACCTCCCTGCCCAAGATGCAGGTCAGCCGCGCAGTCGCAGGGCTCGAAAAGGATGGCCTCGTCACCCGCGCCGCCGATCCGGACGACCGGCGCAACCTGGTGGTGCGGCTCACCGCGGCCGGCCGCGCGCTCTACCGCAGAATCGAGCCGCTTGTGCTCGAACGCGAGGCATTCCTGCTGGACGCGCTCGACTCCAATGAGCGCGCCATGCTCAAGCTTGCACTGGCACGAATCGAAGAGCGCGCGCGGAAATTGCAGCATCCGATTTGAAAACGGCACGCAAATCTCCAAGGTAGTGCCGAGCCTGATAGCATCGATCCCATGAACGTCATCAAGTCCCTCAAATCGCGCCAGGGCGTCAAGCCGCCAAAGCCCCGCAACCCGGTCATTGCTGCTCTCAAGAACAGGGCCGGCGGCACCGGCGCCGGTGCGCATCGCAAGTCGCGCGGTGCGCAACGGCGTGCACAGCGCATGGCGGTCGCCAAGGAACTCGACGCCGGCTGAGGCCGCGCGCGGCCGGCCGGCGCCCCTTCCGGCACTACCTGACTGGCGCACCGGCTGCGGTGCCGGGAATCACGGAGAGCACAATGCCGCTGTTTTCGCAGGACCTGCTCAACCCCGGCGTGAAAAAGCGCGAGGTGTTCGGCTGGGCCATGTACGACTTCGCCAACTCCGGCTACACCACGGTGGTGCTGACGGCGGTGTTCTCGGCCTACTTCGCCGGTGTCATCGCGGACAAGGCCGAATGGGGCGCGTTCGCGTGGACGGCGGCGCTGTCGATATCGTATGCGATCGTGATGCTGACGATGCCCACTTTGGGCGCCCTGGCGGACCTGCGTGGAGCCAAGAAGCGTTTCATGCTGATCTCCACCATCGGCTGCGTGCTGGCAACCGCTGCCCTGGCCTTGGCCGGGCCGGGGCAGGTGGCACTGGCGATGCTGCTGATCATTGTTTCCAACACCTTCTACAGCTACGGCGATTCGCTGACCGCCGCCTTCCTGCCGGAATTGGCCAGGCGCGAAGCGCTAGGCACGGTGTCGGGCTGGGGCTGGAGCTTCGGCTATTGCGGCGGCATGCTGGCGCTCGGAATTTGCTTGGGCTATGTGCTATGGGCGCAGGCGCGGGGCTTGCCGGCCAGCCAATTCGTGCCCGTCACCATGATCGTAACCGCAGCCATCTACGGACTGGCATCGATCGCCACCTTCGCGCTGCTGACAGAACGTGCGCAGCCGCAGGAAGGCGGGAGCACCGACAACGGCTTCACCGCCTCGCTACGGCAGCTGGCGGCAACGCTGCACCAGGCGCGCCGATATCGCGATTTCATGTGGCTATTGCTGTGCGGCCTGTTCTACCAGGGCGGCGTCGCGGTGGCCATCACGCTGGCCGCGATCTATGCCGAACAGGTGATCGGCTTCAAGCCGGCCGAAACCATGGTGCTGATTTTCGTGCTCAACATCGCCGCCGCGCTGGGCGCCTTCGGCTTCGGCTTCTGGCAGGACCATATCGGCCACAAGCGCGCCCTGGCCATTACCTTGATCGGCTGGATCGCCACCTGCGTGATCGCCGCGCTCACCACCACCAAGGGCGGCTTCTGGTGGGCCGCCGCCCTCGCCGGCGCCTGCATGGGGTCGAGCCAGTCGGCCGGGCGCGCCATGGTCGGCATGTTCGCGCCGCAAAAGCAGTTGGGCGAGTTCTACGGCCTGTGGGCCTTCGCCACGCGCCTGGCCAGCATCGTGGGCCCGCTGATGTACGGCGCGATCACCTGGGCCACCGGGGGCAACCAGCGCGTCGCGATCGCCGCCACCACCGTGCTGTTCGTGGCGGGGCTGGCGGCCCTGCTGCCGATCAATGTGGCGCGCGGCCGCGTGGCGGCAGAAACCCACTGACGATGCATGCGGCTTCGGCTTACACTGCGCGTCGTTTGCCTGCTTCCATCGCTGACGTTTTCCCGCGATCATCCATCGTGATTGACATCCTCATCCCAAGCTTGACCCATGCCACCAAGAGGGCACGGACATGACTTCGCTGCACGGCAAGGCGGTCGTAATCACCGGCGCCGGCTCCGGCATCGGCCGCGCGCTGGGGCTCGAATGCGCGCGGCGCGGCGCGCGCCTGCTGTTGGCGGATATTGACGCGACAGGGCTGGCGGAGACCTGCACACAGGCACGCGCAGCCGGGGCGGACGTGGCATCACAGCAAGTCGATACCGGCAGCGAAGCGTCGATTGCCGCGCTTGCCGCCGCCGCACAGGGCCTGTTCGGTGCGGCCGACATCCTGATCAACAACGCCGGCGTCGGCCTGGTGGCGCCGGTGGCCAAGCTCGATAGCGGCGACGCGCACTGGCTGATGAACATCAATTTCTGGGGCGTGGTGCATGGCTGCCGCGCCTTTCTGCCGCAATTGAAGAGCCGGCCGGAGAGCGTTATCGTCAACATCTCGAGCATTTTCGCGATGATCTCGGTGCCCACCCAAAGCATCTATAACGCCTCCAAGGCGGCGGTGCGCGCCTTCAGCGACGCGCTGCGCGAGGAATTGCGCGAAACGCCGATACGCGTACTGTGCGTGCATCCCGGCGGCATCCGCACCAACATCGTCAACAACGCGCGCGTGTCGGATACCTCGATGCTGGGCATGAGCGTGGAAACAATGCGCGCCAACTTTCTGCAGAAGATGGCGCCCACCAGCGCCGAAGAGGCGGCGCTTGCGATCGTCCGGGCGATCGAGAGCGGCCGCACCCGGCTATTGATCGGCAGCGATGCGCACATGGCCGACCTGTTGTTTCGCTTATGCCCGGACAGTGCCGCGAAGTGGGTCAACCAGCGCTTGCGGCGCATGCGCGCCAACCGCCAGTAATCGTGACCGACACCATGATCGACCTGCGCTCCGACACCGTCACCCGGCCGTCGCCCGCCATGCGCGAGGTGATGGCGCGCGCCCCGGTGGGTGACATGCAATACGGCGACGACCCCAGTTTGAACGCCCTGGAAGAACGGGTCGCCTTCTTGCTCGGCAAGGAAGCCTCGTTATGGCTGGCCTCGGGCACCATGGCCAACCAGGTGGCCCTGCGGGTGCTGACCCGGCCCGGCGACGACGTATTGGTCGGCAGCGAAGCGCATTCGGTGTGGCACGAAGCCGGCGGCTCGGCGGCCAACGCCGGCGTGCAGTTCACCGAAATCGGCAGCGGCGGCCTGTTCACCGCGGCCGATGTCAGGCGTCACGCCAAGCCGCGCGACCAACCGGTGCTGCCGCTGCCGGCCAGCACCCTGGTGCAGATCGAGAACACCCACAACCGTCATGGCGGCCTGGTGTTTCCCCAGGCCGATGTCGAAGCGGTGTGCGCCACGGCGCGCGAACTGCGGCTGGCCACCTATCTGGACGGCGCACGCCTGTGGAATGCATCCGCGCAATCCGGCCTGGCGCCCGCGGTGCTGGCAGCGCCCTTCGATCTGGTGATGGTGGCCTTTTCCAAGGGCCTGGGCGCACCTGCCGGCTCGATGCTGGCCGGGCCGAAAGACCTGATCAGTGCCGCGATCCGCCAGCGCCGCATGCTGGGCGGTGCCATGCGCCAGGTCGGCATGTTCGCCGCCGCCTGCGACTACGCCCTCACGCACAATGTCGCGCGCCTGGCGGAGGATCATGCCAATGCGCACCTGATCGCCGAGCGCCTGGCCGGCTGCGCGGGCGTACGCATCGCGCTGGAACGCACGCAAACCAACATCGTGGTGTTTGAACTCGATGGCGCGCGCGTGACGGCAGCGGATCTGGTGAGCGGTGCGCGCGCACAAGGCGTGCTGATCAATGCCCTGGGGCCGGTCAAGTTGCGGCTGGTCACGCATCTGGACGTAAGTCGCGCCGATTGCGAACGCGCCTCCGACGTGCTGGCGGCATTGCTGGGCGCCTGAGCGCCGCGGCGGCGGCATCTCAGTCGCCGTTTCTCTCCCTTTCCCCGAAATAGCCGAGCGCGTCTTCGGCGTTCTCGAAAATATGCGGCGCCAGGTGGCGCCGGCGTAGCGCACGTCCCAGCTCGGCGCGCAGGAAGGCGCTCGTGGTGTAGCGCGTTACATCGAGGTAGAAGCGTTCGGTCAGGTCGCGCACCATGTCGCCATAGGCATCAAGCAGTTCCGGTGCCACCGTGAAATGATCGTAGTTGACCACCACCCGCACTTTGCGGCCGAGATTGGCCAGTCGCGCCTCGACCTGCGCGCGGATCGCCGCGATGTCGGCATCGGTGCGCACCGCAAGCGACTCGAAGTTGATGAACAGCAGGTTCTGCGCCGCGTCGTATGAAAAGCGGCTTTCCAGCGGCAGGCGCAGCATGTCGTCGCGCAGACCCATCGGCGCGGGCGCGAAAATGCGCGCATCCATCAGGCGCGGCGCCGCCTTGATCAACGGCCGGAACGCCATTTGCGCCAGGATGTCGCGTTCGAGGTCGATGCCCGGAGCGATCTCGATCAGTTCCAGACCTTCGTCGCACAATCGAAACACGCAGCGCTCGGTCACATATAGCGCGGTCTGTCCGCGCTTGACCGCCTGGCTGCCGCTATAAGTGCGGTGCTCGACCTCGTGCACGAACTTGCGCGTGCGGCCCTCGGTCGCAATGCGCAAGCGGCCGTCCGCAATCGTGATCGCGGTGCCGCCGGCATTGAAGCTGCCGACGAACACCACCTTGCGCGCGGCCTGGCTGATGTTGATGAAGCCGCCGGCGCCGGCTAAGCGCGGACCGAACTTGCTGACATTCAGGTTGCCTTCGCGGTCGGCCTGGGCAAGGCCCAGAAAAGCGATGTCGAGCCCGCCACCGTCGTAGAAATCGAACTGGCTGGGCTGGTCGATGATGGCCTGGGGGTTGATGGCGGCGCCGAAATCGAGTCCACCGGCCGGGATGCCGCCGATCACGCCGGGCTCGGCGGTGAGCGTCATCAGGTCGATCACCTGTTCTTCGGCGGCCACGCTCGCCACCCCCTCGGGCATGCCGATGCCCAGGTTCACCACGCTGTTGGGCTTGAGTTCCAGCGCGGCACGGCGCGCGATGATCTTGCGCGCATCCAGCGCCAGCGTCGCCACCTGGCCGGCCGGCACGCGCAACTCGCCGCTGAAAGCCGGGTTGTACTGCGTGTTGAAGGTCTGCCAGTGATTCTCGGGCCGGGCCACCACCACGCAGCCGACCAGCACGCCGGGCACCTTGACCTGGCGCGGGTTGAGACTGCCACGTTCGGCGATGCGCTCGACCTGCGCGATCACCATGCCGCCGCTGTTGTGCACGGCAGTGGCGATCGCCAGGGATTCCAGGGTCAGCGCCTCACGCTCCATGGAGAGGTTGCCGTCGGGGTCGGCGCTGGTGGCGCGGATGATGCCGATGTTGATCGGGAAAGCCTTGTAAAACAGGTATTCCTCGCCGCCAATGTGCATCAGTTCGACCAGCGCCTCGACGCTGCGCTCATTGATGCGCCCGCCGCCGAAGCGCGGATCGACGAAGGTGCCCAGGCCGACGCGTGACAGATGCCCCGGGCGGTGCGCCGCGATGTCGCGAAACAGGCACGAGATCACACCCTGCGGCAGGTTGTAGGCCTCGATGCGGCCTTCGATGGCGAGCTTGCCCAGGCCCGGCACCAGCCCCCAGTGGCCGCCGATCACCCGCTTGACGAGGCCGGCGTGTGCCAGGTGGTTCAAGCCACGGCTCTTGCCGTTGCCCTGGCCGGCGGCATACACCAGCGTCAGGTCACGCGGGCCCGCCTGTGCCGGGTCGAGAAAACGCTGCTCCAGGGCGATCGCGATTTCCTCGGCGAAGCCGATGCCGACGAAGCCCGAGGTGGCGACGGTGTCGCCGTCATGGATCAGGCGCACCGCGTCGGCGGCGCTGACGATCTTGCTCTGGCCGGTGGCGCCGGGGCCGGACTGCATCGACAATGGCATGGCACCCCTCCAGTTGAGCGGAAGCGGCCGTCTGAGCCGCGCGTTGGAAGGCCTGAGTCTAACGGCGCGTCGCGCACACAGATTGACCGGCATCAAGCCGCACACGGGCCGGCACGCATCCTGCTATCAGAATTATTGTGCACAATATGCGTGCATCGAACCCCGTCGCGCGCGCGTTCCACAAGCCTGCTGCCCAAGGGGAGTGCCATGAAGAGAATCATCCGAACCGCCACGCGCGCGCAGATCGCGCGCCACTGGACCGCACATGCGCCGCAGTAGCCGTCGCTGGCCCGGCACACGCACAAGCGCCCCGATGCTGCGTAAAAGCCAGCCGATGAACGCCGAAGAAGACGCGATTCACCAGGTGATCGCCCGCGCCCTGCTGGCGGGCCGTCTGGCACCAGGTGCGCAACTGGTGGAAACGCGCCTGGGCGCGATCTTCGGCGTTTCGCGCGAACGCATCCGCAAGGTGTTGCAACGCCTCGGGCACGAACGCCTGCTCGAGCTGATTCCCAACCGCGGCGCTTTCGTCGCCAGCCCGAGCCTGGCGCAAGCGCGTGAAATCTACGAAGCGCGGCGCATTGTCGAAGGCGGCATCGTCGGCCGCCTGGCCGGCAGGCTCACCGCAGCGCAGGCCGCCGCATTGGCTGCGCACGGGCGGGCCGAGCAGGCGGCGCTCAAGCGCGGCGACCGCGCGCTATCGATCCGCCTGTCCGGCGAATTCCACGTATCGCTGGCCGAATGCACCGGCAGCCCATTTGTAGTGCGCGAACTGCAGGAACTGGTCAGCCGCACCTCGATGCTGGTGGCGTTTTTCGACGACGCCGCGGCGTCCGAGTGCGCCTGCGAGGAGCATGAAGACATTCTGGTGGCCTTATCCGAAGGTGATGCGGCGCGCGCACTGAAGGCGATGCACGCGCATCTGTCGCTGATCGAGACGCGCTTGACGCCGCGCGCGGCGCTGCCATCAGTGAGCGACATGGAGCAGGAACTGCGGCGCGCCTGGGGAGCGGCACGCAAGACCCGATCCAAAAGCACTGGATAGTCCGCGCCGCATCGCAACCCGCCGCTGACACAGACCGCCCTTTGACGGATAGTTTGGTCATCGCTGCATGCAGCTCGGCTATGATCGACGCCGCACGACGAGCCCGGCATGGCTTTTCGCGCCAACGAACCTTGGCGGAAACTCGCATGTCTTCGCCAAGACTGTCAGCCGGGTAGCACTTTCACGGGAGCCGCAATGCACAGTGAGCATGAGCTGATAGCGAGCGCACGCAACTTCGTTGCAGCCGAAGTGGCTCCGCGATTTGCCGCCGATGAAGCGCCGCGCCTCGACGCGTCGATCAAGCTCGCCGCGGCTTCCGCGGGCTTGTTCGGCTTCCAGGTGCCGCCGGCGTTTGGCGGTGCCGGCGCCTCTTTCACGGTCAAGGCGCGCATTGCCGAGATTCTGGCTGGTGCCGATTTCGGCCTGGCGATGTCCTTGATCAACACCCAGAACGTCGCCAATCACCTGGCGCGCAGCGCCAACCCCGCAATCGCACAGCGCTACGTACCTGACCTCGTGGCCGGCAGGAAGTCCGGCTGCACCGCGCTCACCGAACCCGGTGCCGGTTCCGATTTCGCCGCCATCCAAACCACGGCCACCGAGGTCGGCGGCAACTGGCGCCTGGATGGCGCCAAGGCCTGGATCATCAATGCGCTGCATGCCGAGGTGCTGCTGGTGTATGCGCAAACCCAGCCCGGCAGCGGCGCCGCCGGCATCGCCGCCTTCGTGGTGGATGCCGACCGTGCCGGCTTCGTGCGCGGCGCGGCGATGACCAGTGCGCTTGCCGCTATGGGCACCGGCAGCTTTCGCCTCGACGCCTACGTTGCCACCGCTGAAGAGATGCTGTTCGCACCCGGCCTGGCCTTCAAGCGTGCGATGACCTCGATAAACGGCGCACGCATCTACGTCGCAGCCATGTGCTGCGGCATGGTGGACGCCGCCTTGACCGTCGCCACCGACTACGGCCGCAATCGCAGCACCTTCGGCCAGGTGCTGTTCGACCATCAGGGCTGGCGCTGGAGCCTGGCCGACGCCGCGGTCGATCTTGATGCGGCGCGCCTGATGGTGGCCGATGCCGCGGCCAGGCTCGATGCCGGCACCGACGTGCAAGGCGCGGCAGCGCGCGCCAAGGTGTTCGCCACCCGCATGGCGCACCGGCACCTGGGGGCCTTGCTGCACGCCATGGGCGCCGAGGGCTTGCGCGACTGCCATCCATTCTTGCGCCATATCGAGGGGGCGCAGGCCGCCGCCTTCACCGATGGCGCAACCGAGATGCTGCTGGAGCGTATCGCACGCGAACTGCGAGGCAAGTGATGATCGACGACACCCGCTTTGCGGCACCGGCGCTACTGATTGTCGACATGCAAAACGATTTCGTGCGCTTGGGCGCACCGCTTGAAGTACCCGATGCGCGCGCGACGTTCGATGTCCATCAACGCCTGATCAAGCGGTTTCGCGACCTTGGCGCGCCAGTGGTCTACACCAGGTTTCTGGCGACGCCGGAACCCAGCCTCCTGTGGCGCTGGTCGCCACAATGCGCGCCGCCGACGCTGTGCTGCCACAAAGGGTTCGCCCGCCGCTATGACGACGCACCAGGCGTGCTGGAATGCACCGACATCGTCTCCGAACTGGCGCCTGAACCGCAGGACCTGATCATCGATAAGTTCGGCTATGGCGCCTTTCACGGCACGCCTTTGTCCGACCTGTTGCGCCAGCGCGCCGTGCGCTCGCTGGTGGTGACAGGCACGGTGACGCAAATCTGTGTTGAAGAGACGGCGCGCGAGGCTTTTCATCATGGCTTCGCGACCACCATGGTGGCCGATGCGGTATCGTCGTTCGCGCCGGACCTGCACGCGGCGACGCTGAAAAACTTCGCGATGAAGTTTGGCTGGGTGGATACTGCGGACGCGGTTCTCCAGCGCCTTGCGGTGTGACCGTTGCGGTACGCACCAATCAAGCGTTGCCGAATCAGGACAAAGCGCGGCAATGCGCTGGACATAAAAACAAGGAGAGAGACATGATGACTTTTCAAAGGCTGTGCCGGACAAGCTTGCAACTAATCCTGGTGCTGGCGTCGATAGCGGCACTGGCCCAAAACGCGCCGGCGCCCCGGGAAGGTACCTGGATTGCGAGGGATTTCCGCTTTAACACCGGCGAAGTGATGCCGGAACTGCGCATCCACTACACCACGCTGGGCGCTCCGACCGGCGAGCCGGTGCTGATACTGCACGGCACCACCGGCTCCGGCGCCGGCATGCTCAGCCCCACTTTCGGCGGCGAGTTGTTCGGCCCCGGCCAGGCGCTGGATGCCAGCAAGTACTTCATCATCCTGCCCGACGCCATTGGCACCGGCAAGACCAGCAAACCCTCCGACGGCCTGCGCGCGAAGTTTCCGAAATACAACTATGACGACATGGTGGCAGCGCAGTACCGCCTGGTCACCGAAGGCCTGGGCATCAAGCGCCTGCGCCTGGTGCTGGGCAATTCGATGGGCGGCATGCATACATGGGTGTGGGGCGTGAAGTACCCGGACTTCATGGACGCGCTGGTGCCGATGGCCTCGATGCCCAGCGAAATGTCGGGCCGCAACTGGATCATGCGCAAACTCCTGATCGAATCGATCCGCCGCGATCCCGAATGGATGGAAGGCAACTACACCAGGCAACCGCGCGGCTTTCAGCTGGCTTCGGTGTTCTACGGCTTCGGCACCAACGGCGGCAACCAGGGGCTCTACAACACGGCACCGACGCGCGAGCGCGCGGACGCACTGGTCAACCAGCGCCTGAACGGCCCCTTCAACGCCGACGCCAACGACCACCTGTACCAGTGGGACGCCTCGCGCGACTACAACGTGGCGCCCATGCTGGAACGCATCAACGCAACGCTCCTGGTGATCAATTCCGCCGATGACGAACGTAACCCGCCAGAACTAGGCGTGATGGAAAAGGAACTCAAGCGCATCCGCAATGCGCGGCTTTACCTGGTGCCCGGCAACGAGAACACGTTTGGACATGGCACCACCGGCCAGGCGCGGTTCTGGAAAGCACAGGTGGAGGAGTTGATGCGGACCGCAGTACGCAGGTAAACCTCATCACCCGGGGGCGGGCCGCGGCAGAACCGGCGATTACTCTTGCGCGCGCATCATGGGCTCGCTTGATTGGCGCCCTTCCCGGGCCTGCTCAAACGCCCGCCCGCCGCCATCAGCGCTCCATTGATCCAGAACACCACCAGCAAGCCGGCCAGCGCGCCGATCGCGCCAAACAGCGCCGGCCCGGCGATGCGCGCGATGTTGTTCACCGTCGAGCGCAAGCCCACGGTCGCGCCGCCACTGCCTTCTTGTGCGCCGCTGAACATCAGCATCAAGGTCAGCGTTTGCGTGGCTCCCAATGAAATGCCGAACGCGAACGCCAGCCCCGCCAGCAGGGTTGGGTCATTCACCAGGGGCAACAGCACAAATACCGCCGCGCCAATATGGAACGCAATGGCCAGGAGCCTGGATTCACCGATCGGTTTGATCAGGCGGAACATCACGATGCGGATGCCGAAGGAACCCACTGCGAGCGCCGCGAGCAGGCCGCCGATGACTGAGGCCGACAGCCCGATGCCATGCGCGTAGATCGGCAGGAACGCCTGGAACAGGTCGTTGGCGAGTTGCGCAAGGCTGCTGACGGCGAGCATGCGCCGCAGTTGCGGGTCTTTCAGTGTTTGCCACAACTTGCCGCCCGAACCCGGCCGGCCTTCACTGGCAGGCAACACGCCGCCAAACACCAGCAATGTGGCCAGCGCGGCCAGCAACAGGGCCGCCACCGCCAGGCATGCGTGCAGGTATCCGAAGTGGTCGATCACGAAACCCGCCAGCAAGGGGCCCAGAAAAATCGCGGCCGATCCGGTCATGCTGTAGTTGCTGAAATTGCGCGCGCGCTGGTGCACCTGGCTCAGGATGCCGACCAGGTTTTGCCCCAGCACGGTCGTCAGCACGATGGTCAGGCCCAGCATGACCGCTGCTACGTAAAGAGAAGGCAGTGCGGGAAAGAAATACGGCACCAGCATGCCGCCGGCGCCGCACGCCGCACCGGCAGCGAGCAACCAGCGCGAACCAAAGCGGTCCGCAAGCACACCGATCGGCCAGGAAAGCAGGAGCGGAAACAGATACACCATGGCCAGAATCGCACCGACGCCGGCGGCGTTGGCGCCGAGTTCCAGCGCGTAGAGCGAAAACACGATGCGTGCAGCGGCGACTCCCACGAAGACGAGGATGTTGAGCACCAGAATCAGATTGATCGCCATGCCTGGATCACGCCACTTTTCAACACGGGCTGAAGGTCATAGTACCCACGAACGGGATAGAAGCGGGCGCGACAGTCTGGTGCGGGCAAATGCGACTCTGCCTATCATGTGCCTGTTTCGACAGAACCGGTTTCAACGACAATCCGGTCACCAAAGGAGATGCACCATGGCCGACGTCGGCAGCAAGCTGATTTTCGAGAACGATCGCATCCGCGTGTGGGAATTCACGCTGCAACCGGGCGAGACGATCGAGGCCCACAAGCACCTGCACGACTACTTTTTCTACCCGATCGAAGGCGGCACGCTGGAAGTCACGCGCGACAGCGGCGTGGTGCGCGCAACCCTCGAAGCGGGCAAGGTGTACTACCGCAATGGCGGCGATACCCATGCGGCTACGAATGTCGACGACCACCGCTATCACGAGGTGCTGGTCGAACTCAAAAGCTAAAAACGGCTAGCGGCTGCGCGCGGCTTTCACAAAAGCGTGCGAGGCCTGGAACAGCTCGAGATCCTGCACATACTCGGCCGCATCGGCGCGATTGATCTGGATCCATTCGCGTGTGCTCGACATGCCGCCGGGGTTGAAATGGCTGACGTTGGCGCGCGAGAACTGCAGTTCATCGGCGGTCTTCGATGGCAGCCGCAGGCCGATGCCCTCGCCACTGATGCAGGCGAACATCTTGTCGCCGACAAAATAGGCGTCCAGTCCGTTGACCTTTTTTCCGACCACGCCCTGCAGCTTCAGTAGCAGTGCGTCGATCTGGGTCTTGCGGGTGGGTTCCGGCGCGGCGGTTTTCATGGATTGGCTGGCTTTGCAAGTTTGCGTGGTTCGCTATAGTCGCATGCGAGGGCGACCCAGCGGGTACAAGGGCCCGCCCTCTGCATGGGCGCCCTGCCTGCGGCAAGGCCTGACAGGCTCACTCCGGCTCGATCCCGGCGTCCTTGATGCGCCTGCCCCAGCTGACCAATTGCGCACGGACGAAGCCGGCCAGTTGTTCCGGGGTCGAAGGCGTCACGTCGGCGGAAAAGCCTGCGATCTTTTCACGAATCTCCGGCTTGGCCAGCGCTCGGCGCACCTCGGTGGAGAGGCGGTTGACGATGTCCGGCGGCGTGCCGGCTGGCGCGAACATCGCTACCCAGGCAATCAACTCGAAGCCGGCCAGCGCCGGCGTCTCGGCCATGGTCGCAAGCTCCGGCATGATGCTGGAGCGCTTTTCACTCGATACCGCCAGCGCCTTCAGCTTGCCTGATTTCACCAGCGCCTGGCCGGCGGCCATGTCGGTCACCGCATAGCTGATCTGCTCGCCCAGCAGGTCGGTCATCGCCTGTGGCGAACTCTTGTAGGGGGTGGCGATCACATCAATGCCGGCGGCCTTCGCAAAGGCCGCGCCGGTCACCTGGCCGATGCTGTTGCCGTAGCCGTAGGACACCTTGCCCGGGCGGGCGCGGCTGTAGTCGATCAGCTCCTGCAGCGAATTCACCGGTAGTTTCGGGTTCACCACCACGATCACCGGGATGTGCATGATGCCGCTTACCGGCGCAAAATCGCGAACGGGATCGTAGCTCAACCTCTTGAACAGGTGCGGGTTGGCCGAGTGCGAGGTGTTGGTGGTGACCAGCAGGGTATAGCCATCGGCCGGCGCCACGGCCACCAGTTCGGCGCCGATACGCGCCGAACCGCCGGGCTTGTTGTCGATCACGAAATTCTGGCCGAGCGACACGCGCAGTTCGTCGGCCACCAGGCGCGCGACGATGTCGGTAGCGGCACCCGGTGCAAAAGGCACCACGACTTTCACCGGGCGCGCCGGGTAGGCCTGGGCCCAGGCCGTCTGGGCTGTCGCCAACAGGGCTACAAACGTCACGAGAGTCAACAAGGGCTTGCGCATGATGCCTGGCACTCCTCTTTCTGGTGGGACAACATTGATTCGGGATCCAGACCCGTTGCGCAAAACACGCAACCCGGGGCTGTTGCTGATCCCTTTGGAAAAATACCCGCCGCTCCGGGCACCGTGTCGGACCCAGGCTCGGCAGCTTGGTTCGACTTGTCGCAACCCTGCGCGCGCAATCACGGTTTCGGGCCAGGCCAGAGGCTGCCACCCCCGCGAAGCGCGACAGGAACGACTGGCGAGTGAATGCTTTGCGGACATTCCGAACTCTCCGCCCTGGGTAAAAGTATACGCGGCGCCTGTCGGCGCGGTCCGCATTTGAAGTTGCCGAGCCCAAGTGCTATCGTGCACCAATCGCATTGCCGGCATCGAATCATGGAACACAAGCACACCGCTCTCGACAACCCGCCCTCGCCGGCGCGTCGCGGCTGGCTCAGATCGGGGCTTGCAGGCGCAGCCCTGTTCGCCCCCGGTCCGTTCGCCCGGGTTTGGGCGCAAACCGCGCAAGGCCCGCAACTGCAACGGCTGCCCAAGATCGCCCTGGTCATCGGCAACGGCAAGTACCGGCAGTCGCCCCTGAAAAACCCCGGCAATGACGCGCGCGCCATCGGCGAGACCCTGACCGCGCTTGGCTTTGAGGTGGCGATCCGCCTCGATGCCGACCGGGCGACGATGGAAGCCGCATTGGCGACTTATATCGACATGCTTGCCAGGCGCAAATGCGCCGGCCTTTTCTATTACGCCGGACACGGCATCCAGTTGGCATGGAAGAATTACCTGCTGCCGGTGGACGCCAACGTGACTTCAGCCAAAGAGGTCCAGCAACAGGGAATCGAGCTCAATGCCCTGATGGCCGACCTCATCAAGGCTGCCAATCCGTTCAACCTTGTGATCCTGGACGCCTGCCGCGACAACCCCTTCGGTAGCGCCGGACAACCCGAGCAAAAGGGCTTGAGCCAGATGGATGCGCCGGTCGGCACACTGCTGGCCTATGCCACCGCGCCGGGCAACACCGCCAGCGACGGCGCAGGTGCCAACGGGCTCTACACCGAGAATCTCCTGAAGGAAATGCGCGTCGCCGAGGCACGCGTCGAGGACGTTTTCAAGCGGGTACGGCTGGCGGTGCGCCGCGCCTCGCAGGGCGCGCAGATTCCATGGGAGAGCACCTCGCTGGAAGAGGACTTCTATTTTCTGCCGTCCGGCAATCTGGTCAAACCGGGGGACGCCGAACGGGCGAAGCAGTTCGCCGAGCAGTTGAAGATCTGGGAGTCGATCGAAACCGCCACCAGCGTGGCGCCGTTCGAAGCCTACCTGCGGCGTTACCCGAGCGGCCTGTTCTCGGAATTGGCGCAATTGCAGCTTGACCGACTGCTGGCGCAGGAAGGCGAAAAGCCGGTGCAGATCGCGCCATCAGCCGGCAATCCTTACAGCGCTGGCACCGCGCGCAGCGACACCGCGTTTCGGGTGGGCGATCTGTTCGTCTATCGCTTGTCCGATCGCTCAAGTGGAAACTTCAAACGGCGGATAACGATACGCGTAAGCGCAGTAACCGAACAGGAGGTTATGTATCAAGGCAGCCTGCTCACCACCGATCTATTGGGCAACTTGCGGCGCAGCGGCGACGGGCGACGCTACACCGGATATCAGGCCTTGCCCACTGAATATGCGGTCGGCAAGCAATGGTCGACCCACTATCGCGTGACCTATCCCGACAACACCGAGCGCGTCGCGGAATACCTGTTCCGCATCACCGCGAAGGAGCGCATTACGGTGCCCGCCGGTACCTTCGAGTGTTATCGCGTCGAAGGCAAAGGTTTGAGCCGCCCGCTGCACGGCTCATCAAGTTCGACCCTGATGTTCAACTCCTGGATGGCGCCCGAAAAGTGCCGGCGCTACATCAAGTGGGAAACCGAGTTCATCGCCTACGGTCGAGGGGGTGCCAGCGTGGTGGAGAACGATCGCCATGAGCTTGAATCGTTCAAGCAAACCTGAACATCTCCGGCTCGAGCATGGCGAGAAGCGGCAACCCCGGTTCCGACACAACGCAGGCTCCGAGTTGCGTGCCCGATCTGCCTGGTTCATTCTGTGTCTTTCACGACATCGCCGCCGACCCCGACAGGATTGACCAATGACGCAAGACCATGTTGACGTACTCATTGTAGGCGCCGGCCTTTCCGGCATCGGCGCTGCCTACCATCTGCAGAAGAATTGTCCGGGAAAAAGCTTTGCGATCCTTGAAGGGCGCGCTTCCAGCGGCGGCACCTGGGACCTGTTCCGCTATCCCGGCATCCGCTCCGATTCCGACATGTATACCCTGGGCTACTCGTTCCGGCCATGGAAGGAGGCCAAGGCGATCGCCGACGGCCCCTCGATCCTCAACTATGTGCGCGAAACTGCGCGCGAGAACGGCATCGACCGCAAGATCCGCTTCGGGCACCGCGTGACCGCCGCCTCGTGGTCGTCGGCGGATGCGCAGTGGACGGTGGAAGCCGCGCGCGGGCCGGATAACGAAGTGGTGCGCATCACCTGCAGCTTCCTTTTCATGTGTGCCGGCTACTACAGCTACAAGGGCGGCTACGAGCCGGAATTTCCGGGCCGCGCACGCTTCGCCGGTCGCGTCGTCCACCCGCAGAAGTGGACCTCCGAGATCGACTACGCCGGCAAGCGGGTGGTGGTGATCGGCAGCGGCGCCACCGCCATCACGCTGGTGCCCGAGATGGCCAGGCAGGCAGCGCATGTGACCATGCTGCAACGCTCACCCACCTACGTGGTGGCGCGCCCGGCGGTCGACCGCGTCGCCGACTTCCTGCGCCGTGCCCTGCCGGCGAAGCTCGCCTACGCCCTGGTGCGCTGGAAGAACGTGTTGTGGGGCATGTTCATCTACAAGCGCTGCAAGAGCAAGCCGGAGCGCATGAAGCGCTTCATCGTCGGCATGGTGCGCGCGCAACTGGGGCGCGACTACGATGTGGCCAAGCACTTCACGCCGCGCTACAACCCGTGGTCGCAACGCATGTGCCTGGTGCCCGACGGCGACCTGTTCGAGGCCATCAAGGCCGGGCGCGCTTCGGTAGTGACCGACACCATAGACACATTTACCGAGACAGGCATCCGGCTTGCCTCCGGCGCCGAACTCGCAGCCGACCTGATCGTCAGCGCCACCGGCCTGCAACTCGAGGTGCTGGGTGGCCTGGCCGTGTCGGTCGACGGGCAGGCGGTGGATTTTTCAAAGGCGATGACCTACAAGGGCATGATGTACGCCGGGGTGCCGAACCTGGCCTCGGCCTTCGGCTACACCAACGCCTCCTGGACCCTCAAGGCCGACCTCACCTGCGAGTACGTGTGCCGCCTCCTGAACCATATGGAAAAAACCGGCACCCGGCAATGCACGCCGCGCTTGAACGACCCGGAGGTCAAGCCGCAGCCATGGGTGGATTTCAGTTCGGGATACTTCCAGCGTTCGATCGACAAGCTGCCCAAGCAGGGCTCGAAGCGGCCATGGAAGCTATATCAGAACTACGCGCTCGATATTGTCACGCTGAAGTTTGGTGCGCTCACGGATGGGGCGATGGAGTTTTCACGGAGTCAGGGCCGCTCGTGATGGTGCTCCCGACCTGTGCCGGTCAGCGACGGTGCGGCGCTCGAAACAGGGCAATCGCCGCCTATTTCGACTCCGTCCAATTCTCGACTTTGAGCGCCCCCACTTTCCGGAAATGGCGGATGTTGTTCGATACAAGGATCGCATCGAGCGAAAGCGCGTGCCCTGCGATCATGGTGTCGAAAATGCCGATCGGCGTTCCCGCGCCCTCAAGCTGGGCCCGCAGGCGCGCAAACTGATCGGCGGCGGCTCCGTCCCACGGCATCACCGCGACTCGATCCAGGAATGCGTGAATGGCACGCGCCAGAACGCGCGGATTGCCACGCTTTTCCAGGCCGAAAACCAGTTCGGCGCGCGTTACCGCCGACAGCGCAAGCGATCCAGGGGCTGCGGCGACCAGCGCGGCGTCAAGTGCGGCCGAGGCTCCGCGAATCGCATAGCTGCAGGTGTCGGTATCGAGCAGGTAGAGCATGCCGAACCTATTTGCGACGCCCCGGTTTGACGCTTGTCGGAACTGCGAACGGGTCGCGCAGCGACGCGGCTTCGTTCAGGGGCCGTTCGACCAGGAAGTCGTCCGGAATCCGGCTCTTGGCACGCAAGGCGAAGAAGTCTGCCCATGAGCCCGGCGCCGGCCGGGTTGAGAGAACAATATCCCCGGTGGCTGCATCCTTGCGGATGTAGACCTCGCCGGGAGGCAGGCGGAATTGCTTCGGCAGGCGCACTGCCTGGCTGTTGCCGTTGGTGAATACGCGAGCGGTTTGCATGAAACCTCCGAGTGTGTACTTTTAGTGATTGTACACACTGTCCGGAAGTTCCCCGGTCTTCACAATCCGGGATCGCGGTGCCGGGTGGCAAGAAACCGCCGCGCGATACAGGCTGCTCGATGCGTGCCCCGCGCCGCAGCGTCTGCGCGCGCTCAAGCTCAGTGACTGCCGGCCTCAACGACACCCTGTTTGCACAATGCCTCGATCGCCTGGGCGTCATAGCCAATACCGGCAAGAATCTCCACCGTATGCTGGCCCAGCAGGGGCGGCGCGCTTTTTGATTTCGAGGGCCGGCCTTCGAAGCGCACCGGAAAGGCCACGCTCGGCAATTCCTTGACCGCCGGATGTTCGGTGGTCTGCACCAGCCCACGCGACGCCACCTGCGGATGGTTCAGCGCTTCTTCAAGGGTATGAATCGGCGAACAGGGCACGCCGGCCGCCTGACACTGCGCAATCCAGTGCGCCACCGGTTTCTGCGCGATCTTCGCCTGCACCATCGCCACGGTTTCAGCGAAATGGTCAACCCGCGTCTTGTTGGTGGCGAAGCGTGGATCATCGACCAGCTCCTCCAAGCCGACCATCGGGCAGAAGCGGCGCCACTGCGCGTCGTTGCCCACACCGATCATGAGCGGGCCGTCGGATGCGTTGAAGGCCTGGTAGGGCGTGAGTGCCGGATGGCCGGTGCCCATCGGCACCGGAGACTTGCCGGTCGCCCAGTAGTTTTGCGCCATATAACCCATCAGCCCCATCGCGGTAGCCAGGAGCGAAACTTCGATATAGGCGCCGCGCCCGGTGCGGCCGCGTTCGAGCAGGGCCGCCAAAACACCGCTCAGGGCGTGCGCCCCGGTGCAAAGATCCACCGGCGAAAAGCTGGCCCGCGCCAGGCCGCCACCCGGAACACCCATGGTGCTCAGCATGCCGGAAAAAGCCTGCAGCATGACGTCATAGCCGGGGCTTTCGCCCAGCGGACCATCGCGGCCATAGCCCGACACTTCGACGTAGATCAGGCGCGGGTTGAGCTTGGCCAGCGTTGCGTAATCCACGCCAAGACGTGCCGCGGTACCGGAGCCGAAGCCCTGCAACACGATGTCGGCCGACTCGACCAACTGGTGCACGATGCGGCGGCCCTCGGGGCTCTTGAGATCGACCGCAAGACTCTTCTTGTTGTGGTTGACCGACAGAAAGGTCGCCGATAGCCCGGCCTTCTGCGGCAACCAGGCGCGCGTGTCGTCGCCGCTCCCGGTAGGTTCGACCTTGATGACTTCGGCACCGAGTTCACCCAGCGACTGGCCGCACAAGGGGCCCGCCAGGACTTTGGAGATATCGATGACCCGCAGGCCTTGCAATGGGTGCATTTGAGTCAATCCTTGTTGGGTTCGTTGGGAATTTTCTTGCCGGCAAGCGGTAGCTGAGGATCGGCACGTTCGATTCGAAAATGACGTGACGCCCTCACGCACGGATGGCGATTGTTCCGGGGAATCGATCAGCGCTCATGCAAGCAGCCCGCTCAATTCATGGACAGGAAGCACTTCGACGTTCGCGGCGAACGGATAGCCTTGCCGCACGGGTGCAAGCACGTAGGCGCGGTCGACGCCGACATCCTCGCAAGCCTGCCAAAAACCCTTGGTCACTTTTGGCGCACTGGAAAACTTGATTTCGATGCCGATCTTGCGCGACCCTGTCTCGATCACGACATCCAATTCCGCCCCTGCAGCGGTTCGATAAAAGGATACCTGATGGTGCGGCGCGGTCAGGCCAAAAATCTGTTCAATCACAAAACCTTCCCACGAAGCCCCGGTTGAAGGATGTCCAAGCAGATCGTTGACTTCGCGAATGACCAATAAATAGTGCAGCAAGCCGCTGTCGCGTACATAGACCTTGGGCGACTTGACCAGCCGCTTTCCGAGATTGGCGTGATAAGGCTCCAGTCGGCGCAACATCAGGCTGCTGGTCAGGTAATCCACATAGCGTGCGACTGTCGGCATGGAAACGCCCAACGACGAAGCGATCGCCGAAGCGTTGAACAACTGCCCATGCAGATGCGCCACCATGCGCCAGAATCGTCGCATCAATTCCGGATTGACGTTGATCCCGAGCCCGGGCAAATCGGTATGAATGAAATGCCGCACAAACGCCTCGCGCCAACTCCAGGAAACGGCGTCATCCCTTGCTGTATAGCTTGCCGGAAAGCCACCGCGCAACCAAAGCGTTTGTGTATCCGCGAATTCACGATACACCTCCGCCAGGAGCAGTGGCGCCATATCCACCAGAGCGAGCCTGCCAGCCAGCGATTGGCTCTGTCGCAGCAGACTGAACGACGCCGAGCCCAGAATCAGGAATCGGCCGGGCCTGCGGGCGTCGTCGACCTCGCCGCGCATCTGGCCGAACAATTCAGGCACGTTCTGGATCTCGTCGAGCACGACCATGTGTTCGCGGTTGGCCCGGAAGAAGGCGCTTGGTTGCGTAAGCCGCGCTCGGTCATCACTGTTTTCCAGGTCGAGGTATAGCGCGTCCCCATGCAGGGCGGCGATTTGCCGGGCAAGCGTTGTCTTGCCGACCTGACGCGCACCAAGAATGGCCACCGCCGGGCTATGCCCGAGCTCGTGACGGACTTTTTCCAATGCTAGTCGGCTGAACATCCTTGCATTTTGAATATTTCATATTGAAAATGCAAGGATCATTTAAGAACATCAGCCGGACAACGGGATCGCGAGCCCGTCGCGTACCGGTCACCCGCGACATCGGACGACTCGGCTCCGTCGCTGTGCCACGCATACGCGACAGCTCCGTCCTACATGCTGCGCCGATATTGCCCGCCAACCTGGAACAGCGCGTCGGTGATCTGCCCCAGCGAACACACGCGCGCGGCGTCCATCAGCACGGTGAACACGTTGCGGTTGTCGATCACCGCCTGCTGCAGCTCGGCCAGCAGTTTCGGCGCGATATCCTTGTTGCGCTCATGGAATGCGGCCAGCCTCGATAGCTGTGACTGCTTTTCCTCTTCGGTGGAGCGGATCAGTTCGATGGTCTGCGGCATGCCGGAGTCGTGCGGATTGCGGAAGGTATTGACGCCGATGATCGGGTAGGAGCCGTCGTGCTTCTTGTGCTCGTAGAACATCGATTGCTCCTGGATCTGGCCGCGCTGGTAGCCGGTTTCCATCGCCCCCAGCACGCCGCCGCGCTCGGAGATCGCCTCGAATTCCTTCAACACAGCCTCTTCCACCAGGTCGGTGAGCTCTTCGATGATGAACGAACCCTGGTTGGGGTTCTCGTTCTTGCCGATGCCCCATTCGCGGTTGATGATCAGCTGGATCGCCATGGCGCGGCGCACACTTTCCTCGGTGGGCGTGGTGATGGCCTCGTCGTAGGCGTTGGTATGCAGCGAATTGGTGTTGTCGTAGGTGGAGATCAGCGCCTGCAGGGTGGTGCGGATGTCGTTGAAGGCGATTTCCTGGGCGTGCAGGCTGCGGCCCGAGGTCTGCGAGTGGAACTTGAGTTTCTGGCTGCGCTCGTTGCCGCCGTACTTGTTCTTGATGGTGACAGCCCAGATGCGTCGCGCCACGCGGCCGATTACCGAATACTCCGGGTCCATGCCATAGGAGAAAAAGAAAGACAGGTTGGGCGCGAAATCGTCGATGTGCATGCCGCGCGCCAGATAGGCCTCAACAAACGTGAACCCGTTCGACAGCGTGAAGGCCAGCTGCGACAGCGGGTTGGCACCGGCCTCGGCGATGTGGTAGCCGGAAATCGACACCGAGTAAAAGTTGCGCACCTTGTGGTGCACGAAATACTCCTGGATGTCGCCCATCACCTTCAGGCTGAACTCGGTGGAGAAGATGCAGGTGTTCTGCCCCTGGTCTTCCTTGAGGATATCGGCCTGCACGGTGCCGCGCACGTTCTCCAGCACCCAGCTGCGGATTTTCGCGGCTTCGTCCGCTGTCGGCTCGCGGCCGTTGTCGGCCGTGAACTTGTCGAGGTTCTGGTCGATCGCGGTGTTCATGAAAAACGCAAGGATGGTCGGCGCCGGACCATTGATGGTCATCGACACGCTGGTGTTGGGCGAACAGAGATCGAAGCCGCCGTAGACCACCTTCATGTCGTCGAGGGTGGCGATCGAGACCCCGGAATTGCCGACCTTGCCGTAGATGTCGGGCCGCAGCGCCGGATCGTTGCCGTACAGGGTGACCGAGTCGAAGGCGGTCGACAGGCGCTTGGCCGGCATGTCTTTCGACACATGATGAAAGCGGCGATTGGTGCGAAACGGATCACCCTCGCCGGCGAACATGCGGGTCGGGTCCTCGTTCTCGCGCTTGAAGGCGAACACTCCGGCCGTGAAGGGGTAGGAGCCCGGCACGTTTTCCAGCATCAGCCACTTGAGCAGTTCTCCGTGGTCCTCGAAGCGCGGCAAGGCCACCTTGCGCACCTTGGTGCCCGAAAGGGAAGTGTAGGTGAGCGCAGTGCGGATCTCCTTGTCACGGATTTTCACCACGTACTCGTCGCCGGCGTAGGCCCTTTGCATGTCCGGCCACTGCGCCAGCAGTTTTTTCGCCGCCACATCCTGCTTCGACTCACGATCAGCGACGAGAGCGTCGAGCGAGGCGACCTGCTCCTTGCATTCGGCCGCCAGCATGGCGGCCGCGCCTTGCAGTTGCTGGCGCTCGCGCGCGATGCGCGCCTGCAAGCGCACATGGGCGTGGTAGCCGCGCACGGTGTCGGCGATCTCGGCCAGGTAGCGCGCACGCTGCGGCGGCACCACCGGGGTCTGGTTGCTCGAAGCCTTTACTTTCGCCTTGGGCAGGCGGCCTGCGCCGATCTGCAAGCCCAGTTCCTGCAACTTCGGCAACAGGCCCTGATACAGCGCGGTCACGCCGTCGTCATTGAAGCGGCTGGCCATGGTGCCGTAGACCGGCATGTCATCCGGGCTCGAACTCCAGGCTTCACGATTGCGCTGGTACTGCTTGCGCACATCACGCAGTGCATCGGCGGCGCCCTTGCGGTCGAACTTGTTGATCGCCACAAAGTCGGCGAAATCGAGCATGTCGATCTTTTCGAGCTGCGAGGCGGCGCCGAATTCCGGGGTCATCACGTACAGGCTGGTGCCGACCAGGGGCACGATGGCGGCATCGCCCTGGCCAATGCCCGAAGTCTCCACCAGGATCAGGTCGAAGCCAGCCACCTTGCAGGCGGCGATCACGTCCGGCAACGCCTTCGAAATCTCGCTGCCGGCTTCACGGGTCGCCAGCGAGCGCATGAAAACATTGGGATGGGCGATCGCATTCATGCGAATGCGATCGCCCAGGAGGGCACCACCGGACTTGCGGCGCGACGGGTCGATCGAAATCACCGCCAGTTTCAGGGTCTCGTTGTGATCGAGCCTGAAGCGACGGATCAGTTCATCGGTGAGGGAACTCTTTCCCGCGCCGCCGGTTCCGGTGATGCCTAGCGTCGGCGTTTTCACCAAGGCGGCGGCGGCAAGCAATTCCCGATGCAGGGCGGGATCGGCCCGGCCATTCTCCAGCGCGGTGATCAGTTGCGCCAGGGCGCGGCGATTGGGCTGGGCCGGACCGCGAATCGCATCAAGACTTGCCGGCGCATAGGTCGAGAGATCGACGTCGCAGCGCCCGAGCATGTCCCAGATCATGCCCAGCAGGCCCATTTTCTGGCCATCCTCGGGCGAGTAGATGCGCGTAACACCGTAGTCGTGCAGTTCCTTGATCTCGGCCGGCACGATCACCCCGCCGCCGCCGCCGAACACCTTGATATGCGCGCCGCCCCGCTCCCGGAGCAGGTCGATCATGTATTTGAAGTACTCGACATGGCCACCCTGGTAAGACGACATGGCGATGCCCTGTGCGTCCTCCTCAAGCGCGGTGGTGACGACCTCGTCGACCGAGCGGTTGTGGCCCAGGTGGATCACCTCCGCGCCCTGGGCCTGCAGGATGCGCCGCATGATGTTGATGCTGGCATCGTGCCCGTCGAACAGCGACGCCGCGGTGACGAAGCGCACCTTGTTGGCAAGCCTTGGGGATTCGAGCTGCTTGTGGACGGAAAGGTCGGTCATGGCGGGTTGTCTCGTGGATTGTCCGGCGTGCGTCAACTGTGATGCGGCGCGTACCGCGGGTGTGCATTGATTGTATGCCCGCAGGAGGTCTCGGCCGGCATCGGGCAAGGGCGCAAGACTACTTAACGTTTACGTAAACGTCAATCACACGAATGCCTACGGAACAGGCGCCCAGGGTGTGCATATTAATGTTGACGCGTCATCAATATTCGCTTAGATTGCCCATCATGAATGTCAAACCCACCACTGTCAGAACACGCCATACCGGCCGCCCGCGATCCAGCGAGTTGACCCGGCTGGAACAGTTGCGCCTGGCCAAGCAGTCGCAGCGCGACCGCGAACGACAGTCTGGAATTGTCGAAACGCGCCTGAAGCTGCCGGGCGCCATCGCCGGGCGCCTCGCATTCGCGGCGCGTCAGGACGGCTTCGTGGCGTCTCTTGCCGCTTTTTTGCAAGCCGAAATCATCGAGATCGCGGCGTTCCCGCAACTGCACCTGCTGTGCTGGAACCGGCACACCAGGTTCATCACCGCAGCCGACGCCTGGAGTCTGTATGAGCGCAATCAGCGCTTCGTCGACCCGGCCACCATGGTTGAGCAAGAGCGAAGCCTGCTGCATGCCCTGTCGCAACGTTTCGGTGGCGGGCTACCGCTTGGCTGACTACAGGCGGGGGCGACATCAAGCTGTGGCGCGCGTGCTCGCGGCGCTCGACGCAGCTTTTCTTGAATCCAGTCAATGCTATTTCGGTGGCGGCACGCGCATGGCGCTGGAGCTTGACGAATACCGCGAATCCGAAGACCTGGACTTCTTGTGCGCTG
Organism: Burkholderiales bacterium; assembly: GCA_040382235.1. Lineage (GTDB taxonomy): Bacteria > Pseudomonadota > Gammaproteobacteria > Burkholderiales > JAEUOS01 > JAEUOS01. Next base: position 72,015 of record JBEIFV010000001.1, read on the forward strand.
ACCTGAACGGCTATCGCAGCATTCGCGCGGCGATAAGCGAACGCTCGCTGGGACCGATTCTGCCGACACCATCCGCCGGGATCACGCTATTGCGCGACGTGCGCGCCGACCAGTACGGCATCCGCACTGTCCTGGGCGTTGACGGCGAGCCGGTGAAGTTCGAAATCATTCTCGAGGCGCGCATCGCCTTGGCACCTGGTCATGCCCCGGGAATACCGGTCACCTGCCTCGACCGGACCTCCTGCTTCGCCGAGAAGTGGCTGGCGAACGCCGATCGCTGGGTCGATACCGCCGTTCTGAGCCGCGACGCGGTCGATCTCGCATTCATGCTGTCGGCCTGGAACGCTGCGGACGCACATGCGGGTGCCCTGCTTGCCGAAAGGGCGTATGGCGCTGCGATCCGCCGTGCGGCTGTCGGCGCATGCGCCAAGCTCATCGAGGATGCTCCATACCGCAAGCGCTGCGCCGAAGGCTTGGCGATCGAAGACGCCAAAGGCTTGCTGCTGAAGCTGCGAAAGCTCGCCAGGTTCGCCGCACAACTGAAGTAGCGTGGGCTCACCGCAGCGCTTGACCCGCCGGAAGCAGCCGACTACATTGGCCCACCCGCCATACCGAAAGCCCGCGCCATGACTATCTCAAGCAAACCGCAGGAACATGCTCACGCGCCGGATGCGATGAAGAATCGCGCCGCCCGTTTCGAGTCCCTCACACCCCTGCCGATCCAGCAGGATGCCTCGATCCCGCTGGCGGCGCTCGATCTGGTGTATGCCCGCAAGTTGCTGCCGGTGATCGGACTCGATGGCGGCGCAGCAACACCAATCACCAGCAGCGCGCCGATCCTTGGCGCCGCCGGCATCACCATGACCTATGCGGTGTGCCCGCCTGGGCAGGGCCCGGGCCTGCATGCGCACAAGGCCACTTACGAAACCTTCGTGGTGATGCAGGGCGAATTCGAGTTCACCTGGGGCGAAACCGGCGAGGAGGCGCTGCGCCTGCCGCGCCTGGGTGTGCTGTCGGTGCCGCCGGGCATCACCCGCGCGTTCCGCAACGTCGGCACTGAAGAAGGCATCCTGCTGGTGGTGATTTCGGGCGGCGCGCACAACATGCACGACATCCACATGCCTGAGGCGGCGGCCCACGCGATCCATGCGGCCTCACCGGCCTTCATGCGGCGCTTGGCCGACAGCGGCATCACCTACAGCGGCGAACTGGCCTAGCGAAAAGGCTGGGCCGGCCGGCGTCCAGCGCGACCGGCTTCGCGTTTTGCCTCACGCCAGCGACCGCGGCGGCGACACCCGCCACTCCCGGTCCACGCCCCCGCTCAAGAAAAACCAGAGTTGCCACATCGGCAGCCGTTGACATCTCGCGCCTTGCAAGCGTAGCATGCTGTTTAAACGCTGTATAAAACAGTGTTCAAACTTTGCGCCAGCCAGCCTTCTAAACCACTTTGACGCTTCCAGCCACCGAGATTGCGCGCAGCCGCGTGGCGAAGCCAGGCCCCGTGGATGACCCGAGCGCGCGCATCCTGGCGTCCGCCACCCGGCATTTCGCCGAGTTCGGCTATGACGACGCCTCGGTGCGCAGCATCGCCGGCGATGCTGGCGTCAACCCGGCGCTGATCAACTACTACTTCCGCTCCAAGGATGACCTGTATCGCGAAGTGGTAAGCAACTCGGTGCAGCGCCTGGCCGAAGCGCGTATCGAGACCCTCGATCAACTTGAGCGCAAGGCCGGCGGCGCGCCAATTCCGATCAAGACGCTGCTGGCCGCCACCGCCGGGCCCATATTCACCGAAAGCCGCGAGCCGGGCACGGATCGCCGCGCGTATATCAAGTTCTTGAGCCGCCTGTTCACCGATCCCGGACCGCACACCGTCGATGTGCTGTTCGGCGGCCTTAAAGACCTGCGTTCACGCCTGTTCGAAGCTCTGCGCCGCAGCCTGCCGCACGTGCCCAAGCGCGAGCTTGCCTGGCGCTACCTGTTCCTTTCGGGCTCGGTGCATTTCACCGCCGCGCAGGTCGGCTATGTTGAGGTGATCTCGGGCGGCGAATGCGATTCGCACGATCTGGATACGGCGCTGGCCCATTTCATCGCCGCGCAGGCGGCGATGCTGTCGGCGCCGCCCGCCGGTGCCGCCGAGCGCCGCCTGGCGCGCAAGTTCGCCAAAGCGCCGCCACCGGCGCCCAAGCCGCTATCGCAGACCGGCCAGATAGCGCGCAAACGTAACGGCGCCAAGTCCTGAACATCCTTCATCGTCAATCACCACGCCTTCCACCGGAGAACACCATGCAGACTCGCTCACTTCGCATTGCAGCGCCCATACTGGGCGCTGCACTTCTCGCCGTCCATTTGCCGGCCCGCGCCAACGCAGTGGACGACTGGCTTGCCGGCAAGACACCCGGCGCGCCAGTCACCTATGCCGGCGCTGCCTTCGAGGCCAAATTCGGGCACCCGGCACCGCCCACCTCACTATTGCCGCCGGTTTGGCAAAAGGCGTTTGCGCGCGTGGCGAAATTGTCCAACGGCAAGCTGATGATCAAGGAACAGGGCGCCGGCACGCTGCTTGGCGCACGCGACGGCTTCAAGGCGGTGCGCGGCGGTGTCGCCGAGTGGGCCACCTGCTATGTACAAAACGAGGGGCGCGGGGTGCCGCTGTCGCGCGTGTTCGAGCAGCCCTTCATCGCGCCCACCAATCCGCTGGCCGGCGTGCGCATCGCCCAGGAGCTGGCGCCCAAGTACTTCGTGCCCGAATTCCAGAAGCAGGGGGTGGTATGGGGCTCGGCCATCATCGCCCTGCCGGCCGACCTGATGAGCAAGAAGCCGGTGCGCCGCTGGGAGGATCTGGCCGGCATGAAGATCATCGCCCAGGGTTTCCCGCCCGAACTTGCCAAGGCCATGAACGTTACGCTGGTCAACGTCCCGTTTCCCGAAGCCTATGTCGCCTTGCAGCAGGGACTGGCCGACGCCATGTTCTGGGTCGACGCCGGCTTCATTCCCTACAAGATCTTCGAGGTGGCCAAGTTCCACACCAGCATAGGCATCACCGGCTTCGCCATCAACACCTGCTACAACAAGGATTTCTACGAAAAGCTGCCGGCCGACCTGAAGGATCTGTTCTACAACACGCAGGAGCCATTGGCGATGGCGGCCACCAAGATCTCGATGTTCGACTTCAACAAGACCGCGCTGGCGACCTACAAGGAACGGGGCGTCGAGATGATTACCCTGGCGCCGGCTGAACTGCAACGCTGGCGCGACTTCGCGGCACCCACCGTCGACAAATGGGCGGCCGATCTGGAAAAGGACGGTCAGCCGGCCAAAGCACTGCTGGCGGACTTGAAGCGCCTGACCGAGAAATATGGGCGCATGTCGCCGGATGAGCTGATGAAGTTATCGGTGGAGAGCCCGGTCAAGGGTATTCGCTGAAGCGCCGGCCACTGCCATGCATGCGCCGCAACCCAGCGATCCGGGGTCCTCCCCGGATCGCCCACCGCCGCCCATCGGCATCGCCGGCTGGCTGCATCGCGGCGTGGCCTATGGGCTGATACCGCTGATCGTGGTGGTGGTATCGGCCGAGGTGCTGGCGCGCTATGTGTTTCGCTCGCCGCTACGCTGGAGCGAGGAGGTTGTCACCCTCTCGCTGCTGCTGGTCTTCGTCGGCGCCATACCCTATTGCACCGCGCGTGATGCGCATGTCAAGGTCGAAACCTTGTATGAGCGTTTTGGTCCCGGCGGGCGGCGTGTCGCCAATGCCATTGGATCGCTATGCGGCGCGGTGTTCATGGGCATGCTCGCACTGGGTACCGGGCGCGAGATGCTGGGCATGATGAAACGCGGTGACGCCACCGAGCATGCCGGCATCCTGCACTGGCCGCTGGCCGGCGTGGTCGCGGCCATCTCCGCCTACACCGCACTGTGGTTGCTGCGGCGCGCCTGGCAGAGCTTGCGCGGTCGCATCGGAGCCCCGCCGTGACGCCGCTGATGCTCGGCATCATCGGTGTGGTGATGCTGTTCGTGCTACTTGGGCTGGGGGTGCCGATCGCCTGGGCGATGGGCTTCATCGGCGTGGTCGGCAACATCGTGGTGCTGGGCTTCCTGCCGGCGGCGGTGCAGGTCAACCTGGTGGTGTGGGAGAACGGCACGCTGTTTCTCTTCATCGCGCTACCGATGTTTCTTCTTATGGGGCAGCTGGCGTTTCATACCGGCATCGCCAACGACCTCTACGATTGCGTGCACAAATGGCTGGGGCGCCTGCCAGGCGGGCTGGCGGTGGCGGCGGTGGTGTCCAACGCGGGTTATGGCGCTGTCACAGGCAATTCGATTGCCGCGGTGGCGACCATGGGCCCGATGGTAATGCCGCAGTTTCGCAAGTATGGCTACAACCTGTCGCTGGCCACCGGCACCCTGGCGTCGGCCGGCACGCTGGCGGTGCTGGTGCCGCCTTCGACGCTGATGATCATCTATGGCGCGTGGACCGAAACCTCGGTCGGCGACCTGTTTCTGGCCGGCATCGTGCCGTGCATCCTGCTCGCCGGCGCCTATTGCCTGACCTTGATGCTGTTGTGCCAGATCTGGCCGACGCTCGGGCCCAGGGGTCCGGCTTATCCGTGGAGCGAGCGCTTCGCATCGCTGACCAAACTGGCACCCACCATGATCGTGATGGCGATCGTGATCGGCGGCATCTACGGCGGCGTCATGACCCCGGCGGAAGCCGGTAGCGTGGGCGTGGTCGGAGTACTGGCAGTGGCGTTGGCGTATGGCCGCCTGACCCCGGCGGCGATTGCCGCCTCACTCAGGGAGGCAGCGCTTACCAGCGCAATGGTGTTCGCGATTCTAGTGGCGGGCGTGCTGTTCAGCCGCTTCCTGGTGCAAACACAGGTCACGGCCAAACTGGTAGCTGTGATCTCCGACATGCAGTTGTCCAAAGGCGCGCTCCTGGCCTGGCTGCTGTTGTTCTATTTCATCCTGGGCACCGCGCTCGACACCTTCGGCATGCTGATCCTTTCGCTGCCATTTGTCATGCCGGTGGTGGTCGCCGCCGGCATCGACAAGGTCTGGTTCGGAGTGTTCGTCGCGGTGATGGTCGAACTGGCCGCTGTCAGCCCGCCGGTCGGCATCACGGTGGCGGTGATGCGCGGGGTGGCGCCGGACGTGCCGACGACCGATATTTTCAAGGGTTGTTATCCATTTTTGATTCTCACCCTGTTGCTGACCGCCGCGCTGATCGCTGTGCCCGATATCGCGCTGTGGCTGCCGCGGGTGTCACGCTAGCCGCTCTTGCAACACCGTGTACTGAATTCACCCCCTTCGAAGCCGCGTATCGCGGGGACTGATTCGGACTTTTCCTGACTGACGCTTGGAAAGGCAGGGCTAAAAAAATGGCGACACTGAGAGATGGTCACCGTTGGGCGATGGATGCACTGATCAGTTCCGGCGGATGGAACGTGCTGCACCCCGAGGCCGGGCACTTCATGCAACAACTCGGCTATCACCCCGCCGATATCGAGCGCATATTCGGCCAGGTCAAGAGCACCGCACACATCAAGATGGCGTTCGCAACGGTGGCGCAGGAAGTGGAAACCAAGGCACGGTATTGGCAGGCGCGCGGCTTTCAGACTGCGGCGGCCAACCTTTTGAGCCGCGCCATGCTGCTCTATGGCCGCGCCTACTATTCGTTCTTCGGCGACGATCCACGCCGCAAGCGCTTCCTCGCCTGTCAACGACGCTGTTTCGACCAACTGGTCGCGCTGCACAAGCACCGGGCGGAACGGGTGGAACTGGATTTTGAAGACAAGCGCCTGTATGGCATCCTGCAGGCGCCGACGAACGCATCCAGGCTTCCGTGCGTGATTGTCATCGGTGGCATGGACATGGTGAAGGAGGACTGGCATCCCTACATCGCCCAGAACATCGTGCCGCGCGGCTGGGCGGGCTTCACCTTCGACGGCCCCGGCCAGGGGGAGTCACTGACGTTCGGTCTCAAGGCGCGCATCGACAATTATGAAAAAGCCATGAGCCAGGTGATCGACTGGCTGCAGACCAGGCCCGAAATCGATCCGGACCGTATCGTTCTGCTCGCCACCAGCATGGGTTCATGGTGGGGCTCGCGCGCGGCGGCACAGGAAAAGCGTTTGAAGGCGGTGGCGATCAACATGCCCTGCTACGGCCCCAAGAACGTGATCTTCAATCTGGCGCAACCCAACTACAAGGCCAACTTCATGTACATGGCCGGGATCAACGACGAGGCCGAGTTCGACAAGTTTGCGGCAAAGATGGATATCGCCGCGATGCTGCCCGATATCAGCTGCCCGTTCCTGATGGTCACCGGCGAGTACGATGAACTGACCACCATCGAGGATACCTTGACCGCCTACCGACAACTGACCTGCCCGAAGGAACTTTGGGTGTACGGCTACGAGTTTCATCCGATCGGCCCACCCGCCGCGGAGTGGCTGCCGGCGTCGCTTGACTGGCTGGAGCGCGCGATGTCCGGCGCCTACGTGGCCGGCCACGAAAAGGGGGTTTACATCACACGCGACGGCCACTATCACGAAGGCGACGCCGAGCCGCTCTGGTGGCATCCGCAATCCTGATCCACCCTTTCGACAACCTCAAGCTACGACCATCATGGATGACGCATTGCACGACCGTACCGAAGACACGGTAGCCGCCTCGCTAAGTGGGCGCGAGATCGCGCAACTGGGCTTGGCATTGGCGCAAGCCGAGCAGCCGCAGTCGACGCTTGCCTGTATCGACCACGTCGCTGCGAAGGCAATCGGCCACTGCCTGTTCAGCGTCAATGCGTTCCGCATCGAAAGCATGCAGGTCGAGCGCCTGTACAGCAGCAATCCGGCCACCTATCCGGTAGGCGGACGCAAGAACAAGAAGGCCACCGCCTGGGGCCAGCAGGTTCTGATCGAACGGCGGTTGTTCGTGGGTGAAGGCGAGGCGGCGATTCGCGCCGCCTTCGACGATCACGCACTGATGCATTCGCTGGGTGTGCTCGCCATCATCAACGTGCCGGTGGTATGGCGCGATGCCTGCCTGGGCGTGCTCAACTTCGCCTGCCCGCTGCCGCGCGTTGACGCGCGCCAGGTGGCGACCGCACGCCTGTTCGGCCTGATCGCGGTCGCGGCGTTCTTACCCTAGACCGCATACCAGGAGTCAACCCATGCGCCCACCGATTCATGGCTACTGCGAGCCGGCCTTCGCCAAGGTTGGAGAGGCGTTCGCCGCCAGCTTTGATGGTGAGGCGCAGGTGGGTGCCTGCGTGGCCATCGTCATAGACGGACGGCCGAAGGTCGATCTGTGGGCCGGCTGGCGCGACGCCGCCCGCACCCTCGAGTGGCGCGCCGACAGCCTGGTATGCATGATGTCGGTCGGCAAAGCGGTCGCCGCCCTTTGCGTGCTGCTGCTGGCCGACCGCGGCAAGGTCGATCTCGACACACCGGTCGCAGACTACTGGCCGGAATTCGGCGCCGCGGGCAAGCAAGGCATCACGGTGGCGCAGGTGCTGGGGCAGGAGGCCGGGCTGCCCTATGCCGATGGCGCCGCGCCGGGTTCGCTGTGGCAGCCCGGCGCCGTGGCCCGCGCGCTGGAAACCCAGGCGCCGGAATGGCCGCCAGGGAGCACGCCCTGCTACCACTCGTTCACCGCCGGCATGCTCTACGCGGAACTGGTGCGCCGGGTCGATGGCCGCCCGCTCGGCACCTTCCTGCGCGAGGAAATCGGCGCGCCGCACGACATCGACTTCCACTTAGGGCTCACGGCGGAGGCCGACCTGCGGCGCGCCGAGTACTTAGCCACCCGCGGCACCCCGTCATGGGAGGGCATCAAGCGCCGCAGCGCTTCACCGTTGAACCGTGCCTGGCGGCCGTTGCCGGATGACGAAGACGGCAACTCGCACAATTGGCGCTTCGGCGAATTTCCCTCCGCCAACGGCCACGGCAACGCGCGCGCCGTGGCCCGTCTGTTTGCGCTATTGAGCGCGGCCGACGCGCCGATCATCAGCGCCCCCCTGCTGGCGCGCGCCATCAGCGCGCGCTGGGACGGCATCGAAGCGATGACCCAGCGCCACTTCCGCTATGGCCTGGGATTCATGCTAGACTGTCCACCCTTTCCGTTGGCCGGGCCGCGCAACTTCGGCCATCCCGGCATTGGCGGCCCGGTCGGCTTCGGCGACCCAGATCGCAGGCTCGGCTTCGGCTATGCCGGCAATCGCATGGCGCCGGTGGCCGACATCGGCCCGGCGCGCGCGATGATCGCAGCGGCGTACGATTCACTCACGTAGCACCCGTCAACCACCACGGGAGAACACCATGAAGACAGTGCAAATGACCGCCGCCGAAGTTCTTGCGCGCACCGCGCGTTTCGACAAGCTGCAAGCCATGTCGACCCTGAAGGACAATCCGGCCGTGCCCGAAGCGGCGCGCGACATATTCCTCGCCCGCAAGATCATGCCGATCGTGCTGGAGCAAACGCAGAACGCGTTCGGCAGTGTGGCCGCGATCTACGGCGCGGCCGGCCTCACCATGAACATCTCGGTCTGCCCACCGGGACAGGGCCCGGGCCTGCACGCGCATCACAAGACCTTCGAGACCTTCTTCGTACTCGAAGGCAAGTTTGAGTTTTCGGTGAATGACGACGGCGCCGAGAAGGTGATCCTCAACAAGTGGGACACGCTGTCGGTGCCGCCGGGCGTATGCCGCGGCTTTCGCAACATCGACAGCAAGGAAAGCACCCTGATGACGGTGATCACCGGTGGCGTGCACGACCGCAATGACATCAGCCTGCCGCCATCGATCGGCGCGGCCATCGACGCGCATGGACCGGGCGTGTTGGATGAGGTCAAGAAGATCGGCTTGAGCTTCGACGCTGGTGTCGAGACCACGACCTGAGGGCGCGCCATGTTGACGCCGCTCGATGGCACCTGCGATTCCAGGTTCGCCGCGGTACGCGACGCCCTGCAACGCAACATGGAATCCGGCGAGGAAGTCGGCTGCGCGGTGTGCGTGACGATCAATGGAGAAACGGTGGTCGACCTGTGGGCCGGCCATCGCGACCGCGCGCGCACCCTGCCGTGGCAGCGCAACACCATCACCGACATGAAATCGGTCGGCAAGTCGGTATTCGCGCTGTGCGTGCTGCGCCTGGCAAACCAGGGGCGCATCGGGCTGGACCAGCCGGTGGCCCGCTACTGGCCCGCGTTCGGTGCCGCCGGCAAGGAGCGTATCACTGTGCGCACACTGCTGGCGCACCTGGCCGGCCTGCCTTTCCCTGACGCGGCGCCCTTCGAATCGCTGTACCAGCCCGGCGTGGTCGCGGCGGCACTCGCCGCGCAGGCTCCTGAATGGGAGCCGGGAACGCAACCCTGCTATCACTCGTTCACCTACCCGCCGCTCTTGTCCGAACTGGTGCGCCAGGTCACCGGTAGCAGCGCGCACGATTTCGAGCGCGACGAGATCGCCACACCGCTTGGCGCCGAGTACTGGCTCGGACTGGAAGACCCTCAATTCGAGTTGTGCGCCGAATACATTGAAACGCCCGGCACACCCAGCCTCGAAGGCATGAAGCGCAACCAGGCTTCCCCACTGTACCGGGCCTGGCGCGCGTTGCCGCGCGACGAGAACTACAACACGCCACAATGGCGTCGCTATGGTGGCCACGGCAACGCGCGCGGCATCGCCCGCATCTTCGCGGCGCTTGCCTGCGGCGGCACCCTCGACGGTTATGAAGTACTGGATGCCAACATGCTCGCCGAAGCCACCCGCGGCGAATGGGACGGCATGGAATTCATGACCAAGCGTCACTTCCGCATGGGCCTTGGGTTCATGCTGTCGTGCCCGCCCTTCCCGATGGGCGCCGACAAACACGATTGCCCGCGCAACTTCGGCCATCCCGGCATGGGCGGTGCGGTCGGATTCGCCGATCCGGACCGGCGCATGAGCTTCTCCTATTCACCCAACCGGATGTTGCCGGTCGCTGATGCCGGACCGTATGCCACCGCGTTGATCGACGCGGTCTATGCGTGTATCAAGTAATCCGAACACAAGGACATCATGAAACCTGCACGCCGTATCACGCTTTCACTCTTGGCTTTGCTGGCAATCGCGCAGGGCGCGGCGCTGGCGCAGACCTGGCCTACCCGACCGCTGCGCATCATCACCCCCTTCGCCGCCGGCGGCGCCACCGACATCTATGCGCGCGGCGTAGCGCAACAGTTGCAGGTGGCGTTAGGCCAGCCGGTCGTGGTCGACAACCGCCCGGGCGGCAACTTCGCCATCGGCACCGAAGCAGCGGCCAAGGCCGAACCCGACGGCTACACGATCTTCACCGTCACCAGTTCGCACTCGGTGCTTGAGGCGCTCGGGGTGAACCGCGAGAAATACCAGCTGATGCGCGATTTCGTTCCGGTCGCCGCGCTCAACCAGACCACCTGCGTGCTGATGATTCATCCGCAGGTGCCGGCCAACTCGGTGCGCGAGCTGATTGCCCTGTCCAAAGCCAAACCCAATTCGCTCAACTACGCCTCCACCGGCAACGGCGGCATTCTGCATCTGGCGGGTGAGCTGTTCAAATCCCTGAGCGGCGCGGATCTGACGCACGTGCCCTACAAGATCGGCAGCAACGCGCGCGTCGACTTGATCAGCGGCCGCGTACAGGTGATGTTCGATACCCTGACCGACGCCGCCGCCAATGTGCGCGCCGGCAAGCTGCGGGCGCTCGCCACCTGCGGCGCCAAGCGCTCAGCGATATTCCCCGACCTGCCGACCATCGCGGAGGCCGGCGTACCTGGCTATGAATTGCCGGTTTTGATCGGCATCATGGCGCCCAAGGGTACGCCGCGCGTAGCGGTGGATCGACTGAATCAGGAGATCAGCCGGATTGTCATGCAGCCGGAACTGCGCGAGACCTGGTCGAAAATGGGCGCGGAATCGACTGTGATGTCGGCCGATGAGCTCGGGCGCGCACTCAATGGTGAGATCGACAAGTGGGGACGCTTGATCAAGTTGGCGAAGATCACGGCTGATTGAGCCGAAACGCTACAGCGACGCAAGTCAGGAACGGCCAGAGCCGTCGCCGGATTTCTTCATGCCGTCAAGTGGCTATCAATAGGGGTTGAGGATCACGTCGCGCGAAATCTCGCCGACATTCTTCACCCCGCACAGCGCCATCGAGGTATCCAACTCCTTCTGGATGATCTCAAGCGCGGTGGTCACCCCGGCCTCGCCCATCGCGCCCAGGCCGAAGTTGAAGGCGCGCCCGATCAGTGTGCCCTTCGCCCCCAGCGCCAGCGCCTTCAGCATGTCCTGCCCGGAGCGGATGCCGCCGTCCATCCAGACTTCGATCTTGTCGCCCACCGCATCGACAATCGGCGGCAGGGCCTTGATGGAGGATTGCGCGCCGTCGAGCTGGCGCCCGCCGTGGTTGCTCACCACGATGGCGTCGGCCCCGCTTTGCACCGCGAGCTTCGCATCCTCGACATCCTGGATGCCTTTCAAGATCAGCTTGCCGCCCCAGGCGTTTTTCACCCACTCGACGTCCTTCCAGTTGAGCGTGGGGTCGAACTGGCTGGCGGTCCATTTGGAAAGCGAGACGATGCCCTCGGCCCCTTTCACGTGGCCCACGATGTTGCCGAACACCTTGCGTTTGGCGCCCAGCATGCGCAAGGCCCAAGCCGGCTTGGTCATGATGTCGACCACGTTGGAGAGCATGATCTTGGGCGGCACGCTCATGCCGTTTTTCAGGTCCTTGTGGCGCTGCCCGATGATCTGCAGGTCCAGCGTCAGCACCAGTGCCGAGCATTTCGCCGCGCGGGCGCGATCGATCAGGCGCTTGATGTACTCGCGATCGCGCATCACGTAGAGCTGGAACCAGAAGGGCTTGGTGGTGGCCTCGGCCACATCCTCGATCGAGTTGATGCTCATGGTCGAGAGCGTGAACGGCACGCCGAACTTCTCGGCGGCGCGTGCCGCCAGGATCTCGCCGTCGGCCCACTGCATGCCGGTCAGGCCTACCGGGGCGAGCGCCGTCGGCAGGGTGACCGGCAGGCCGATCATGGTGCTGGCGGTGGAGCGCGCCTCGACATTGATGGCGACGCGCTGCCGCAGCTTGAGCGCGGCCAGGTCGGCGCTGTTGGCGCGATAGGTGCCCTCGGTATAGCTGCCAGCATCCACATAGTCGTAGAACGCCTTGGGCGTGTTCTTCTGGTGCAGCAGGCGCAGATCTTCGATACAGGTGATGACGGGCATGAAGCTTCCTTGTTGGTCTGGACGACCGATTGATCAAAACCGCAATCCTAAGGCATGCAGGGTGTGATGCGGCTCGGCCACCTGATGGAACACCACAAACCGTGACGGAAACGAAAGGCCCGCTCAGTGCGGCCCGCCCCGGCCCGGCGGCGCTACATTGGTCAGCAGCCAGAACATGCCCAGGCGCGCGGCCGCGGTGAGAAAGTCCTCGAAAGCCACCGGCTTGCGCACGTAGGCGTTGACGCCCAGCGCATAGCTGTTGATCACATCCTCATCCTCGATCGAGGTGGAAAGGATCACCACCGGCAACAGGCGGGTGCGTTCCTCCGCACGTACGCGCCGCAACACATCGAGTCCGGAAACCTTGGGCAAATTGAGATCGAGGATCATCAACACGGGTAGAGGTGCATCAGGCGCGGCGAAGATGCCGCTGCCAAACAGATGGTCGAGCGCGATGGCGCCATCCTCCGCCACCACCACGGGTTTGAGCAGGTGCGAGCGCTTGAAAGCCAGGAGTGTCAGTTCGGCGTCGTCTTCGTTGTCTTCCACCAACAATATGCTGCCTTGCGTCACGCTCATGCCTGCTCCCGAGGTAAGACCACATGGAATGTCGCACCCTTGCCTAGCGCGCCTTCGGCCTTCACCTGGCCGCCGTGGCGTTCCACGATGCGCGCCACGGTCGCCAGGCCGATGCCGGTGCCTTCGAACTCCGCAGCCCCGTGCAGGCGCTGGAAGGCGCGAAACAGTTTGGCGGCGTATGCCATGTCGAAACCAACACCATTGTCGCGCACAAAGAACTCGACTCCGCCGCCGGCTTGTGGCGTTGCACCGAATTCGATCAGCGGCGCGTCGGCGTTGCGCGTGTATTTCCAGGCGTTGCCCAGCAGATTGTCCATGACGATGCGCATCAGGCCGGGATCGCCGCTGACGCTGACCCCTGTCTGCAGACGCAAGGTGACCTTGCGCTCCGGCATCTGGCGTTGCAAATCGGCCAAAACTTCCTGGGCCATGGCTGACAAGTCGACCGGCAGGCGCACAAGCGGCGTGCGCGTCACGCGCGAAAGCTTGAGCAGGTCGTCGATCAGGTTGCCCATGCGCTGGATGCCGCGCCGCACCCGTTGCAGGTAGTCCATGCCCTGGCTGCCCAGCGCGGCGCTATGCTGTTCGAGCAGCAGTTGACTGAAGCCATCGATCCCGCGCAAAGGCGCGCGAAGGTCATGCGAGACCGAATAGGCGAAGGCCTCGCGTTCGCGGTTGGCGGCCGACATTTCCGCGGTGCGTGCCGCCACCCTGCGCTCCAGATCCGCGTTCAGGCGCTTAAGCTCCCCTTCCTTGCTCACCAGCTCGGTGATGTCGGCGTCGCGGTAAAACAAATGCGTCACCCGGCCTTCGCCGTCGGTGATCGGCACCATCAGGGCGTCACGCTGCTGCGCAGCCGCGGGGGCCTCGATGCTGGAGCGGTAACGCACCACTTCGCCGGTGGCCGCCACTCGCCTGAACGGGGCCAGCCTGCGCTCAAGTTCTGCCGGCGCCAGGCCCGCGGCCTCACGCAGAAAATCCGCGATCGGCCGGCCGACCCAGTCGCCGATGCGCACCCCGGCAAACTGCCTTTCGTAAAAATCCCGCAGCGCCGGGTTGAACTGCTCGATGATCAACTGCTCGCCATCGACCCGGTATATCGCCATCAGGTCGGTGGTGTTCGCCATGGCGGAGCCGAAGCGCTGCTGCAGACCACGCACCTGTTCACCTGCCGCTTCAAGCGCCGTCACGTCCATCGCCACCCCGTAGCAGCCAACAATGCTGCCAGCCGCATCGCGATGCGGCACCACGGTGACGTCCAGAACCCGCGCACTGGCGCCGGGAATGCTTTGGATGCTGCGATAGCTGCTCGCGCTACCCTGCAATGCGGCATCGAAATGCGCCTTGCTGATGGCATAGTCCGGCTGATCAACGATGTCGCGCAGATGACAGCCGATCAGCCCGGACGCCGGGCGCCTGAATGACTGCTCAAAGGCCCAATTGACATACAGCAGCCGCAGATGGACGTCGATGTGCCCGATCGACACCGGAATGCTTTCCATCAGTTGCCGCAATTCGGCTTCACTGTCCTTGAGAGCGCGTTCGGCCTCGATTTGTTCGGTGACGCCGTGGCCGATGCCGTGGTAGCCGATAAAGCGTCCGTCGGCATCTTGCAGCGGCCGGCCGGAGAGGCGCGCCCAGCTCACTTGGCCGGCACAGTTGCGGCGTGCCAGCAGCAGGTCGCGAAACTCGAGACGATGATCCAGCAGAACCCGATGCGCCACCCAGTCGGCTTCGGTCATGTTGAGATAGCCGATTTCCCAATGGGTCTTGCCGATATCGTCATGACCTGGCAGCGGATTCGCATCCAGATTCGCGCCTTCGCGCACGGTGATGCGATGATGCTCGTCCTGCACCCAATACCAGTCGGAAGAAAGATCAAGCAGCGCGCGCAGGCGGCGCTCACTTTCGCGTAGCGCGCCCGCCGCGTTCTTCTGCTCGGTGATGTCGCGGCCGATGCCACGGTAGCCGACGAAGGCGCCATCGGCCGCGAGAATCGGCTTGCCGCTGACCGAAAGCCAGCGCAGCAGACCGTTTTCGTTGATGTACTGGTACTGGAAATCACGAAAGATCTCGTGCCGCGCCAGTGCCGCGCGATGTGCCCGCCATTGCTCCTCGCTTACACCGAGTATTCCAAGCTGCCAGCGACATTTGCCGACCGTGGTACTGGCATTGAGGCCGGTGCGTGCATGCATCTCGCCCCACAGGGCGGTGAAGCGGAACTCCGCATCCTGCTCCCAGAACCAGTCGGACGAAAGCAGGGCGAGATCGCGAAAACACTCCTCGCTGCTCGGATTGGTGGGCACTGTGGCTTGGCCTGTCCAGAAAGTCGGGCTGTCCGTCGCTAGATTGGCTAGATTGCGGCGTCGCTCGGTTCGATTGTGCATCAAGTTGCGCAGGCTGTCGCTTCACGGTCACACAGACGCGCCGCCGCGCCGGTTCACGCACGCAAGTGCGGAATTGTAATGCGCCGTCCTTGGCGCATTAAAATCCATTGCCTCCGAGATGACGCACTGCCCGCATCGCGAAAACAAGCCGATTGCGGAGTGAGGCGTCGCCTCCCGCCAAAGGTTTTTCGAACGATCGCGCGCGCAGGACACAACCACGGCAGCCCCAATGACGTCGCTTTCAATTCCTGCGCGGGCCCACCGCACGAGCCTCTTCAAGGCACTGGCCGCGCTATTCGTGCTCAACGCTTTCCTGAGCATGACCAACTGGTGGCCGACCCCGTTTGTCAAGCTGGATGCGCGCCTGGCGCCTGAATTCGTCCTGCTCTGGATCGCGATCCTGCTTCTGGTGTGGCGCCTGGAAACCCTGTCGCGCGCACTGGTAGCCACCCTCACTTGCGCTTACATGCTGCTGGTCATCGGGCGCTATTTCGACACCACTGCGCCGGCCTTGTTCGGACGCAATATCAACCTGTATTGGGACGCGCTGCAGATTCCGCGCGTGCTGTGGGTCACGCTCAAAAGCTATCCGCTGTGGATCGCAATACTGGTGCCGGCCGCCTTGCTGGCGCTGCTGTGGCTGATTTTCCGCACATTGCGCAGCGCCATCGCGGTGGCCGCGCGTGAAGCGGCGCCACGGGCACTCAAGAGCCGCTGGGCGCTGGCGCTCACCGGCGCGGCCTTCGTCCTTGTCACGGCCAATTTTTTTGGCGTGCGGGCAACCTGGCCGCTGGTGTCGCGCCCGGTTCTGCCGACCTACGCGCGGCAGGCGAATTTGCTGGCCACCGCGCTCAGCGAGGCCGGTCTGAACAAGGCCCTGCCGCCCGCGCCTGCCTTGGTATCCGATCTGGGTGCGCTGCGCGGCGCGGACGTAAATCTGTTTTTCCTGGAGTCTTATGGAATTGTGGCATTCAACAACCAAGAAGCCTACGCGCAACTGAAGGTGGCACGGGACGCCCTGGCCGTGCAGATCGCCGCCAGCGGCCAGCAGGTGGTGTCCGCCTATGTGCGCTCCACCACTTTTGGTGGCGGATCCGAATTGGCCCATGTCTCGCTGCTCTCGGGCGTTGACACCAGCGACCCTTCACGCCATGACTTGCTGATCACCACCAAGCGGCCGACGCTCCTGCATTTGTTTCGCGAGCGCGGCTACGAGACCCACGGGTTCTACCCGGCGCTGACCTGGGATTGGCCGGAGAAATCGTTTTACGGCTTCGAAAAATTCACCGACGCGCGCGACTTGGGCTACCAGGGGCCGAAACTGGGTTACTGGTCCGTGCCTGACCAGATCGCGCTCGCCCTGTATCAGAAGCTCCATCCAATCACCGACCAGAGCCGCAAGCGCCTCACCTTCTTCTCATCAATCACCAGCCACATGCCGTTTCACCCGGTGCCGCCTTACCTGCGGGACTGGCAGCAGGCGCTTTCCGCAACACCGTTCGACGCTGCGCAGCTGGCGGGCGTGGCGGCGCAAAAAGTGGACTGGTTCAACATGTTTCCCGGCTATGTGGCGATGCTCGACTACAACTACAGGTGGCTGGCGGGTTTCCTGGCGCAACCAAGGGCGCGCGCCAGCTTCACCATCGTGCTGGGCGACCACCAGCCCGCGGCCAACGTGACCGGCGAGGGCGCAAGCTGGGATGTCCCGGTGCATATCATCAGCTCAAACCATGATTTGTTGCAGCGCTTTGTCGCACAAGGCTTCAAGCCTGGCCTGGAGCCTTCCGTGCCGCGCATCGGCGCAATGTTCGATCTGACGCGCATGCTGCTTCAGGCATTCGACTCGGCGGGCGCCCCTTCCGCGCCGGCGCCGCATCGACCATGAGGGCCTGGCGCACCTGGCTGGCGCTCTTTTTGACCTGCGCCGCGGCCATCGGCTTGGCGGCAGCGGCGCGCCATTGGCTGATCGAGCCTGTCACCTTGAGCCAGCGCTGCGACGCCGGCACCGCCGACGCCTGGTGCTCCGTACGCTGGTGGATCATTCAGGCCTTTGTACAGCAGCGTATCGGCTGGTTCGCCCTGACCCTGGCATTGCTCGCCAGCATCGGCGGCCGACGCGGCGTGGCCGCAGTGGCGTTGTTTGCAGCATGTGCAGGCCTGGTGCTTTACAGCACCGAGCTGTGCGCCCCGGCGGCGCTGCTCGCGTTGTTGGTATTCGCGCGGCGGCGGCCGGCGACGCTTGCCGCCAGCAGCAGCAACAGCGTGCAAAACGCCAGCGCCTGAGTGTTGCGCCAGCCTTCGGCGAGCACCACCGCTACCGCGCACAGCGCCAACACGGTCGCCAACAGCTGCGCTTCAGGGCTTGGGGAGCGGCGCTCTGCATCTGCGAACCGCCACGCCAGGAGGCTGGCCGTCGGAGCCGCGAACCACCACCAGGGAAAGGGGCGATAACGGCCGTCAAACAGCAGGGTAAGTGCCACGCTGGCGGCGCAAAACAGAATCGCCAACTGCAGCACCGGCAGGGCTGCTTGAAGACGCTGCGCCGGACTCGATGCACCCGCTCCATCAGAGGGCGCCAGCGCCGACGGTCGCTCTAGGCCGAGCTGCGTGAGTCGTCCGCCCACCAGCAGTGTCAGTGTGCCGCCCAGCGTTGCCAGCGCCATGCCGATACCCCATTCCCATGGCGTACGCGCCCACTGCTGCAACGCCAGCGATTGCACGGGCAAAAGCGCCCCCAGCAGGGCCGCGCCCAGGGGCAGCGGCAGCGTCCAGGTGCCGCGCCGCTCATGCGGTGCCGCGCCGGAGCGCGGCCATGATCGCCAAGCCAGCGCCAGCCCCGCCAAGGCACCGAGCACCGCACCAAGCGGCCCGCGCCACCAGAGCGGATCCTCGACGACCGCGCCGCGTCAGCTGAAGCGCGCCTGGCCAAAGCGGTCGAAAAGGCCCCAGTAGCCACCCATCGCGCCTTCCAGGGCACGCTTCCAGGGCTGGTCGAAGCCCTCGATGAGGTTGTAGTCGAGGCCGGTACCGGGCGCGGCGTGCTGCAACTCGCGCACAAAGCGCGCCTGCTCGACCCGCCCTGGGAGCGCCGCGCCACGCTGGCGCCCGGCCGCAGGCCAGCCGGTCTCGCCGACCCACACCGGCTGGCCTGCAAAACGCTGCCGCAGCAGCGCATTCACGCGCAGCACATGGCCTACGGCATCACGGACGGCCACCGGATCATCTTCCCAGTAGGGCAGGATGTGCAAAGTCACCAGATCGACATGCGCACCAAGCCAGGCGTGGCGCAACCAGAATTCCCATACATCCGCGTAGGTGACCGGCACTGGCGATCGCATTCTCGCGTGGTCCAGATAGAGGGCCAGTTGTTCAGGCGGCAACTCGCGCCGCAGCAGCACTTCGTTGCCGATGACCAGAAGCTCCACCGTGCCCTTGAATTGCAGCGCCAACGCCAGCGCACGCTCAAGTTCCTGCCCATTCTGGATGGCATCGCGCGCAAGCCAGGCACCGAGCCTTACCCGCATGCCGAGCCGCGCGGCGATCGCCGGCAACGCATCCAGCCCCTGGCCCAGTCCGTATGTCCGAACGCAATTGGACAGTGTTTTGAGGATGCGCAGGTCCTCTTCAATCTGCGCCGGCGTTACCCGTGTTTGCAGGGTATGCGGATCGAGCGGCGAGGCGCCCGGGCGCCTGAACGGTGCGTAGGACACACAGGGCAAAACGCCGGACGTAGCTGCCGGCTCCTCCACAAGCGGCACCGCAAGACCGCGCATAAACCACCAGCCAAGCACCAGGACAAGTGCCGTCAACTGCAGCAGGAGGGCGCGGCGAACTGGGTTAAAGGTTGATTGCTGCATTGCCGCATATGATGGAGGGTTGGCTGCCGGAGCCTGACGCACGTGCCGCACCGGCATGAGTTTGGGCAACGCCCGGGACCTGTAGGCCGAAGTGGCAGGTCACGCGTTCAATTGTAGGGTCGCAAACAGCAACAACGCTCCAAAAAACACTGAATCGGCCCTTGTATTGCCGCTTGTCAAACGGCGGTCTTGATTTGTTGAGCCACGACACAAAAGCGAATCTCGTTCCATCCCGACATATTCAGTGCCTCCTGTGGACCACTCGCCATCACCATGCCTCAAACCATAGCAAGCTCCCCGTCCGCGCACCCTGCGTGGCGCAGCGGCTTCGCAGTGCTGCTTGCCGCCCTGATGGCGCTGGCCAACTACCTTCTGTGGGGCTGGACTGCCGCGCCGATCACCGCACCCGACATCACACCGCGCGTCAATGGCCTGGCTTACGCGCCGTTCGCACGCGCGGACACACCCGGGCAGCGCCACAGCGCGGCCACCGCGCTGATCGACGCCGATTTGCGGCAGCTGGCCGGCATCACCGGGCAGATTCGCACCTATACCGCAGCGCAACTGCCGCAACTGCCAGCCTTGGCCGAACGTCACGGGCTGCGCCTGACTCTGGGTGCATGGCTCGATCGCGACCTCGTTGCCAATGAGCGCGAGCTTGCCGCCGCGCTTGCCGCTGCGCGCACGCACCACAACATCACCCGACTCTTGATCGGCAACGAATCCGTGCTCAAAGGTGACCTGACACCCGCGCAATTGAGCGCCTACTTGAAGCGCGCGCGGGCGACGTCGCGGGTCCCGGTTTCCAGTGCCGAGCCCTGGCATGTGTGGATCAAGCATCCGGAACTGGTCGATGCGGTCGATTTCATCACCGTCCATTTGCTGCCCTACTGGGAAGGCGTGGGGCAGGACACAGCGGTCGACGAGGCATTCGAGCGGCTGGCGCGCGTGCGCGCGCGCTTTCCCGGCAAACCGATCCTTATCGGTGAAACCGGCTATCCCAGCAGTGGCGACACCATCAAGCGGGCGCGTCCGACGCCGGCCGCACAGGCTTCGTACATACGCCAATTCGTCGCCCGCGCGCGTCTTGATAAACTCGATTACTTCCTGATCGAGGCCTACGACCAGCCCTGGAAACGGCATGAGGAAGGCCGCGCAGGCGCCTATTGGGGTTTGTTCGATGCGGCGCGTGTGCCCAAGTTCGCCTTTGAAGGGGCGATCGAACCCGACCCATACTGGCGCACCAAGGCGCTCTTCTCCTCAGGCGCGGGCTTGCTGTTCCTGCTGTGGTTCTTGCGGCGCACCGCCACCGCGAACCTGCGTCCGCTGGCGCAGCTCGCATTCGCCGCCACCGCGCAGGCCGTGCTGTCGCTCGCCACCGTGTTGCTGACCCTGCCTTTGCTGCACTACATGGGTGCCGCCGATTGGGTGATGCTCGGATTGCTGATCCCCACTTCGCTGGTGATGGTGGCGATCATGCTGGCGCACCTGTTCGAATTCGTCGAACTTTTCTGGGACGGCAGCCTGCGCCGGCGCTTTGCGCCAATGCCGCTGCCGGACGCTGCGCGCCAGCCCTTTGTGTCGATTCATCTTGCCTGCTGCAACGAGGCGCCGGAGATGGTGATCGCCACCATCAAGAGCCTGGCGGCACTTGACTACGATGCCTACGAGGTGTTGATCATCGACAACAACACCACCGATAGCGCGCTGTGGCATCCTGTGCGCGACTTCGTTGCCGGCCTGCCTGCACGCTTTCGTTTCATTCACCTGCCCACCTGGCCCGGCTACAAGGCCGGCGTACTCAACTTCGCGCTGGCGCAGGCCGACCCGCGCACTAAACTGGTGGCCGTGGTCGACGCCGACTACGTGGTGCGCCCACAATGGCTGGCATCGCTGATCGGGCATTTCAACGATCCGGAGGTCGGTATCGTGCAGGCGCCGCAGGCACATCGCGACTGGGGCGGGCAGATATTCCGTCGCATGATGAACTGGGAATACGAAGGCTTCTTTCGCATCGGCATGCACCATCGCAATGAACGTGACGCCATCATCCAGCACGGCACCATGACGTTGATCCGCGCCAGCGCATTGCGCCGCCACGGGCAATGGTCGGGATGGTGCATGTGCGAAGACACCGAACTGGGCTTGCGGCTGATGCGGCACGGCATGCGCACCATTTACGTCGACCACGTGATGGGGGAAGGCCTCACGCCGGACAGCTTCGCGGCCTTCAAGCGGCAGCGCAGCCGCTGGGCCCAGGGCGGCATGCAGATACTCAAGGCGCACTGGCGGGCCCTGTTGGGTGCCGGCCAACTTAGTTTCGGCCAACGCTATCACTTCCTGGCCGGCTGGCTGCCGTGGATCGGCGATGCCCTGCATCTGGTGTTTGTGATTGCGGCGCTGCTGTGGACCATCGGCACGCTGGCGCTGCCACAGGCATTTCCGCTGCCGATCACTCTTTTCATGCTGCCGCTGGCTGCCTTTTGCGTGGCCAAACTGCTGATCGGGCCGCTGCTTTACTGGCGCCGGGTGCCGTGCTCCGCAGGCAATATCGTCGGCGCGGCCATCGCCGGCATGGGGCTTTCGCACGCGATCGCACGCGGCGTGCTGGCCGGGCTGTGGCACCGCGGCGGCGTGTTCACGATCACAGCCAAAGGCGGACGGGCCGCGCTTGCAGCGCCTTCAGCCGGCGGCTTGATCGCACGTCTTGCCCGCTTTCTGGCACCGGCGCGCGAGGAAGTGCTGTTGTTGTCGGGCCTGGCATGCGCGATCGCCGCGATCGGCTTCACGCGCAGTACCGGACACCTTGAATCAGCGCTGTGGATGCTGATGCTCGCGCTGCAATCGCTGCCCTATGTTGCCGCGCTGGTGTGCGCATTTGCAGCGACGTTGCCCGAACGCCGGGCACGCGTTGCAGGTGATGCAAGCGAGGCGCCGGTCGGCAGAGCGCTGCGGGCGCAGCAATAGCCACCGCCTTCCGATGAAAACACTTAGCAAGTCCGTAGTTCGGGAAGGTCACTTTTGCAGCACCCTGAATTGATACGGCTCTTCGTTCGGGAGCCCGCATTCCAGGGACTTGTTCAGCGTTTTCCTATCCGATTCTGTGCGCCCCTGGCCGCCCGGCCTCGACCACGAAGCTGGCCGCGGTCGCAAGCCTGGATTCGCGCTGGCGCACCGTGTCGATCACTCGCAGGTGTGCGGTAGCGCGCCGTCCCTTGATCTCGAGCACGGTGTAGCCGCGCTGGTCACTCTTGCCAAAGCGGATATGCGGGTTGTCCTGCATCACCCGTTCAGTGCGCGTCTGCGGCCAACTCGGGCTGGTGATCGAGGTGCCGACAATCTCGGTAGCGACGACCGGCGATTTGGGGTCATCGAAATCGAGCTTCAGGTCGCTGATGTAAGTGGCATGCACATCGCCACCCAAGGTGAGCACATTCTTCTTTGCCGCCCACGACTGCAAGGTGCGGCGGCGCGCGGCCGGATAGCCATCCCAACTGTCATTCCACAGCCCTTCGGCCGGCTCGCCCGCGGGCGCGCGCGGCGCCGACATGCGCATCTGCGCCATCAGCGACTGTTGGCCGATCAGTTCGAACGTGGCGCCGCTGGCGGCGATACCGCCGGCCAGCCATTGTTCCTGCGCCGCGCCCAACACGCTGGCTGCGGATTCCAGGCGCTGCGGGCAGGTCGTGTCGCGAATGGTGCGCGAGCCGCCTTCGCCGGCGGGCGTGCACACCTGATAGTCACGATACTGGCGCGCATCCAGCACATGCAGGCTGGCGTTGCTGCCCCATTGATACCGGCGATACAGTTGCATGCGGGCGCCCTGCGGCCGCTGACTCCAGCGCAAGGGCATGTGTTCCCAATACGCGCGATAGGCGGCGCCGCGGCGCGCCAGGAACTCTTCACCACGCGCGGACGCGGAGCGGTCGTTGGCGTAATCGTTTTCGACCTCATGGTCGTCCCAGGTGACGATCCACGGATGGGCGGCATGTGCGACCTGCAGATCGGGATCGGACTTGTAGTGCGCCAGGCGGGCGCGGTACTCATCCACAGTCCAGCACGGCGCGCTGTTGTGGGTGCGCACCCGATTGGGCGTCACGCCATACTCGTAAATGTAGTCGCCGACAAACAGCACCAGGTCCAGTTCCTCGCGCGCCATGTGGTGATAGGCACCGAAATAACCGTGCTCGTAGTTCTGGCAGGAGGCCAGCGCCAGACTCAAGAGAGCATCGCTGCCGCGCGCCGGCAGACACCGGGTACGGCCCACTGTGCTGATCGCATCACCCAGAATGAAGCGATACCAGTAGTGCGGGCGGCCGGCGGATGCTTCAAGCCCGCCGACTTCGATATGCACGCTGTGCGCGAAGGCCGGCTCGGCCAGCGTGCTGCCGCGCCGCACGATACGGCGAAAGCCCGCATCGGCGGCCAGTTCCCAGCGCACCAGGAACGGTACTTCGGGAAGCGGCCCGGTGCCGGGCGCGGCCATCAGGCGCGTCCACAGCACGAAGCCATCGGTCGCCGGGGAACCGGAGGCCACGCCCAGGCCAAAGGGATCGTGCTTGATGGTTTGCGCGGCTAGCCGGCTGCTGGCGGCGACTACCGCAGCCGCGCCTGCACTGTGCAAAAACCGTCTGCGATCCATCGCCGCATTATGCGACATCACCGCCCGAACAGCGCGCGCACGAGCGCCGTAAACGCTTGAGTCTTCGGTTATAGTTCTTGCCCATAGATCAACAAATCAAGAGACAGATCATGCAGCGCTTTTGCAATGCCGCGGTCGCAGCCGGCCTCCTGTTGTGCGCAGTGGCGGCGAACGCCCAGGGCAGTTTTCCAAACAAACCGATTCGCGTCGTCGTGCCTTACCCGGCCGGCGGCATTGTCGATGTTGTCAGCCGCGTGATCACCGAAAAGTTGGGCCCCATGTGGGGCCAGACCATCATCACCGAAGCGCGCCCCGGCGCCAACTCCAACATCGGCACCGATGCGGTGGCCAAGGCGCCGGCCGACGGCTACACCTGGCTCATCACCGGGCCTGCGATCACGGCCAATCCGGCGCTCGGCACCAACGCCACCTGGGACCCGAAGAAGGACTTCGCCGCCCTCGGCGTGGCCGCCTGGTCGGCGGCGGCGATCGTGGTGCCGGCCAGTTCGCCCGCCAACTCGCTCAAGGAATTCGTGGCGCTGGCCAAGACCCGGCCGCTCAACTACGGCAACCCGGGCACCGGCTCGTCGATTCACCTGTCGACTGAGCTATTCAAGCAGGTCGCCGGCATCAACCTGCAGGCGATCGGCTACAAGGGGCAGCCGCAGATCATCAGCGACCTTCTGGGCGGCCAACTCGATGTCGCCTTCGCCGCCACCGGCCTCATCTCCCAGCATGTGCAGGGCGGCAAGCTCAAGGCCTTGGGGGTGATCGGCCGCGAACGACTCAAACAGCTGCCGGGCGTACCGACCCTGATCGAGGCCGGTTACCCGGAGGCCGGGGTGATGGCCTGGTATACGTTCTTCACGCGCGCCGGCGCGCCACGCGAGGTGCTGGAGAAGATCAACGCCGATCTGGGCCGTGTGCTGGCCATGCCTGACGTCAAGGAAAAAATGGAAAAGCTGGGCGCCGAAGCGGCGCAGCCGATGAGCCTGGCCGACATGGGCAAAATGATCAACGCCGACACCGATCGCTGGGCCGCGGTGATCAAGGCGGGCAACATCAAGGCTGAGTAGTAAGGCCGAACAGCGAAGGCGAAAACAGCGATGCCGAATAGCGCCGGTTTCACGCGACGCACGTCGCACCAATCACGGGCAAGCTTGACCCGGCTGCGAGATGGTGAATCGAAACAAGCTGCCGTACCGAACCGCGTCATGTCCGAGCACCCCATGTCGCGCATAAAACCCATCAAGGAGACCAACCATGTCGGAGACAAAAATCATGCGGGTGGCGATCGCCACCGAGCGCTGCCAGGGGCACAACCGTTGCTGTCTGGTCGCACCGGAATTGTTCGAAGCCGATGACGAAGGCAACGCCCAGGTGCGCGGCGACGGCGTCGTGCCGCCCGCCCTCGAAGCCAAAGCGCGGCTGGCGGTAGCCAACTGCCCCGAACACGCCGTTCGACTCACCAGCGCTTAAGGGAATCCTGATCATGGAAAGCCGACCACCGGTGACAGACTGGGCCATCGATTTCGACCATTTCGATCCGCAATGGACCGAAAATCCGTACCCGATCTGGGACACCCTGCGCCAGACCTGCCCGGTCGCCACCTCGCAGCGTTTCCAGGACGGCGCCTATTTCGCCACCCGCTACGACGATGTGCGCGAGATCGCCTATGACGCCGAACACTTTTCCTCGCGCCGGGTGATCGTGCGTGAGCACAAGCTGCCGCTGATCCCGGGGCCGCCTATCACCTCCGACCCGCCCGAGCACACGCCGGCGCGCAAGCTCCTGCTGCCGGCCTTCGCGCCCAAGGAGATCGCCAAGCTCGAAGACCGTGCGCGCGCGGTGTGCCGCTCGCTGCTCGACGCCATCGGCGACAAGCCGGAATGTGACGGCGCGGTGGACTACGCGCAGCACATTCCGGTACGCGTGATCGCCCACATGCTGGGCATGCCGGAGGAAGATGGCGACCTGTTTCGGGTGTGGATCCACCAGACGCTGATCGAAGGGGTGCGCAATCCCGCCGTCGCGATCGCGGCGATGCATGAACAGAACGCCTACTTCAAGAAGCATGTCGAACTGCGCCGCGCCAATCCGGGCGGCGACGATCTGGTGAGCTTCCTGCTCAAGGCCGAAATAGACGGCAAGCCGCTCACCGAACCGCATATCCTGGGCACCCTGCGCCTGATCCTGATCGCCGGCATCGACACCACCTGGAGCGGCATCGGCGCTTCGCTATGGCATCTGGCGACCCATCCGCAGGACCGCGCGCGCCTGGTGGCCGACCCGGCCCTGCTGCCGACGGCGATCGAGGAATTCCTGCGCGCCTACTCACCGGTGACCATGGCGCGCGAGGTGGTGCAGGAGAAAACCCTGTCAGGCTGCCCGTTCAAACCCGGCGGGCAGGTGCTGCTGTCGTTTCCTGCGGCCAACCGCGACCCGGCCAAATTCGCCGATGCGGACAAGGTCGTGATCGATCGTGCCGAAAACCCGCACGCCGCCTTCGGCCTCGGGCGCCATCGTTGCCTGGGCTCGAACCTGGCGCGCATGGAAATGACCATCGCCATCGAGGAGTGGCTGGCGCGCTTTCCGGACTTCAGCGAAACGCCGGGCAAGAAGACCACCTGGTCCGAAGGCACCGTGCGCGGGCCGCGCATGTTGCCGATCACGATCCGGCGCTGAGAGCGCAAGATAACTCTACCGCGCGGGCCAATTCCGCACCTGCGCTGCTCGCCTTACAGGAGTACGGCTGCGCTCCTCGATGCGACTTTGGCCCGCTCGCTACGATTTCTTCTCACGCTCCAAGGCGGCCGCGGGGCGGTTCAACCGCGACCGGCCGCGCTGTGACTGTTGCGCCGAGGCTGCGCGTTCCGACTGCGGCAGGTCATTCGGCCCATCAGCCATTTTCTCCGCCGCCGGATTGCGACTTGCCGGCCCGCGACTCGCGCACCGGCCGCGCCTCGCGTCGCGCGATCCAGAACGTCGCGAGCGCGATTACCACCCCACCGGACAAGGTTGACGCGCTGGGCGGATCGGCAAACACCAGCCAGCCCATGAACGTCGCCCAGATCAGATCGAGAAACTTGATCGACTGGGTCGACGAGATGTCGCTGACGGCCAGCGCGCGTGTCTGGCACAGTTGTCCGGCACTGCCCAACAATCCGCAGAGCAGAAAACCGAGCCACTGCAGCATGGTCGGCGCCGTCCAGTGCGTGACAGCCAGCGGTATGCTGAACAAAGTGACCAGGATCGCCTGCCAGACCACGATCACTCCGGTGCGTTCGTAACGGGTCTGCGCCTTGGTCATCAGGAACGACACCGCGAACAGGGGGCAGCACGCGAGCATCAACAAGTGATGGAAGCCGCCGTCGCCGGAGAGCTTGGGCCACACCACGATCAGTACGCCGGCGAAGCCGATGAGGGTCGCAAGCCAGCGGTCCAGGCGCATCGCTTCGTGAAAGAACGCGGCGGCGCCCAGCATGACGAAAATCGGCGTCGCGAAGCCGATCGCGGTGTTGTCGGCGACCGGCACGAACGGCACCGCGATGAACCACAGCGTCAGGGCCACCGCATGCACGAACGCGCGCGGAACCTGCGCACCCATCCGGTTCGGCATGTAGGCTGCGAGCCCGCTGCGCAAAACCAGCGGCAGCATCACCAGCGCGCCGAAAAGATAGCGCAGGAACATCGCCTGGAAGGGGTCGAGCTGAATCGCCAGCACCCGCATGAAGGTATTGAGCTGGATGAAGATGAAACCGGCCAGCATGGTCCACAGCATGCCCCTGAGCGCGGGATTCAGGCGGCCCGCACGGTGCCGCAGGCGACCGACACGGCGCCGCAGCCCGGTCGCGGGCGACGCTTTGGCACCGGCGTTGTCGGGCGGAGATTTCATCGGAACGTATATTCTATAGAGCCGTCTGAGGTATCCATCGGCTGACGCTCGCGATCGACGTATGATGCTTAGCCAAGCATATCGGCACCCGCCGGCCATCGCAGGCGCCGGGAAGCGGTGTCTCCGGCACCACCCTACCAACGACAAGCGGCCCCGCATTCCAGCCTCGCATCCCTTGCGACCACCTATCTTCGCGCCCTTTCAGGTCCGCAGCTTCCGTTTCCAATGGCCCGCCGATCTGGCCATGTCGTGGGCCTTCGAGATGGAAACCCTGGTGCTGGGCTGGTATGTACTGGTCGCGACCGGCTCGGTGAGCATGCTCGCGTTATTCGGCGCGCTGCAATTCGCAGGCGCACTGGTCTCGCCCCTGTTCGGTGTCGCCGGCGACCGCATCGGCCATCGCAGACTGCTGTGCATCACGCGCTCGTCCTACTTTGTCATGGCCGCGTTCCTGTTGGTGCTTGCGTTCACCGACGGGCTGACGCCGGTGATTGTGCTCGCTGTCACCGCGGTCGCCGGGTTGATCCGGCCGTCCGACATGATGATGCGCAACACGATCATCGCGCAGACCATGGCGCCGGCGCAACTGGTCAGCGCGCTGGGCCTTTCGCGCGTGACCACGGACTCCTCGCGCATCGCCGGCGCATTGGCCGGCGCCGGCGTGGTCGCTGCATTCGGCGTTGCACCCGCCTACGCCGTGATCCTGTGTCTGTACGGACTCAGCTTCGGCTTGAGCTTCGGCATTGCGCGCGTTCGCCAGGCCGTTGCGAACCCGCCAGCGCGTCCACCTGCGTCCCCTTGGGGCGACCTCCGCCACCTGTTCGTCTACGTCTGGCGCAAGCCGGAACTTCTGGCCACCGCCGCAATCGCGTTTCTCGGCAACCTGCTGGCGTATCCCTTCGTGCTCGGCCTGCTGCCCTACGTGGCAAAGGAAATCTATCACGTGGGCCAGACCGGGCTCGGTGTCCTCGCCGCCAGTTTTGCCGCAGGTTGCTTGGGCGGTTCGATTTTCATCATCTTGAACCGCAGGCCCTTGCACCTGGCCCGCACGATGCTGGTCGGCACCCTGGTCTGGTTCTTCCTGATCCTGGTATTCGTCAACTTGCGCAGCATCACCAGCGGCGCCATCGCACTGGCCTTCGCCGGCTTCGCGCAGACCATGTGCATGGTGCCGCTGGCTGCGATCATGCTGCGCAGTTCCGCCGATGACATCCGCGGCCGCGTCATGAGCATGCGCATGCTGGCCGTCGGCGGCCTGCCGCTGGGCCTGCTGCTGGCCGGCCCGCTGATCGGCCGCATCGGCTTTGCGGCAACCGGGTCGCTGTGTGCGCTTCTCGGTCTGGCGCTCACCGTGTGGATCGCGCTGCGCTGGCGGGACTGTCTTTGGCGGATAGATGCGGCGGCGAACACGCGAACGTAAAGAGGAACCTTGACGCACTATCGTATCGATGCACAAGCGCCGATTCAAGGCGCGGGCGCGAAACCCTGGCTGCGTTTGGCCGCACCGTTAAGATCTGAGCTTTACGCCTGCAAGTGAGGTCGTTTTTCGGAGGGTTGCATGAACGAGTCTCGTTTTGAGGGGCATATCGGCCGCACCATCACCGAATCGACTCCATGGTGGCCGCCCGAGCCACGCCCGCACGACGGCGCACCCAACGTGGTGGTGGTGTTCGACGATGTCGGCTTCGCGCACTTCAACAGCTACGGCTCGACCATCGCCACCCCCAACCTCGACCGTCTGGCTGCCGGCGGCTTGCGTTTCACCAATTTCCACACCACCGCGCTGTGCTCACCCACGCGAGCCTGCATGTTGACCGGCCGCAATCATCACGCGGTGGGAATGCGCGCGATCTCGAACTTCGATACCGGCTTTCCCAACATGCGCGGCGCCATTCCGCGTTCGGCTGCGACGCTCTCCGAAGTGCTGCGCGCCGCCGGCTACGGCACCTACATGGTCGGCAAGTGGCATCTGGCGCCGATGCACGAGACCGGCCCGGCCGGGCCTTTCGGCAACTGGCCGCTGGCGCGCGGCTTCGACCGCTTCTACGGCTTTCTGCAGGGCGAGACCGACCAGGTCCGGCCGGAACTGGTGCAAGACAACCATTACATGGACCCGCCGGCCACCCCCGAAGCCGGTTATCACGTCACCGAAGACCTGATCGATCGCGCCATCGGTTTCGCCCATGATCATGTGTCGGCGGCGCCGGATCGGCCGTTTTTCACCTACCTGGCGTTCGGCGCCTGCCACTCGCCTCACCAGGCACCGCAGGCGTATCTGAACAAATATCGCGGCGCCTTCGATGAAGGCTGGGACGTGGTGCGCGTGCGCTGGTTCGCGCGCCAGAAGGAATTGGGCATCGTGCCGGCCACTACCAACCTGCCGCCGCGCAATCCGGGGGTCAAGGCCTGGGACGCGCTATCGGACGACGAGCGGCGCTTCGCCGCGCGCCTGATGGAAGCCTTCGCCGCCTTCCTCGAACACACCGACCATCACCTCGGGCGCTACATCGATGCGCTGGAACGCCTGGGCCAGCTCGACAACACGATTTTCATCGCCATGTCGGACAACGGCGCCAGCCAGGAGGGCGGCCCGGTTGGCGTGCTTGACGAGATGCGCTATTTCAACGGCCTGGCTGAGGACGTGGATGCGGCGGTGGCGCGCCTGGATACCATCGGCGGGCCGGACAGCCATACCAACTACCCGTGGGGCTGGGCCATGGCCGGCAACACGCCGCTCAAGCGCTACAAGCAGAACACCCATGCCGGCGGCGTGCGCGACCCGTTCATCGTGCACTGGCCGGCGCGCATCAGGGATCGTGGCGCCATCCGCCCGCAGTTTCATCATGTGACCGACATCGCGCCAACCGTGCTCGACCTGTTGGGCCTGGCGTTTCCCGACACATTCAACGGCGTGGCGCAGATGCCGGTGCACGGCAGTTCGATGTCCTATGCGCTCGCCGACGGTGCGGCCGCTGCGCCCAGCCGCAAGGGCGCACAGTATTTAGAGATGTTCGGTCATCGCGCCATCTGGCACGACGGCTGGAAGGCAGTGTGCTTCCATGAGTCCGGCAGCGACTACGATAGCGAAGCCTGGGAGCTGTATCACGCCGATGTTGACGCGTCCGAGGCGCACGACCTGGCCGCCGCCAATCCCGCGAAGCTCAGGCAACTGATCGAACTGTGGTGGCTGGAGGCCGGCAAGAACGGCGTGCTGCCGCTTGACGACCGTCGCGGCGGCGCCTTGTTCAAGAGCGCGCAGGCGCGCGGCAACACGTTTCGCCGGCTGGAATGGAATTTCTTTCCACCGGTATCGCGTTACTCGGCCGATACCGCACCGCCCACCGGCAACCGCCCGTTCACGATTACCGCCGACTTCACCCTGGGCCAGGCAAGCGCCGGCGCCATCGTCGCGCGCGGCAGCGCCAACGGCGGCTATGTGCTGTTCGTCAAGGACCGGCACCTGGTGTTCGACTACAACTATTTCCACCATCACACGCAGGTGCGCTCGGCCCGCCCCCTGCCCGCCGGCGCCTGCGTGGCAGGGGTGCGCGTTACGCGCGACGGGAAGCGCGGTACGGCCACGCTCTTCATCGACGGAGTTGATTGCGGTCAGGTCGAGATTCCCGCCATGGCGACCATGGTGTCTTCCACCGGCATGGATGTCGGGCGCTCGATCGCGCCGGTGTGCCACGACTATGCGCCGCCTTGTGCCTTCGAAGGCGAGCTGCGTTGCGTGCGCTTCGACATCGCCTCGGCGAAACCCGCCGCGGCGCGCCGTGAGGCACTGGTCGAGGAGCGTGTGACGCAGGGGCGGCAGTAAGGGCCGGGGAAATCGCACCTGCCGCGGCGCGCTTGATGCGTGAGCGTGATGCGCAGGGCCAATCCGCGGCTCGCGTTGTCTGTGGAAGTGTTGGATCGCGAACC
Organism: Burkholderiales bacterium; assembly: GCA_040382235.1. Taxonomy (GTDB): domain Bacteria; phylum Pseudomonadota; class Gammaproteobacteria; order Burkholderiales; family JAEUOS01; genus JAEUOS01. The sequence goes on from JBEIFV010000001.1 coordinate 103,551, forward strand.
ATTTCACGCGCCGTGTCTTTGCGCAGTCACACCTTGGCCGCGCGTGCATGCAAGCGCGCAATCCGTTCAAACCTGTTCCGGCTGTTGCATCCACGAAGGTATGTCGCGCTGACCATGCAGGACACGCCACACGTCAACGTGCTCTCCTGCTCGACGTAGAACACAAGGTACGGGTAGCGCGTGAGCGGCCAGAAACGCAGACCAGGTAGATTCAGCTCGTGTGCATAGCGCGGTGAACCGGTCGCCGCGCGCCTGCCGATGTGCACATAGGCCTGCTCCAGAGCTTCAATAAAGCCCCGAGCTGCCGATGCCGCTTCCTGATCGAGATAGTGCTGGATCGCCGCATCGACGTCCCGGTTGGCCAACTCACGCGGGACGATCGGCTTGGACTTCATCGCCGGGGGCTGGATTTCGCGCCGGAACGGACGCGCTCGCGCACTGTGTCGAAATACGCTTGATCCACCTGCGCAGCCGCTTTGGAGCCCGCACCTTCGAGCAACAGATTGCGCAATTGCAAGCGGTCATGATCCTTGCGGATCAACTCACGCACGTATTCGCTGCTGGTGCCGTAACCGCGCTGGCTGACCTGCTCATCGACGAAGGACTTGAGGGTGTCAGGTAGGGAAATGTTCATTGTGCTCATGTTGCGAGCTTAGGCAATTTGGAAAAATTTGGCAGGACTGAGTCGCCGTTTTGTTGTGCCCGGAGCAAATGCAGTCGGCAAAAGGGCTCGATGACACCGGCGCAAATTGGCGCGACACTCCTGGGAAGCCCGCGCAACGCCGCTACAGCGATCCTGCCTTGCCCACATCCGCCGACGTCCGACTCTGCGGCTAGAATCCGCGCCGGCGATAAGTCTGCGCCGCCGCGGCGCCGACCTCGAAAAGCACCGAGTAAATCCGCAACGCCAACACCAACCCGAGAGATAGAAACACGATGAATAAGACCTTCGCCCAACGCATCGCCCTGATGAATGCCATGTACCGCCTGCCCGCCCACGAACGGCCCACGCTGCCGGACAACACCGCCGAGCGCCTGTTGAAGTTCAAGGCGACGCTGATGGACGAGGTGCACGAGATCGACGACATCGCCGCGCAGGTGGCCGGTGGCGCCGACGCCGCCGAAGTGCTGACCGCGATCGCCGACCTGTTGGGCGACGTGATCGTGTACTGCCGCTCCGAGGCGCTCAAGTACGGCCTGCCGCTTGAAGAGGTGCTCGATGTGATTATGGACAGCAACGAAAGCAAGCTTAACGCCGACGGCAACCCGATCTACGACGCCAACGGCAAGTTCCTCAAGGGGCCGAACTACTGGAAGCCGGAACCGCGCATCAAGGCCTTGCTGCAGTCGAAGTAGCAGGGGCTGGGGCGGCGTGCCCTTGCCCCCCGCGCTTCCTGTAGCCAATCAAACCTTCGTAGCGCGGAGCGCGAACCCATAATCGGCGCATGCGTTGCGCGGACGTCCGCGCCGGGTGCCAGGCGCTTCACGGCGGGCAAGGCTTGCGAAGGGCCATCGCACTTCATTCCAACTGATACATCGGCAGGCGTGCCACGGGCCGACGCTGTCGACCCAACGCGGCGCCCCCACCGGCGCCACCGCTCACGACGGCGCGGCCGTTCGACCCGCTATTCGATCTCGAATCGATGCGCCGAGAGGCGCACGCGCACGCTGAACGAGCCCTCGTTCAGCTGCCAACCGCTCACTGTGTTGACGCGCAGTCCCGCACGATGAAAAGGCTCTGCCTCGGCAATGGCGCGCGCGGCGTCGATCGAGGCGGCGCGTACGATCGCCATGCCGCTGCCGTCCCATTGCCCGTCCTCGTGGCGGAACGGCCCTGCACCAAACAGCACATCGCGGGTCTCGAGATCGTCGATGAAATCCAGGTGCTCCATTAGCAGTGGCGCGAGCTCGGCGCCTGGATCAGCCATCGGCCGCGCGCGCATGGTGATGATGTAGAACTGCTTGCGCAACAGGCGCGCGCGGCGCGCCTCCAGGCGATCCTTGGTGACTTGGTCCATGTTTGTCTGCCCTGTCGCTATTGGCGTTCGATACCGCGGCTTGCCACCACTTTCGCCCAGCGCGCCATCTCGCGCTCGACCAGCGCCCGCATTTCCTCCGGCGAGGAGGGTGAGGTTTCGCCACCGAGGTTCTCGAGCTGCTGGCGCACCTCGGGAAGCCGCAGCACGGCATGCATTTCGCGATTGAGGCGTGCCACGATCGCCGGCGGCGTCCCGCCGGTGGTTGCAACGCCGGCCCAGGACGAGAAGTCCACCTGCGGCACCAAGCGCGCGATCGGCGGCACTTCCGGCAGGAAGCGCGAACTCTCGCGGGTGGTGACGGCGAGCGCACGCGTCTTGCCCGCGCGGATCTGCGGCAGTGCGCTGGTCAGGGTGTCAAGTGTCATGTCGATGCGACCGGCGAGCAGCTCGGTCAGCGAGGCGCTGCCGCCGCGGAACGGCACGTGGAGGAATTCAAGGCCCGCCTCCACACCGATCCATTCGCCGATCAGGTGCTGACCGCTGCCGATCCCGGCGGTGCCGAACGACACCTTGCGCGGCCCCGACCTGGCAGCCGCCAGCAGGTCCTCGATATTGCGAAACGGCGAGCCCGCGACCACCACGATCGCGATGGGATACGACACCACCGTCGAGACCATCGCAAGGTCGCGCACCGGGTCGAACGGCAGCGAGCGCATCATCACCCCGGTGACCGGGTGGGCGCCGGTCAAGAGAATCAGGGTGTGCCCGTCCGGCGGCGCCTTGGCGACGGCGTCGGCGGCGATGGTGCCGCTGGCTCCGGACCGCAACTCCGCCACGACCGGCTGGCCCAGGCGCTCAGCCAGCTTCAGGGCGATCATGCGCGACATCAGGTCGGTGCTGCCGCCGGGGCCGAAGCCGATCATGAAGCGTAGTGTCTTGGTCGGAAACAATGCCTCCGGGGACTGCGCCAGCACAGGCACGGTGGCGGTCAGCATGCAGGTGGCGAGCAGGCCCACGAAAACAGCATAGAGCGTCTTGTGCATTGTGTGTCCTCGAAGGTAGGGAAATTTCGGGCAGGCGTCGCAGCAGGAATACCCAATCCAGCAGGCCTATCGGAAGCATGACTGCCGTCCGCCGCAGTCTATCGCCGATTTCGGGCAGCCAGGCGCCTCGATTCGCGAAAAGCCGCTCTGCATTGCGCCCAGGGGCAGCTCACGTTCTGGCGCCAACGGCAGGTTCCTCAGGGGGCTGAACTACTGGAAGCCGGAACCGCGCACCACGGCGTTTCTGCAGTCAAGGTCGCAGGACTGCCTGCCGGTTCAGGTAGCGGCCATCACCACATGAAGCCTTGCGGCAAATGATGCTTGCATCGCGCGGATCGCGAATGCACAATCGACGCATGAGCTACGAAGACGCCCGCGCCGCGCGCGCCGAACTCGCCCTGCATGACGAACGCAGACTCGCCCTGCACGCGCGCATTCTGCCGATCATGGACGCGCCGCTGCGCGCACGCGCGCACGCGGTGGTCGACCTGTGGGAACGCGAACGTTTGTGCAGCCAGGTCTATATCGATACCTGGCGCGAGTTGCTCGCCATGCCCGCGGACGAGGCCGTGAAACGACTGAGTGATCCACAGGCACGCGTCCTGCGCGTCAATTCACCACTCATGTGCATGGAGTTGCCGGCGTGAAACTCGAACAGATCGAGGACGTTCTGCTGGCGACGGCACATCTCACGAACCATCGCAATTTTGTCGTGGTCGGCAGCCTTTCGATACTCGGCGCGGTGCTTGAACCGCCGGAACGCATGGTCGCATCGATCGACCTTGATTTTTTCCTGAAATTCGACCCGGAGCGCGTATCGGACATCAACACGCAACTCGGCGAGTCAAGCGCATTCGCGCGCGACAAGGGCTATTTCGCCGATGCGTTGTCGCCGCGTGTTCTGTCTCTTCCCGAGGGCTGGGAAACGCGGTTGATCCAGTTGCCCCTCAAGGGCGGCCTGATCGCCTGGTTCCTCGACCCCAACGATTGCGCGGCTTCCAAGCTGATTCGCGCCAACGCCAACGATGTCGACTGGGTGCGCGCCGGCCTTGCCGCACGCATCCTTGCCGAACCGGTGATGCGTTCGCGGCTTGGTCATATGCAAAACGTGATGGACGGCGATGTCGCCAGGGCGATGACCGCGCTCGCCGCAAGCTTGTCGTAGTTCGAGCGTTGGACTCGAGAAAGCCACCCCTTCCCTCAGGCACATGGCAACGCTTCCTGCCGCTGCCGGAACCTCTGCCCGAAGTCGCGCTGTCAGCTTGAACCCACACCCCGCGTACCGGGCGCCGACGCGCCGGGTACGCGGCGCTGTGCGATCAACCCAGCGCCGCGTAACGCTCCAGATGGTGATCGGCGTCGCCGAAGCGCTGCGCGATGGTGGTCAGCCGGCGGAAGGTGTGCGACACCTTCATCTCCTCGGTCATGCCCATGCCGCCGTGCAACTGGATCGCTTCCTGACTCACCTTGCGGGCGGCATCGGCAATGCGCACCTTGGCGGCCGAGACCGCGCGCATGCGTTCACGGGGCTCGGTGGCGGCATCGATGCGGCACGCCGCCAGGATCGCCATCGAGCGCGCCTGCTCGCACTCGATGAACATGTCGACCATGCGGTGCTGCAAAGCCTGAAAGGCACCGATCGGCATACCGAACTGCTTGCGGGTCTTCAAGTATTCAAGGGTGGCGTCGCTGGCATATTTCATTGCACCGACCGCATCCGCGCACAACAGCGCGGTGGCGAAGTCGAGTGCCTCTTCGAGCGCCGGCAGGGCTGTGCCGTCGGCGCCAATCAGGGCATCGGCCCCCACCACAACGCCGTCCAGTTTCACGTCGCCGGCACGCTGGCCGTCCACGGTGCGGTAGGCATTGATCGAAAGCCCCGGCGTGGCGCTTGCGAGCAGGAACAGGCTCACCCCGGCGGCATCGCCCTCGACCCCGGAGGTGCGGGCGGAAATCACCAGATGGCCTGCCGATGGCGCACCGACCACCACGACCTTTTCGCCGTCCAGGCGCCAACCCGTTCCGCTCTTTTTCGCAGTGGTCACAGCCGGATTGGTTTCGTAGCGTCGGCCGCGTTCAAGGTAAGCGCAGGCAATGCGCGTGCTGCCGTCGATCACCCCGGGCAGCACCGCCGCGCGCTGCGCGGCCGAACCCGCCTTGGCCACCAGTCGCCCGCCGATGCCGATGGCGTCCAGCAGAGGCTCGACCACCAGCGCCTCGCCGCAGGCTTCCATCGCAGCCATCAGGTCGACCGCGCCGCCGCCGAAGCCGCCATCGGCTTCGGCAAACGGAATTGCCATCAAGCCCATCTCGGCAAAGGTCGACCAGGCCGCCTCGCTTAAGCCGGTGGCCGAATTGAGCGCCGCCTTGCGCGCCTCGAAATCGTATTCATTGGCCAGGTACTTGCGCAAGGAATCGGCCAGTTGCTGCTGTTCGTCGCTGTAGTTGAAATCCATGTCAGTGTTCCCTTGCGCTCACAGGCCGAGCGTCATCTTGGCGATGATGTTGCGCTGGATCTCGTTGGAGCCGGCGTAGATGCTGGTCTTGCGATAGTTGAAATAGCGCGGCGAGAAGCGCGAGGTCACCGCATCGACCTGGCCGCCATCCACGCCCATGAAGGCTTGAGCTTCCGGTCCGGCGGCCTGCATCATCAGTTCGGTGATCGACTGCTGGATCTCGGTGCCGCGGATCTTCAGCATCGATACGTCCGCCCCCGGTGGCTGGCCGGTGCTGCGCATCTTGTCGAGAAAGCGCATCGAGGTCAGTTCGAGCGCATCGAGTTCGATTTCGGTGCGCGACAGGCGGTCGCGGAAGCGCGCATCCTCCATCAACGGTTTGCCATTTTTCTTCTCGCGTGCCGCCAGGGCGCGCAGCGAAGCCAGTTCGCGGCGCGAGGCGCCCACACTGGCGCTGCCCATGCGTTCGTGGCCGAGCAGATACTTGGCCACCGTCCAGCCCTTGTTTTCCTCGTAGACCAAGTTTTCCAGCGGCACCTGCACGTCTTCGAAAAAGATCTCGTTGACCTCATGCCCGCCGTCCATCAGGATCAGCGGCCGCACGGTGATGCCGGGGGTCTTCATGTCGATCAACAGGAAGCTGATGCCCTCCTGGCGCTTTTCGACCGTGGGGTCGGTGCGCACCAGGCAGAAAATCCAGTCGCCATAGTGGCCGAGCGTGGTCCAGATCTTCTGCCCGTTGCACAGGTAATGGTCGCCGCGCCGCTCGGCGCGCATCTTGAGGGCCGCCAGGTCGGAACCGGCGCCCGGCTCCGAATAGCCCTGCACCCAGAAATCGTCGCCTTCGCGAATGCGTGGCAGGAAGCGCTCCTTTTGCGCCGGCGTGCCGAAGCGCAGCAACACCGAGGCGCACATGTTGGGGCCGAAGGGTGGCAGGTTGGGCGCGCCGGCCAAGCCGAACTCCTCTTCGAAGATATAGCGCTGGGTGATGTCCCAACCGGTACCGCCCCATTCGCGCGGCCAGTGCGGCACCGACCAGCCCTTGGCGGCCAGTATCTTGTGCCAGCGAATGAAATCCTCGCGTGACAGCCCGCGGTAAGTGGTGACCTTTTCGCGGATGTCGGCCGGCAGGTTGGCGGCGAGCCAGGTGCGTACTTCGTTGCGGAAGGCCGATTCGTCGGCCGAAAAGCTCAAGTCCATGTTGTGCTCCGTGAAAGTGGTCGCATCTGCCGCAACCTGGTCGCCCCGGCGCCTTGTGGCCACGGCTGGCGAAAGCACTCAATCTTAGCGATTAGGGCCGGCGCGCGCCATCGGCATCGGGGCAAATCCGAGCAACCTGGACGCCTCTGTCAGTAGAGCCTGATGCCCTGCAACTCGATCACCCGCGCCCACTTGTCGGTTTCGCGGCGTATGAAGGCGCTGAAGTCGCCCAGGTTGAGGATCGAGGTTTCGATGCCATTGGACTTGAACTGCGCCTGCACTTCGGCCGAGCCGACCGCCTCGCGCAGCGCCGACACCAGGATCGATTCGGCGCGTGGCGGCAATCCGAGTGGCGCGGTAACGCCGAACCAGACGCTCGATTCAAACCCGGGGAGCCCCAGTTCGGCCAGGGTTGGCAGCTCCGGCGCGATCGAGGAGCGCACATTGCCGGTCGAGGCGATCGCAGTCAGCCTGCCCGACCGGATGTAGGGCTGCACCGAGGATGCCGGCGCGAACATCAGCGAAATGCGCCCGGCCAAGAGATCGGTGATCGCCGCTGCACTGCCCTGGTAGGGCACGTGCAGCAAGCTGACATCGGCCATCACCGAGAAGAGGGCGGCGGCCATGTGCAGCGCCGTGCCGTTACCCGCCGTGCCATAGGCGATCATCCCCGGCCGCGACTTGACGCGGCGGATCAGCGCATCGAGCTTGTCGATGCCGAGGTCGGGGTTGAGCACCAGGATGTTGGGCACCCGGCCCACCAGCGCCACCGGCAGCAGGTCGCGCGCGATGTCGATGTCAGTGGGACTGTTGGTGGCGGTGTTGATGACGTTGGCGACGGTCGCGAAAAAAAGGATATGCCCGTCCGCCGGCGCGCCGGCCACAGCGCGCGCGGCAATGCCGCTGGAAGCGCCGGGGCGGTTCTCCACCACAACGTTGTGGCCGATCACCAGCGCCAGCTTCTGCGCCACGATGCGTGCGGCCACGTCCGACGAACTGCCGGGCTGGAAACCGACCACGATGCGGACGGGCTTGACTGGGTAGACATCCTGCGCGGCAAGCTCGCCGGCCGGCAGCATGAGCGCCAGGGCCAGGGCCGGCAAACAGTTGCGCATGGCATGCGCGAGTCTGCCGGTCAGGCAAGAACCGGCCGCAGTCCGTGCGCTATCGTCCACCACGCAACCTGGCGGCCTCAACTACCCAGCCGGTTCGGATCACGCCAGGCCCGCTCGAACGGCAACCGCCAGGCACGCGGCGCAACCAATTGGTGAATCGCGTTCGGCCCCCATGACCCGGGCGCGTACAGGCGCACCGGCGGCGGCGCCTCCAGCAGTGCCGTCGAGACCTGCCATAGGCGCTCGATGCCCTCGGCGGTGGTGAACAGGGTGCGATCACCGCGCATGGCGTCGAGAATCAGGCGTTCGTAGGCCTCGAGCACGTCGCCCACCAGGCCGGTATCGTGCATGGCGAATTGCAGGCTCAGCTTGTCCAGGCGCATGCCGGGGCCGGGGCGCTTGCCGTAGAACGAGAGCGACATCTTCGAGGCGTCCGCCAGATCGAAGGTCAGGTGATCAGGCCCCTGCGCGCCGATGCCCGAACCGGGCGGGAACATGCTCTTGGGCGGCTCGCGGAAGGCAATCGATATGATGCGCTGGCCCTCGGCCAAGCGCTTGCCGGTGCGCAGGTAGAACGGCACGCCGGCCCAGCGCCAGTTGTCGATCGAGCATTTGAGCGCGATGAAGGTCTCGGTGTCCGACTCCGGGTTGACACCTTCCTCGCCACGGAAACCGATGTACTGGCCGCGCACCACATCACTGGGCGAAAGCGGCAGCATGCTGCGAAACACCTTGTTCTTTTCCTCGCTGATCGGTGCCGGCTCCAGAGAGGTCGGCGGTTCCATCGCCATGAAGGCGAGAATCTGGAACAGGTGGGTGACCACCATGTCGCGAAACGCCCCGGTGGCCTCGTAGAAGCCCGAGCGCTTGCCCAGGCCCAGAGTCTCGGGCACGTCGATCTGCACGTGATCAATGAAATTGCGGTTCCAGATCGGCTCGAACAAGCCGTTGGCAAAGCGAAAGGCAAGGATGTTCTGCGCCGGCTCCTTGCCCAGGAAATGGTCGATGCGGAAGATGCATTCCTCAGCGAACACTTCGTGCAGCCGGGCGTTGAGAGAAACCGCGCTTGCCAGGTCGGTGCCGAAGGGTTTTTCCATGACGATGCGGGCGCGCTCGACCAGGCCCGCCTCGCCCAGCATGCGCACCGCCGACAAGGCGGCGCTCGGCGGCACGCTCAGGTAATGCAGCCGGCGGCTTTCGCCGGCGAACGAGGCCTCCGCCCGATCCACCGCCGCCTTGAGCACGCCGCCGCCAGCGGACAAGGGTACGTAATCGAGGTTCGCGGCGAAGCTGTCCCAGTCGGCGTCGGCGATCTTGCGGCTGGAGAATTCGTCGAGCGCTGTGCGCACGAAGGTGCGAAAACCGTCAGCATCGAGTTCATCCAGGGAAACGCCGACGATGCGACACCCGGGAATGAATCCGGCGCTCACCAGATGGAATAAACCGGGCAGCAACTTGCGCCTGGAAAGATCGCCGGTGGCACCCACCAGAACCACCACCTGCGGATGTTGAGGACCCACCCCCGGAGGAATCTTTGCCACGGCCTGCACCCCTCAAGCATCAATCAGCAAGGGTTGCAGCATACGCGAAGCACCGTGCCGACCACCTCAAGCTTGGCACTCAGGCGTCACGCCATTCATTCGATCACCCGATTGGCGCGGATGAGCATTGACTGCGGAACCTTGATGCCGAGCGCCCTGGTGGTCTTCAGGTTGAGCACCAATTCGAACTCCGTTGGCTGCTCCATGGGAATCTCGGCAGGCCTGGCACCGCGCAGCACGTTCGCCAGCATCTCGGCACCGCGGCGCCACATTTTTTCGAAATTGAAGCCGTAAGACATCATGCCGCCGGCATCAGCCCACTGCGCCTGATGAAAAACCGTCGGCAATTTCGCCTGGAGCGCCAATTCCGGAATCAGCCGGCGCGCCGGCACCCATAGCCCCGACGCGGTGACGAATAGCGCATCGACATTGGCACGCGCGGCGTCGGCGAAACCCGCAGGATAGTCAAACGGCGGGCGCTTGAAATCGACCACATGCAGCGCGAGACCGATGCGCCTTGCCGTCCCGCGCAATAACGCGAGCTGCGCCGTGGTCTGATCGTTGGTGAACACCGCGACCTTGGTCATCGCCGGGAGCATTTCCTTCAAAAGCTCGAGCCGTTTGGCCGGCAACTCGGACTGGATCGCGGTGACGCCGGTGACGCGCCCGCCCGGCCGCGCAAGGCTCGCCACGTCGCCGGTGGCGACCGGATCGAAGTCCACCGCGACGAACACGATCGGCGTATCACGGCTGGCTTGCGAGAGCGCGCCCAGGCTGGCTTCGCTGCCGCCGCCAAAATAGGCGTCGCATTTCAGTTTCCCGATCTCGGCAGACAAGGCCGGCAACCTCTCGAGATTCCCGGCGGCGTGGCGCCTTTCAAAGACGAGATTGCGCCCCTCGACGAAACCCAGCGCTGCCAGGCGCTGCACGAACGCCAGCGAGTAAGGTTCCTTGAAGACATCGGTTGTGGTTATCCAGCCGACCCGGTAGCTGCGCCCGGCGGTCTGGGCCGCGCTTAAGCGCGGTGCGGCGAGCATGGTGGTGCAAGTCGCGAGCAATAGTTTCCGGCGCGTAGTCATCAAAGGCACTCTCTAGCAAGCGACAATTCTTTCTGCCGATCGGCGAGCATGAAGAAATGATATCGGTTTTTCCGACGAAATAGACTCGCAAAAATTCGGGGCCGATGATGTTGAGGCATTTCAACCACTGCAATCGATACAAAAAGGCCGATTGCGCCTTATAAAACACCCAGCCGAAGCGTGATGCGGATGGATGCGATTCCTTGAGCAAGCCTAAGCGCTTGGGCGCGAGTTTCGCGTGACCGTCGGTAAGACCCGTGATATTGACCCCGGGTCGGGATGTCCCAGGGTGACAAGGGGAATGTCGGTCACCAGTCGCTTCAACGCCAGCAGTATCGGCGCTGCGTAGACAAGCATGACCGCGACATCGCGCCGCAGAAGATCGTTGGCCGCCTGCAAGGCCTGCGCTGCATCGTTGGTCGAAGGCGCGCTTGTCTTAGCCGGGTTCGATCGCAACGGGGTAATGCATGCGCGTAACTCCGGTTCCAATTCCGAGCTATCTTTCAGCGTTTCCGAGCATGCGCGCCGCCCAGCGCGGCAAGGGCTCCGCATGCAACTCCACCCCGGCTTCGGTACAGACCGCAAGCAGGCGCGGGCCACCGTGCGAAACCTCTTGCGCGTCGAACAGCAGCGACATGTTCGAAAGCTTGACCGCTTGTGCGAGATTGGCAAGCAGGCGCGGATAACGCTCCAGTATCTTGTTGGGCGGCACATGGTGCCCGCCTTCGTTCACCCTGCGCCGCACGCGCTGCAGCAGCACGCGCGGTTCATCAAGGCACACCACATACAACACCACCGAGAAACCGCGCGCCCGCGCGACGTGGATCAGATCGAGCTTGGATGGATGCGAGAACACCGTTTCGCTGACAAACGATGTGCCGCGCCGCAACAGGCTGTCACGCCGCGCGTCGGCCCAGGCGCGCGCTGCTTCGGAGCGCTTGACCGGGTGGCCGATATGCGACAGGTGATCGCGCTCATGGATGTCCGCATTGACGAATTCGAGGGAGGGATAGCGCGGCGCGATCAGATAGTCGTAAAGGGTCGACTTGCCGGCCCCGTTCGGCCCGGCGATCAGGTGGAGAATCGCCACGCGCTGTCGATCAATCCCCTCGGCTCACCCACGGCCGGCTTTTCCGGCCGGGCGCGCTGCACGCGCAGCGTTGGCCGCCACCGCCACACTGGCGCGGCGCGCCAGCGCGCCCGATTTGGCCAGCGCGACAACATGCGTTTTCAGGGCGGCCAATTCAGTGGAGTCCGGACTCGCGGCCGCACCGCGGACGGCATATACGGCAGCATCCTGCCGCGCGATCAAGGCGCTGGTGTCGCGCGCGGTCAAGCCAGCAGACTCGAGCGCACGCCCAAGCGTGGCCCAATATTCGATCTGGCTGGCCACCGAGCGGCGCATGGTGAGGGCGGCCGCGCGCGCGTCATCCACCAACGCAGCGGCAAGCTTGACGGATGTAAAGCTTGAACCGGTAGCCATGGCCGCTCCTTGAGAATGGGAGTCAAAAGGTAGCAGAATGGCGCATTTCTGTCAATTTTCCATGCGTATCGGTCACATGGAACTCCAGTTTGTCCACGCCTTGCGTAACGTATGGAGCAAGCTGCCTACGCCTTGCGGTTCCGGGGGAGTTCCTCGATCGCGCGCACACCTGCGCTGTGACCTTACCAGGCTGCCTCCAGCAAGCGCTGCAGATCCTCCACGCCCTTGATCGGCCGTGGATTGGTGCGCACCCACAGGTTTTCCTGCGCGCCGCGCGCGATCTGCGCGAATTGCTCCTGCTTGACGCCCAGGTCGCGCAGGCGTGTGGGCAAACCGAGGCCCGCCACCAGATCGGCCACCGCCTGCGGGGCGTCGCCGTCGCTGCGGCCCATGGCCAGGGCGATACGGGTCTGGGCTTCTTTGCTGGCATCAAAGTTCCAGCGCATCACGTGCGGCAGCATGATGCACGAGGTATAGCCGTGGCTCATGCCGGTGACCGCGCCCAGGCTGTGGCCGATGCCGTGCGATGCGCCATAGGGCACGCGCAGGATGCCGAAACCGGAGAGCCACGCGCCCTGCAGGCATTCGAGGCGGGCTTCCATGTCGGCGCCATCATTCCTGGTGCGCTTGAGCGAGCGACCGAACAGGCGCAGTGCGTGCAGCGATGCCGCCTCGATCAACGGTGACGGCTGGATCGAGCAAATGCCTTCGACCGCGTGATCGACCGCGCGAATGGCGGTGGACAGCCACAGCCATTCGGGTGTGTAAACAGTCACCGCCGGGTCGAGGATGACGGCGACGGCGCCGCTGTACTTTCCGGCATAGCCGTCCTTCACCTTGCGCGCGGTATCGGTGCAACCTCCGAAATCAGAAAATTCAGCCGCCGACAGCGTGGTCGACAGCACCACCTGGCGATACGGTGGCGGCTTGATTGCCGGCGTGTGGCGGCTGCCGTCGGCGTTCATGCGCAGGTGGTAGTCGCCCAACTGCTCGGGACGCGTCAAGTCATGGGCGATGGCGATCAGCATCACCTTGACGGTATCGATCGCGGTGCCGCCACCGAAGGTGAGCACCATGTCCGGCGCGGCGGCGCGCGCGGCATCGGCCGCGGCGATCACGCTCTCGCGCGGGGTGTGCTCGACGCACTCGTCGAAGGTGCCGGCATGGCGTGGCCCCAGGGCGTCGCGGATCTTCTGCACCGCATCGGTCTTGCGGTTGAGGGTCTTGCTGGTGACGATGAAAATGCGCTGCGCGCCGCGGCGATCAGCCTCTTCGATCACTGCCTGCGCAGCGGGTTTGCCCCAGATCACGCGGTCCTGGGCGAGGAATTCATGGAGTCCGGTATTCATGGTCGGAGAGTGTGCCACAAGCGGCTTGGTGCATTGCGCAAAATGGCCTCCCGGATTCAGTGGCATTCTTCGCACCTTCGCCCGACCGATAAGCGCCATGACCGACACCTCCATCCGTACCTTCCGCCTCGCGATTCCAGGCCAGTCCATTGATGATCTACACGCCCGGTTGGCGCGCGTGCGCTGGCCCGACGAAGCGCCGGACGCGCCCTGGGCCTACGGCACCTCGGTCGGCTTCATGCGCGACGTCACCGACTACTGGGTTAAGAGCTTCGACTGGCGCCAGACCGAAGCCGGCCTCAACGCGCTGCCGCAATATGTGACTTCGATCGACGGCATCGACGTGCACTTCATCCATGTGCCGGGCCGCGGGCCGGCACCCAAGCCGCTGCTCTTGTCGCATGGCTGGCCCGGCTCGGTGCTTGAATTCATGAAGCTGATACCGCTCCTGACCGACCCCGCTGCCCATGGCGGCCGCGCGGAGGACGCTTTCACCGTGGTGGTGCCTTCGCTGCCGGGCTACACGCTGTCGTTCCGCGAGAACCAGCCGCGCAAGTCATTGCCGGCCATCGGCGCGATGTTCCATCAACTGATGACGCGCCTGGGTTACAGCCGCTACGGTGCGCAGGGTGGCGACTGGGGCTCGTTCGTCACTGCCTGGCTGGGCGCCAATCAACCTGACCAGGTGACCGGCATCCATCTGAACATGATGCCGATCCGGCGCGATGCCGCGATGTTCGCCAACCCGACCGAAAGCGAGCGGCGCTACCTGGATGAACTGGCCGAGTTTCTGAAAGAGGAAACCGGCTACCAGGCGATCCAGGGCACGCGTCCGCAGACGCTCGCCTTCGGCCTGTCCGACTCACCGGTCGGCCTGGCCGCCTGGATCGTCGAAAAATACCGCGCGTGGACTGATTGCGACGGCGACCCGCGCAATGTGCTGAGCATGGACGAGATGCTGGGCAATATCAGCCTCTACTGGTTCACCAACTGCATTGGCGCCTCGTTCTGGCCCTACTATGCGCGCCTGCACGGGCCATGGCCGATCGACGGCAGCATCACGGTGCCGACCGGCTACTGCGAATTTCCGCGCGAAATCCTGCGCCCGCCGCGCGCAGCGGCCGAGCGGGTATTCAACATTCAGCGCTGGAGCGTGATGGCCAAAGGCGGCCACTTTGCCGCTCTCGAGCAGCCAAACGTGCTGGCCAACGAAATCCGCGAGTTCTTCGGCCCGCTGGCCTGATGTCTTTCGATAAGCGCGGCTATGATCGACAGTTCAATCAGCGGACATCAAGCCCGCTTTTCAAGGCAGAACACCGATGCTTGAAACCAAAGTGATGCTCCTCACCGGTGCCGCCGGCGGCA
>JBEIFV010000002.1:0-117682 GCA_040382235.1 Burkholderiales bacterium
GGCGATGTCCCGTTTGTAGTTGAAGGTTGAGCCGGTGGCGGAATGATTATGCGGCCATTTTTGTTTTGACAGAAACTGGTCGCATCGCTGCGATGAGCGCAGGGATCTGCTCGTAGCCACGCAGCCTGCGAAACGACTTCTCAGCTTCCAGGAATCCAGCAGCGGCCCAACGCATCGCCATGCTGGCATCCCGATAGTGGGTCACCCGACCACTGACACGGCGCACGGCTGAATTCGGCGACTCGATGATGTTGGTCGTCGCCAGGCAACGAGCCAGTTCACCGGTCACGCCGAGGCGGTTGATCGTGAACATCTCTTCCAGACCTTCCAGCAGGCTGGCAGCCGCGTCCGGATACTGCGGCTTCAGGTGCCTGGCCTGCGACTTCAGCTTCTCGATGCCGGCCTTGGCATCGCCCTTGAGCGCCTGCACCATCACCCAGCGGACCTGGGCAGCCTTTGCTTTTGGCAAACGCTCGGTGACATTGCGAATCTTGTGAAGCCGGCATCGCTGTACGCGAGCGGCTTCGCCGCACTTCTGATCGATGCCGGCACGCAAGGCCTTCGAACCGTCAATCACCCACAGACGATCCACGTTCATATCAACGCCGCGCTCAGCCAGGGACTCCAGCAGGTCCTTGACCACCTTGGCGTTCTCGCTCGATCCGGAAACGATGCCCAGCATGTGCTTGACACCGGTGGCGTCGACGCCGACGGCAGCGATGATGTGATGCTTGGCGACGATGATGCCGTCGACGTAGATCGCCACCAGGTCCGTTTCCTTGAAATCCCGGTTCATCAGCTTGGCCAGGGCCTGGGCGCTGTCCTTGACGAAGTGGCGCGACACCGCGCTTCTGGAAATGCCCATCTCGTCGGCGCAGCGGTACATCACCCGCGCGTATTTGCGGGTGCTGACGTTGCAGGTCAACACATCTGCGATACGGCGCGACAGGCTGTCGTCGCTGGCCAGTGCGGCATAGCCAGGTACCGCCACTTC
Organism: Burkholderiales bacterium; assembly: GCA_040382235.1. Classification (GTDB taxonomy): domain Bacteria; phylum Pseudomonadota; class Gammaproteobacteria; order Burkholderiales; family JAEUOS01; genus JAEUOS01. The sequence goes on from JBEIFV010000002.1 coordinate 995, forward strand.
GCCCGCCGGCCCACGCAGTCGGGGTCGCGCGACCTTGAGTTTCGAGGTGCCCAGATTCACCGTGCCGCCTTGTTGGCCGTGCCAACGAACCTCGCCGGCATGACGTCCAGGGTGTTTCGGTCCGGCTACCGATTCGGCCGCCATCATCAGTAGCTGTTCGATGAACTGCTTCGACATACGCCCCAGCATGTCTTCGATCGACAGTTGCGCCTGCCCGACCATCGCCAGCAATGGCAGTGCGGATTGCGGATTGGCTGTCAACAGCGGCTGCGTTTCTAGCGCCGCACGATTCAACTTGCTGACGATTTGCAGTTTCGGGCTTTGGACCTTGCGAGTAGACTTCTTCATGGTGGTTGAGCTTTCTGTGGTTCAGGTTGAGGATGTCGAGAACCCGCATTCTGGGCCCCCGACTGCTTCAACCACCAACTCAACCTTCAACTAGGTTCGGGACATCGCCCACTTGAAATGCACATGCGACTCAACTGGCAGAGTAGGCAGCCAAGAATTTTTAGTCGCCCTGTGAACAATATCTGCGTTTATATGCACTTGTGCAACCAGCGAAGGCATTAAGTCGAGGCAGAATTGGACATTGTCAGCCCAGAGAAGCGTAGTCAGATGATGGCGGGTATTCGCGGCAAGGATACGAAGCCGGAAATCATTGTCCGAAAGGCATTGCACTCCACGGGGCTTCGATTTCGCCTACACCGGAAAGATGTTGCGGGAGTACCTGACATTGTTCTACCTGGTCGGCGCGTGGCGATATTTGTGCATGGTTGCTTCTGGCACATGCATGAAGGATGCAAATACTTCAAACTTCCGTCCTCGAATGAGGAGTTCTGGCGAGAAAAACTAAGCAAGAACGTTTGTCGAGACCGCCTTGCAATTTCCCAACTGCAGGATGCTAGCTGGCGCGTCCTGACCATTTGGGAATGTACTACTAGAAATCGCAGCAGTCTTGAAGCACTTGCGAACCGCATGCACAACTGGGTGTGTGGGAACGATCGCGTCGGCCAGATGCCATAAGCTTTAGATGGAACAAAGCTCGGTTAAATTGCCCGTGGGTTCAGATGGGTATGAGAACTCGATGCTAAGCATGCGGTTGCCCAATTCACACTTTGGATATCAAGCGCCACGTCAAGATGGATGCAGACGCGGTCTCAATGCGTGATCGCTCGTCGCATACGTGTTCTTCCTGATTCCTGTGCAAATGGACTAGGACAAGAATTTGGCGACTACGATGGCTATCTTACGAGCCAGCCATGGCGGAACGGCGTTTCCAACTTGGGTGTATTGCTGCGTTCGATTTCCTTCGAAGAAGTAGTTGTCCGGAAATGTTTGCAAGCGGGCAGCTTCCCGAACAGTGAGACTCCGACACTGCGACGGATCCGGGTGGATATAGTAGTGACCGTCCCGTGCAATATGCGCGACAACAGTCGAAGATGGCTCGCCGCGAAGCTGGACACGGAACCGATCAGGAAATGGAACTGTTTCGTCATCGACGTTCGTGTGAGCGGGGAGCAAGCTTGGCGGAAAGCTTCGAAGTCGCGGCGAGGAGTTGTGTTCCGCGCCGTAACAAGCCGCAAACAAATATCGATGCAAGTCCGTTCGCATGTGCGATCGAACTTCGTGCTGAATGACGCCTCCTAGCCGAGGATCGTGAAACCAGAACTGGAGTTCCTGAGGAAGTCTTGAGACGTTGATACCATTTACTGCAATGAATCCAGATCCCGTCGATTGACGCGCGACAGCATTCTTCACTGCGTCAGCCATGCGGGCCTCAATATCAATTCTAAGTTTCGATCGCCAGCCCCTTAAAGCGCGCGGCGCCTCCCTGAGCGCACTGAGCCAAGTTTCGTGGGAATCGGGCTCCTTCGAAATTCGACTGCGCAACGGCGGTAGCCCCGACAACGTCATCCCGACCGTCACCGGGTTGCCCGTTGATGGGGTAAGAATGCCGTGCTCCGACTGTATGAGATCCTTCCTCACACCGTACAGGATCACGCGATGACGAGTCTGAGGCACGCCATACCGCTCCGACCGAATAACGAAGTTCTGGTGATTCTTGGCGCTATCGTCTCCGGGGACCACGAAGGACCGGATATCGTATTCAAAGTCACCCCCCGGCCGCGACAGATCCTCAAGAATGCGACCAAAGATCGGTGAGCCACCGTGCGTCGACGAAAGAATGCCCTTCACATTCTCCATGACAAAAACGGCAGGACCGAAGTCCTTGATGATGCGCAGGTACTCCTTGTACAGAAAGTGCCTGCCGTCTTCCTCAAATGCCTTCGGGTCCTTGCCACGCATGCGCGCTCGCCCGGCAAGCGAGTACGCCTGACAGGGAGGCCCGCCAATCAAAACCCAGGGACCACTTTTCGGCAGCGCCTCCTTGATCCAGTGATTCACCAGCATAGTCGGGGTTTCGCCTAAAGTCGCCAACCTCGCATGTTCGAACGCAGACAGCGCTTCGTCGGGAATCGACGAATTCTCAAGCAGCTCGTGGCGGGAAATGTCACCGCGGATGTAGTCGTAGTAGCAATCAGGTGCCTTTCCTGCGGGAAAGCTCCTGAACAATGCGCGTAGCGACAGCGTGCGGTGCGCGACGGAGTCCTTTTCGATTGAGACACGCACGTCAAATAGTCGGTCACCCCGCGGCGAAAGGACAGACGAAAACCCTTCGCCCAATCCTCCGGGGCCGGCGAACAAATCAATAACCGGTATGCGCTTTTGCTTCACTTTTTTCCAAATCGCGATATGCCGATCGCCGCTTGCAAAGGAGGCAGGCCCACATCTTCGACGCTGAGCACTAAAAATCCAGAACTCGAGAATCGCGAGATGGCCCGCCCGGAAACAAACGGAAAAGTCAGATGGCGCGACGAACTACTTCCGTTTTAGCTCCGGGATGTTTTCCGCCGCCTTTGTGTAAGTGGCAGCGAGCACGGCCTCCCGACACTCGACCTTTTTCGCCCACTCTGAAACCATGCGGCCTGCTGCAGACTTGTGAAGCACCTCATTGACTTCCCGAGCCCAAATGCCGATTTGCACGAGCAACTCGTCAGACGCGCCTTGCTTCAGCCAGATTTTTTCCAGATCAATACTGTCTCCCAGTTTGTATGACACGAGACCCACCGTGTAGGCGGTGACATTTGCCTGAAAGGCCTGGAACATCGGGCGCAGCAGCTTTTGCGCGTCCTTGAAGAGCTTGGCTTTGGCGATCATTACCTTATAGTCGGCCACAGACGGCTTGAGCGGCGCTTCGCCCGCTTCCGACGTGGCGAGCGTAGACATGAAGTAGTCAAAGTTTTTCTGCGAACCCTTGCTCACGATATCCGGCTTTTGATCCCAGGCAATGATAAATTTTGCTAGGTCCGTCTTCGTTATCTTCCGCGAGGCAGGAATGGCCTCCTTGAGCTGTCTAAGCTTTGCCTGCGTTGTTCCCTCACGCGCAAGCATGGTGTTGTAGCTACCAGTTGCACGTTCGTAGAACCAACGCCCGACCGAGTCGGGGCAATAAACACTCAGCGATAGCTTCTCCACTTCGACATGGAAAGGCTTATTTGCCGAGAGATCGGACTGCCGCACTGTGTTCTGAGTGTTGGCATACCTCGAAATATCGGATATCAGCGCTTCCTCGGAGGCGGCGTCTTGGCTGTTCATTCTTATGATCTTTGCCGGGACGCGGACGCGGCTCAAATCAACATCTCCAGGATACCGTTTCTTTGCGAAATAGATGGAAGCGGTGGTTTGACCTCCATTGACGATCTGAAGCCCCTTGAGCCATGCGATACCCATCGTTCCTTCAGCAGTCTTGTCGAAGTGCATTTCATCAACAAGAATCACGATTCCGTTGTTGTAGGCCATGAATCTGCTTGGCGCCGTTCGAAGCGTCGTCTGAATGCCGGCGTTTACGCCCTTTCCTTTGACACTCAGGAATGAGCGAACATTGGCTTCCAGCAGGCGCGCGCCAAATTTTTCGTAAAGCAGGCGCAAGGCTTCTCCTGGAACTGCTGCCAACGCGTAGTCGTAGTCTTCGCTATCTCCGGGGACATAGACGCAAGGCAGGGGTGTTCCGGATACCTCATTGAAGTTGACGACGATCTCGTCTCGAGGCTTGCCTTCCGACAAATGCCTGTGAAGGCGCTCGATATCCATGACCTCGATGCGTACAGCCTTCCCGCCAATCTCCTTCGTCTTGAAGGTCTTGGATTTTGCGACCTTGTCGGTCAGAACGAAGACCCGAATCTGTTCTAGTTCGTTATAGCTTTGTTGCAAATTCTCTGCGAGAGACCGAATGTCGCGAGAAGGATCGAGTTTGTCAGCCATTTTCCCCTGCGCGCAAAGCGCAAGGAATCGCAGACATTGCCCCGCCGCAGCTTGCGTTTCAGTGTCAGTGACGCTCGTAATCGATTCAACTCCATCGTAAAGACTGACGAACAGATCAAGTTCGTTGCATTCCTCGGACATCGCGTAGCCGGTGAGACGGACATTCGCATTGCTTACGGTCCCCTTGTAAGGACATATGAAGGGTTCGAAGGTCATACCGACCTCAGCCATGTGATCCATCATGATGTCCGAGAAGATTTCTTCGGGATACAAACCACCATCTGCCATTTGCGATTTCACATTGGCCTGGGTTTCAAGAAGGAATTCGAGCAAGTCCATTTCTATACGGCTCCCATGGATTTCAACGCAGTTGCCAAGTCAGCTGTTTGGCCGGCGATCTTGTCCAGATCGATGTCATAGACGGCTCTGTGCACCCCAAGAGGTACCGTGGAGTGGGTCATTCGCGGGAAATCGGCACTGACCAGGAAAAGGCGAATGTCGGTAAGTTCAAAGCGCCGAGGGTACCGATCGGCATGGTTTGAAAAGTAGCCTGCGGAAATGAGTCGGTTGGCAAAATGGCCTAGCGCCTGGGTATCGTCATTGAGCAAAGAAGTGGCTCTGTCGACAAAGTCGGGCAGGCTCTTGCCAACCTGGGACTGCCTCATTCTGACCCCTGCAAGATACAGTGGTTGACGGCTTGAGTCGTCGAGCTGCTCGAGGGAACCAATGCGAGCAGGGAAGCCTACGGTCGAAATCGTGCACTTGACTTCAATGGCCCCCGTGCCCAGCTCAAAATCCTGAACAGCATCCTGGGGACCCACCCACCCCTCGACTGCAATGTGGGGTGGCAAGCCGTCGACGATCATCGCTGATAACACTACGAGTTCGCCTATCAGGCCGATCTCTGCGTCCGGGCCTAGGGCGCGCGCGCCCTTCCGCATGAATTCTTGCCAGGCGCGAACGCGGCCGAGAAACAACCTCAGAAGCCGCGATTCATCGGTGGTTTCAAGAACAGCCGCATCCAGCGCCCCAGCCACATCGGAGGCCATCGCAGTGAAGAGTTCCAGACTTCCGGAACCTTTCCTTGTGAGTGCGAGCCAGGTCTCACCGTCGCCATGGGGGTCTACTCGCTCAACAGCAAATCCTTGCCCGTCTGGAAGGGCATTTGCGCTCGACATCTTGACTGACTTGAAACCAGCCAGCAGCGCCTCCTCATTTTCAGGAAACCGTCGACCCGCGTGGAGGGAAACCGGACCAGCAGACCCCACGTTGATGCTTCGCCAGCCGGCTTCGGTATGGGTACCGGACAAAGACTGCCACGCGACCTCGAACTCGCTACTCAGACGCGCCATACTCTTCCTTCCAATACAGATGGTCGACTTTGTACTCAACCTTGACGCCAGATTCGCTTGAAGGAAATGCGATTGCAAACGCAATGATGGGTTTGTTCCAGTCGGAAACGATTTGCTTGCCGTCTGACAGAGGGGATAGCGGGTAGAGCAGCAGGACGCCGCGGTTGTGGTCGCCAGTCGATGTGCCGCGCATCTCCCGTATCTTTTTTCCGCTTGGACGGGTTGGCTCCTTGATGCGGTTCCTAGCGGGATCGGGCTTCCATACTGCCAGCGTCATCTCGAGCGCCTTCTTCCAGGAGTCGTAGTCCAAGTCAATGCCTTCATCGCTTGGGTCAGTCAGAACTCCGATGGAATATCTGCCAGCGGTCCCGTTGTCGGAACGTGATGGGAAACTTGACAGCTTAATGCCGGACGGGAAGGTGTATAGCTCGCCGGGAAAGCCTTCCGCCAGCAGAGCTACCGACCAAAGCTTTAGTTCGCCCTGGTCGTTCATCTTCTTGATGAACTCCGCCAATACCGTGCTGTTGGCAGAGTTGGATCGCGGGTGAGTAAGGTAGCTTCCAAGAAAGTCGAGAATCAGATCTGACCCAATGTCACGCCACAGGTATGAACGCTTCCAGACATCTACTCCCTCATCGCGCTTCTGGCTGGGTGCGAACTCGAAGCTGCTTCCCATGCCAGCAAGCAGATGGTCGGTCGCTTCAAGGTTAACGCCAAGTTGTCTTGTCTCCTTGAACATGACGACGGTCTGAGGCGCACTTCCGCTGTATGAAAGCGACAACGTTTCGGCATTGCGCATCTTCAGCGGTGACGTGACGGTGAGTACGGAATGCGAACGCACTTTTAGTCCGTACTCGTCCGGCGTGGCGCCACGCTGGACCATGGTGTCAAATTCCTCGCGTAACTCTTCGGAGGCATCCGCAATGTGCCCAAACCACTCGACCAGTTCGTCAGTTGTGTACAGGCGACACAAATCGACGTAGCCAGGGCGGTACCCGAACCAGCGCCCCATTTGCATGAGCGTGTCGTACATCTTGGTGGTTCGAACAAAATAGCTGGTACACAGTCCTTCGAGAGTCAGCCCGCGCGACAGCTTGTCGCCGCCAATCGCAATGACCTTGAGCCCCTTTTCCTGGTTTTCCGAGTAGTCAAGAGCATCTTTGGCCGTCCCGTTGATGGGCCGGACATCTATATCCAACAAAACGTCCGGGAGCGCAGCCAGAATTTCCTCCCAAAGAGGGACTTTGGGCGGTCCTCCAGGTTCGGGAGCGGCGACTGCGACTTCTCTCATCGTCGGCAGGAAATCGGTCTCCCAGAGGTGCTTCAGTTGTGCAAGCAAGGCTTGGTCATCGACACGTCGCCGAATCCGCTGACTCATCTGCTTCATCGCGGTTTCAACCTGTGAGTGAACTTCCTTTTGCACTTTGACCAGGCGCGTAACGTGGATCAGCATTGATGAGTGATCGTTTCCTTGACCTCTGCACACTCGTGCGGCACAGGACAGGAGAAACGAGCAAAGGGCTTCCCGAAGTGACGGAGGAATGGCTTCCTCCCCCTGATGTACTGGCACATGGTCCTTCTTGTGTTTCGGTGGCATCCACCCAACACCATGCTGGGGCGAGAAGTGATCCACGATGTCTCGGGTCAACGGCAGTCCACCAATCCGGCCTTCCGGGGTGACATGCCCAAAAACCCTCGACGGGCCAATATAGTTCGATGGTGCAGCCAGATTGATGATGAATGATTGCGGAAACAGGTCAGGGCCTTCTTCCGCAGTGGCTCCGTTGCGATGTATGAAAATGTTCGCAAACGGCGTCGCGGTATACCCGACATAGGCAGACTTGGAAAACGAGTGAAGGACCTTTCGAATCAGACCGTTGATGGCCTTCGGTTGATGGTCTTCGTCTGGCGAGCCATCATCATTGAACAGTTGTTCCCCGGTGTCTACCGAAGCGTTGTCAGCCTCATCGTCAATGACAAGCAATGGGAGGTTGGTGACTATTCGTCGACCAGTCTTCGGATCCGTCACGTCGGCCACATGGCCGCGAATCCACTTCAGAAGCTGTGTCAGGACGGGCTTGCCCTTCTTGACCACGAAGAGCCACGGGAGCTCTTCCGGTGATATGGCGAAATTTTTCGCGACCGCAGAATTGAAGTCGCCATTGTCTGCACGGGTGGTTGCGCAATGCGGATGAATCTTCGGATCGCTATCAATTATCGCGACCCCTATCGGTTTTCCCGGATCGCGATTGATCGATGTTTCGTATCCGAGGAAGCTTTCCTCGAGTCGTATCTGGGTCTGGGAGCGCAGATTGTTGTGCATTCCTGCCAAGACAATAATCACCTTGTATCCGGCATCAGCGGCCTTGCAAACCAGTCCGGAATAATTTCCGGTCTTGCCCGATTGGACGTGGCCAACCACGAGGCCGCGTCGATCCCATTCCCCTTCGCGTTTCGGATCCTCCAGAAAACCAAGGATTTCGTCAGTGGAATCATTCAGAGCGTCAACCACGTCTACGGCCAGCTTTTGTTCAAGAAACGTCTGATAGCGTTGCCAATAGCGCCAATTTTTCTTCCGGGAGGCCGTCAGCCAGGGGACGTGGTCCTCGGAATTCTGCAGGGATGAGGCTTTCCCGATCCAGTGACTAAATCTGCGAACAAGTTCGGCCACGACCAACGGTTCGTCGATCGGCTCTTCATCAGGGGTTGAAAGCAGGCTTGCAGCAACTCTGACCTTATCGGCGATCAAAGAAGGCGTGATTTCCGACTTTTCCTTGCGCAAGAGGGTCTGTGCGATGTTGACTGCATCGATGTGAGACTTGGTGTCGGCCATGTGGCGTCCTAAAAATGTGGGTCTGATCAACCGACCGCATCGGGTAAGGCTGCTACCAGCGCGGGGTACCGCTGGAAGGGCTCTGTCTTCATTAGGGCGCGCTTGGCATTCTCGGCACTCAGTCCCTTGCGGCCGACCATATCGTCAAAGAACGTTTGCAAGACCGACCGGATGGCTTCTGGTGGCTCGCCGTTGAACCCGGTGAGAGGCGTTTCCTTGCTTTCGGAGGTGTCCAGCCATATCCGTTGGACAGGAACGGTTTCCTCGATCACGCGGAGCATTGCCTTTACAAGAGGCAAGTTTGCTCCACAACTTTCCAGGGCGGCCGCGACTGCTGGATGTTTCTCGTCAATTTTGTATCGGATGCCGGCCTTTACCTTCTCGACCTGCCACGCCTGCTCGATGGCGTCCTTGCCGTTATGAGATACGGGAGAGTTGCGGAAAGCAAACGTTTCCCGCGCGATCTTTCTGGTGTTTTCCGCATACTGCAGTAGCCACGCTCGCAGGTTGACAGGTGGTCGGGCCGTCGACTTGCGGATGTCAATCTTCCATTCCGCATCAGCAGTGTTCGGTATATCCAGTCGGATTCGCGCAAGTCGATGTGCTTCTTCACGGTTCCATGGCCGACCTTGCCCCAAGCCAAGCCACCCGCCTGCTACCAGCAATCGCTCGTTTCGGTACACGTAGAACCCCTGCTGCGCGGTCCAGCCTTCCGGTCCCGCAAAACGTTGGTACTCCTTTTCAGTCAGTCGATCCTTGTGTGGCAACACATGGCATTCGATAGCGACCGACCCAGCCTCTGTCATCCGCCTGACCACGTCGGAACTTAGAGGTTTTGCAGGATGTCCCAACATAAATGGATCCCAGGGAGCTACGGGACTGCCATTGAGAAGGACGCGAAGTGTGGGCCGGGGCCCGCTAATCAGGCGATGAAAGACCATAGCCATATGGTCCTCGATGCTATCGATCAGATCGTTGAAATCGTCGGCGGTAAAGCCTGGCGTAGCGACTCGATCCAATACCTCCCAAAGGACAACGGTCCCCGAGTTCTGCTGCTTTAGCGACGCCACATGTGATTCCGATCCTCGAGCAGTGCCCTCAAAAAGTGCCCATCCCGCTTTCGGATTGGCAGCAAGCGCGTCGAGGTCCCACCTCAGGCAGCTTGTGACGCCATTCCTCTTCGAAGCGACTGTCAGCCGACGACATTGAGACAAAGATGCAGTCTTCAGTCCCATTCCGAAGCGTCCCAGGTCGGATGCGTCCCTTTTGTCTAGAGGGCTCTTGTCGCCCAAGGTCATTGCGCTTTCGAGTTCTGCGTCACTCATGCCGCGGCCGTTGTCGGCTATCGATATCCGACTCTTTGCACCATCCCATGTCAAATCGACATCGACCTGTGTGGCGCCAGCTGAAATGCTGTTGTCAATTACGTCTGCGAGTGCGGTTGAAGGGCTGTAGCCCATTCCACGCAATGACTCAAGCATTGCGCTGGCTCGCGGCGGAGCACTACGGGTTCGTGAACTCATGTCTCACACCTCACAACTGACTTGAAGATGCCCTTGCGTGATGCCAAAGGCGCAATCGATTTTCTCTTCACGTCGTGCTCTCTCCGACTTTCGGCAGTTCGATTTGGGAGGAGTCCCATTCTTGGGACGAGTCGACCGGGGTGTGGGCCGAGACAATATTGTTCAAAGCAGCGCTTTTGGCACGGGCGACGTCATCGTGCAAGGAGGCCTGCCGGCCATCCTCCGGTTTCCATTCAATGCACTCGGCGCCAAGCAAGCCTTCAACGTCGTCCGGGACGCTGGTCTTGCGCCCCCCTTGATCCGCTGCCTGCTTTAGATAGGCGCCAAGGTCGGCCGACCTGTGCAGTCCGGGGCCATCCTTTGCTGCCATGCCATGGTCGACATTCCTGGAGGCGGAAATACTCGTGGTTGAAACCGCTTCCGCGCTTCTTGTTCGCAATGATGTATGTGGTTGGTGGGTTCTTCGGTTATCACTTTGATGAATGGCGTGCGTTTTTCGCTTGTCAATAATCAGGACTTCCTGCGGTTCGGCTTCAGAAACAATCTCGATCGAATGTGTGGCTACCAGGATGTCAGCGCCAGTGCCCTTCAGGACATGCAGCAACTTTCGCTGGATTTCGGGGTGAAGATAGACCTCTGGCTCGTCGATCACGATCATGGTTGACGGTTCGGCGCGATGAAGATGTGTCAGAAGCTGGCACCAAATCTGGAAGCCGAATCCGACCCAATATATCTCGCGGTCGATCCGGTCTTCTGACACGAACATGCTCAATTCCTTGCCGCCGCTTATTTCCGGAGGCTGGATTCGCATGCCGGGCCAGGTCGACTGAACCATCTCGGCAAACTCGTCAAATCCGTCAGGAAAGTGATACCAATAACTTCGGAAGTGTCGCGAGGCTCGATGCGTGGAAAGTGAAGAAGTAACGGTTTCGAGTTCTTTCAGTGTTTCCTTGTGCTCGACGGGCCCCAACACAGGAATTACGGTGAGGCTCAGCGGAAACAATGCCTTGAAGTCGGCTGCAGTCCTGACGCCACGCTCCTGGGACTCGGGAATCAATACACATCCGGCGTCACGATCAAAGACCAGCTTTAGTGAGTTGCCATTGGTCAGCAAGAAACCAATCGACGAGTTGCCGTTACGATAATTGGTGGCTACATTCTCCAAAGAAATAGGCACCATCGCTTCCTTGATCCTGTACCCGGATACTTGAGTGCCGTCAACGATAATCCGCTCAGGTTTACTTTTTCGGGCAACCCGAAGAGCCACTGCCAACACTCGCAGTGAACCTAGGACAGTGGACTTTCCTGCGTTGTTGGACCCAGTCAGAATGTTGATGTGGTCGAGGTCTACGCGGAAGTTCTCGAAAGCCTTGTAGTGCCTGAACGAAATTGTCTGGATGTGGGCAGCCATGCTTTTGTTCAAGTTGTTGAAGGGTTGCTCTGGTTGACTACGTGATGTATGGATCTGTCTGCGGAAGTGACCGTTTCAACTGACTTCGGGCGCGGCCTTGCGGTTTTTGGGGGCAGACTCCCACCAGACAGTCAATGCGTCGGACCTGCTGGGATGTCGAAGGCGTGCCAATGCCTTGGATTCGATCTGGCGGATGCGTTCGCGCGTTACATCAAACAACTGGCCGACCTCCTCCAGAGTGAGGGGCTCGCCAGAGTCGAAGCCAAATCTCAGACGAATGACTTGGACATCTTTCTCAGGCAGGGCCGAAACAGCTTTCCGAACCGCGACTTCCATTTGTTTAGTGTTGCAGACATCAAAAGGATCGGGTGTTGCAAAGTCCGGCTGCCGGTGAGGTGCAATTTGTTCGTCAGAGAACGAGTCGTCAATTGGTATTGGTTCCAGGAAGGCGTTCAGCATCCTTCGGACCTGGACGGTTGAGACTCCCAGGACTTCCGACAATTGAGCAGGCGAAGGCGGGCTTCCGAGAATTTGCTCTTGCTCCCGGTACTCATGACGCACACGCTGAGCAGCCTCGTGAAAATGAACTGGCACCCGGATAGTCCTAGAGAAATCAGCAACGAATCTCGATACGCTTTGGCGTATCCACCAGGTTGCATACGTCGAGAATTTGAACCCCCTTCGCCAATCGAATTTGTCGACGGCTCTAAGTAGGCCCAGATTTCCCTCCTGAACAAGATCGTCAATCGGCAGCCCACTGTATAAGTATCTCTTTGCCAATGAGAAGACCAACCTGAGGTTGGCTTTGGCCATGCTCGTTCTTGCTGCCCGGTATGCTCGGACCGAGCGCTCAAAGCGCTTGCCAGCTTCACTTGAGTCGGAAGTGGCTATGTCGTATAGCTCAAGAAGATAGCGTCTTGAAAGGCAAAGGGATGCGACTGCGTCTCGCACCACCTTCCACCCTGGCCCACTTGGGTCCGTGCCGACTGACAAGGCAGCCAGTTGGTCAGCCGAAGCCCCGAATGTGGTCAGCGATTGTGTGGCTGGCAGCAAGACGGCGTCAATTTCCCAATCATCTTCTTGTTCGACGGCTTCAGGTTCCAGAGTTTCGAGAGGCTCAAGAGGGTTCGATTCCCCGGTAGGTTCCTCGAAATCCTTTTCAGACGGGGCATCGTAGATTGTTGAAAAGGCCCGCTGTCGCAACTGCACTCGTTTCGCGTCATTCAGTACGTGCTGTATTCCCCGAGGCCAATGTGCCAGCGCATCAAGCGCTTGCTCGACCGCAGTTTCCATAGCTTTGCTCAGTGATTGTTCTTGCTCAGCATTGATCAATGGGATCCGTTGGGCGGCTTTCAGATACAAGCGGAGCGGGGCGTTTGCGTCGGACATAACCGCAGTCATCGACGCTATCGCAGCCAATATCAATTCCTCCTCGTCAGGTGACTCATCCGGATCGACATGCACTTGAACGAGGCCCAGATCGGCCAAGTGCTCGATCCGATCGTCCACGTCGGCTCCGAGATCGTTGATGATGCAGCGCAGCAATCGTTCGCCTTGTTGGTCTCCATTGTCATCAGACACTTCGGTAACAGCCCGGACGGAGTCCAGCGGCACGCTTCCCTCCCTGATTGCCCGCAGGAGAACCAGTCGCAGATCCGCCCGAGCTTCCGCGTCCTCTGCATTTAGAAACGGCGCCGCTGTGGTCGGAAGGTCAAAATCAAGGTCGCTCCAGTCCGAGGATGTGTCGATCGGAACATGGCTGGCTATTTGTTCGTGGACGTCTACCGCAACGATTTCAAGCGTCGGATCATTTGCTGGCGCCGGCATTTCGATGTCGGCTTCCCACACGAGATGGTCGAATGCGGCGAGCCCGCCTCCAACAAAAAGTGTCGATAGATCGATGTCTTGAGGAATCGGTGTTGGTGAACCCGCTGCAGGTGTCTCGGCAGAAGAGGCAATCTCGACCTCAGCAGCTTTGGCCGGGCTGGCAGCATTGGGGTGAACTTCGTCGATTCGCAGCCCCACCGAGGTCTCTTGAACTTCACGATCAGAACTGCTAACCATAAGCTCGATGCTTGAGTCGTCCTGATCAGGCCCGGCTGGTGAGCGCCGTTCTTCGCTGGGCAATACAACTTCCTTCGGATCGTGCGTCCCGTCATCAAAGCTTGGATTCCGGGAGGTCGACTGCTGGATCACCACCGCAGCGTCGATCGAATTGGAAGTATTGGCGATCGTCAAAGCGTTTTGGCCGACGAAGTTCACCAGAGTGGGGTCAGCGCCAGCTTCTAAGAGCAACCGGCATGTTCCTGCCCTGTTCTTCCATGCGGCGAGCATGAGAGGCGTCAAGCCATTATTGTCCCGGGCATTCAGGTCGTCGCCACGAGCAATGTGGATCCGGATGGCACTTTCAACGCCGTTGATTGCCGCCATGCGCAGCAATCGGTTGAGGCTAGCGACAGGTCCTTCGTCGGAGACGTTCAAGGCGACGCTTCGTGATCTGGGATCGATTGGTCGGAAACAAGAATCTGAAGGAATCTATCCGAGACTGCGCACCACACATGGATGCGGAAGTCGAGCGTATCGTTTTCGTCGAGCGAAACAAAGTGTTCCATGAGCGTTGGATTTACGCGGCTTCGCGAGCCAACTCTTCGTCGAAGTCCCATTGGACATCAACAATGACACGCTGAGTCTACGTGTTATCCGAACAGACGTGGTGAACCACAGAGGTTCTAGTCACGATGGCGGATGCCCCGGGGTTCAGGGCTTCGCGATTTGCCAGAGCTGGGTACTTGATACGGATTATGTGAAAGCAATCTGATTAACCCCTCGACTTCGTAGCTCTCTGGAGGTCGTCAGCGAGCCAAAGGAGACCAGCGATGACTGGGCGAAAGGAAGTACAAGATCGCAGGGCAACGCCAGCGGGGGAGGGATTTGTTGTCGCCCTTGAGTAGTGACAGGATGACGAAGCGCGTTTCGAGCACCTCGACGGGCGCGTCGGTCGGCGCGCTGCAACCTTCAACTAGACTGGCCGAGGCGGTAGCAGCGGTTGCGCGATCTACCATCCGAATTCAGATGACGACCTTGGTCGCCATTGGAACCGATGCAAGGCTCGAAGGGGCGAATCGGCATTTGTGCAAATTCGCCGTTGTTCTATGCGCTTGAGGTCCGGCACGAAAGGTCGGCCACCGCACTGTCGGCCATAACTGGGTTCGGACTTGATCGGCACCATCTCAGATCAGGTCGAGGGCTGCAGGCGCAAGCAGCTACCGGTCGTTTGTCCACTGTTCATGATTGTCCGCGAATCGCGGTCACTTACTCTTACCGGATAACGCCTCGTCGCAGCAGGCAACTCGCGACGGTATAGCTGAAATTATCGAGCTCGGAACAACATTGCGGAGAAAATGAGTATTCCACCTTCGACTAAAGGCTCGCAGCATCGGCCGGCCCGAGCAAAGCTTGGAGCCGGCCGCACGAGACGATAAACGTTCAGCCCTTGCCGCCCACCGCTTTACGCCGCCTGGCCACCACCCCCACCACACCCAACCCCGCCAGCATCATCGCCAGCGCATCCGGCTCAGGCACCGGAGTAATCGCCAGCACGCCCAAGGTCGAGTTGTTCGGCGCGAAGTCGCTGATCTGGTTGTTGTTGCCGCTGCCGACGCGCGGCCACAGGTTCCACTGGTACTGATCGAAGCTGAAACCCTTGGTCGGCAGGGCCGATGCGGCCACGGTCACCGTGATGTTGTTGCCGGCGATCGACACCGCGCCGGGGGCGAGCGCAGTCGCTCCGGGCAGCAGGTTGATGGTGCCGCCACCTAGGTTGTTGAGCGCGATGACGGCGTCAAACTTCACGCCGGAGCCGACCGGGGTGAGGCCGGTGTTAAGCCTTGCAGTACCGGTGCCGCGATCGATGCCCCAGATGTACTGGGCCAGGTTGGTGGTGCCGATCGGCGCGCTCATGGTGGCGCCGAAGGTGAAGGTGGAAGAGCTCTGATCGAAAATGCTGTAGGCGAACAGCACATCGACGTCACCCGCTTGCGGCCCGGCATAGGTGCCGATGAAATCACCTTGCGGGTCGGCGATGCCGAGTGAAACGGCGTGGCCGGCGGTGGCGGCCAGGGTCAGAGCCGGAACGGCGATCAATTGGCGAAGGCGTTTGTTCATGATGGGGCACCATTAGTGGGGTTGGCTTGGGCCGCAGCGCAGCTCGCGCGGCCTACCCTGCGTATACAGATGCCCCAAGGTACTTATTCCATTCGCCCTTGATGGGCCGGTTGAGGCTAATCGGCGATGCTTCGAGCGCACCCTCATTTATTGCGGCTCATGCCTGTCACCGACGGTCGGCTGCAACGCGACCGGTCATCGCCCGCCTGCGCACCAGAATCATGCTGAACTGGCACCACCCTGAAGCGGGTCGCTGACTTGAGTCGCAGGCGGGTGCCGGACTTTTGTCCATTTTTGAGCTTTGACCACGTAACGTGGTCGTTTACCCGTATTGGACAAACCCGCATGGCTGAGGCGATGGTCATCGGCTGCAGACGCAACGCACTCGCCTACACGATCCCCTCTTCCCGATACGGCGCTTTGGCCTGCACCCGCCGGTAGTCCATGCGCCCCAGATCAAGGCTGCGATAGCCGCCATCGAGTATCAGTTCGGCCAGCGCGCGGCCAGCCGCCGGCGCATGCATCAGGCCGTGGCCGGAGAAACCGGCGGCGACGTAGAAGTTGTCCACCTCGCCGGCCCAGTTGCCGAGGATCATGTTGCCGTCCAGTTCGTTCTCGTCGTACAGCCCGCTCCACTCGCTTTTCAGCTTGAGCGCTTCGAAGGCCGGCAGCCGATGCGCCAGCGCCGGCCACACCACGCGCTCGAAATAGGTGGGGTCGACATCGAAATTGAAGCCACGCTGCTCGCTGCCATCGACAAGGCCGACCGAATAGCCGCGCCCTTCGGGCCGCGCCACCAAACGGTCGAGGTCCTTGATCAGCGGCAGCGGCTCAAGCGTTTGCGCGATCTCCACATAGTGTTCGAAGCGGCGCATCGGGGCCACCGGCAGCGGCATGCCGATCAATGCACACACGCCGGCCGCCCAGGCGCCGGTGGCGTTGATCACGAAGTCGCAGGTGATGGTCTCGCCCGAGGCCAGTTGGACCGCGGTCACGCGCTTGCCGTCGCGCCGCATGCCGCTGACACGATCCTGCAAATACGTGGCGCCCAGGCGTCGCGCCTTCTTGCAAAAGCCCTGCAGCACCGCGTTGGGGTCGAGCCAGCCGTCGCCCGGCGTGTAGGCGGCCAGTGTCAGGTCATCGCTGCGAATCGAAGGGAAGCGCGCCGCCAGCGCGGCGCGATCGAGCAACTGCACCTCCACGCCGAGACTGTCTTGCGTGGCGGCATTGCGCTCGACAATGCGCGCCGCCCGCTCATCGACCACGAACAGGTAGCCACCGGGTTTCCAGCCGAGATCGGGCGCCACGCCATCCACCGCCAGGTATTCGCCTGAGCGCGCAAAGAACTCCATGCTCGCCTGCGACATGCGGATGTTTTCCGGGCAGGAGAATAGGCGCCGCACGCCGCCGGTGGCGCGCGGGGTCGAGGCCAGCGCATAGGTGGGGTCGGGCTCCACCACCGTCACTGTCGGGGCCTGCGGCGCGCGACGCAGGAAATAAGCGGCGGCGGAGCCTATCGCGCCGCCGCCGATGATCACAATGTCGGACTGTGGCATGTCGTGGGGTGGCGCGGTGCGGCGCGCGGCGACCCTACTCCGCCCGGATTCCGGTGGCCTTGATCACCCGCGTATAGGCCGCCAGGTCAGCGCGCATGCGCGCCGCGAATTCCTCCGGCGTACCGCCCGCCACGTCGATACCCTGCGCGGCCAGTTTGTCGCGAATCGCCGGCAGCTTGAGCACGCGATTGAATTCGGCATTGATGCGCGCCACCACCGGCTTGGGCGTGCCGACAGGCGCCGCCACCCCCATCCAGAAGTTCATCTCGACCCCGGGCATGCCGGCTTCGGTAAACGTCGGCACCTCCGGCAGCACCGCCGACCGGGCACGCCCGACGGTGGCCAGCACGCGCAATTTCCCGCCCTTCAGTTGCGCGGCCACCGCCGGCAAGCCGGTGACGGTGAACTGCACCCGCCCGGCTACCAGATCCGGCAAGGCGATGGCCATGCCCTTGTACGGCACATGGGTGACATCCAGCCCGGCGGCAAGCTTCAGCATTTCGGTCGAAAGGTGGTGCGGTGTGCCGTTGCCAGGCGTCGCATAGGCAAGCTTGCCGGGCCGCGCACGCACGTACTCGACGAATTCCTTGAGCGTCTTGACCGGTATCGCCTCTTCATTGATCACCAGAAAAAACGGCAGGCCGCTGGCATGCACCACCGCGTCGAAATCGCGCAGCATGTCGTAGGGAAGGCTGGCAGCCATCGCCGCCAGGATCAGGTAGCTGTCGTTGACCACCAGCAGGGTGTGGCCATCGGGCGCCGCGCGCTTGACGAATTCGGCGGCGATGCTGCCATTGGCGCCGGGCTTGTTTTCGATCACCACCGCACCCAGGGTGTCGCGCATCTCGGCACCGAGAGTCCGTGCCAGGACGTCGTTGGCAGCACCGGTGGTAAACGGTACCACCAGGGTGATCGGCTTTTGCGGAAAGGTTTGTGCGCCGGCGGCAGCGCAGACAAACAGCAAGAGAGCGGCAAACAGGTGTGGCATCAAGGATCTCCGGAAGGTACCGGAATTGTACGGCCGGCACCGGTTACAAAACTTTACATCGCGGAGACATGGGCGCAACAGGGGGCGCGCAAAGTGCCATCCATCGGGCGACCCCGCCCTTCAACCAGGAGCCAAACAAAATGGAAACCCAAAACCCCAACCCCCAACCGGCCGGCGGCCATTGCCATCGCGGCGATCATCGCGGCTTTCGCTTCGGGCGCGTACTTTTGGTCGTCGCCATCGCGGCGGCGGCCGGTTTCGCCGGCGGCTATGCCGGCAAGTCCTTCGCGCACGGCCCGTTCGGGCATCGCGGCGGCTTCAGCAACACACTCGACCCGGCACAGATGGATGAACGGGTCGAACGCATGGTCAAGCATTTCGCGGTGGAAGTCGACGCCACACCGGAGCAGAAAGACAAGCTCGCAACAGTGGCCAAGGAACTGGCGCGCGACATGGCGCCGCTACGCGGCAAGATGAAGGCGGCACGGTCGCAGGGCATCGAACTGATGGCCGCGCCAACGCTTGACCGGGCGGCGATCGAAAAGCTGCGCATTGAGCAGATCGCGCTGGCCGATACTTCATCGAAGCGCGTTACCCAGGCCCTGGCGGACGCTGCCGATGTGCTGACGCCGGAGCAGCGCAAAAAGCTGGCGGAGCGGGCGCAGAAGTTCGGCGAGCGGCGCGGCTGGATGCGCGGTTAGGAACGAAGTCGCCGTGATACTGAGCGGTGCCCTTAAAGGCACTGCTCGGCGTCGCTACAAGCGTGCGATGTCGAAGGACAATTGCCGATGGTGACTGATCGCGAGCAAATGAATCACATCGCGTTCAAGCAAATACAACGCCGGATAGTTCTTCCGAAAACATTCGCGCTAGTCGCCGCCGACCAGCCCGGCATGCTCACGCAGCACATGAAAGCGTACCTTCGGCCACATGTTCTCGACCACCCGCGATTCGGTGTGATGCTGCACCAGAACGGTCGGCGCATCGGTGGCCACCCATCGCCACGCGAAGCTTGATGACCACAGTGCGGATTGCGACCGCATCCCGCATCGGCGTCATCCATTTCTCCAATCATGCAATCAAGCGCTGCCCTAAGGCTTGTGCCCTCTCGCCTGCTCAAGAAGAGCCAGACCGCGCTCGGTCTTGCCGCGCCCACGCGCCGCGCGCGCGGCAAAGCGCGTTTCAAGATCGAACTCGGCAAGCATGACGGTGGTCATCTCCTCGATCATGCGATTGACACTGGTACCACGCTGGCGCGCCAGGGCCTTCAAGCGCAAATGTTTCTCATCAGGCAATCGCAGGGTCAGGGCGGTCATGATCCACTCTCCATCAAGAAATCCTTTGGCGACTTGATCGCCAGGGTCGGAAACTTCAATTCCATGGTCGCAAAATCCCGCAGGTTTCGGGTGACGATGCACTGCGCGCCGCCGGCCACCGCCAACTCGACCAAATGGTTGTCGCCTTCATCGCGCAGATTCGGTCGCCAACCAAAATAGACTTTCGTCCATTGACAATTGGCAAGAAAAATATCCAGCAACTCACTTCGTTCCGCTGCCGAAAGCCGGCACTTTTCCCACAACGACGTTCGTCCGAGAACATCCTCATACTCAGCCATTAGGGCGGCGCCCATCAATGGTTCGTGCTCGCCACGCAAGCAAGAAGCCACCACTGCGTTGCTCGGCCCCATCCCCAGGCAGGCACCAACGAAAACATTGGTGTCCAGAACGATGATCATTGCCAATGGTAGCAAATTTGCCACCATTCTTGTCAAAGGCACATCGATCAACTATCCCGCAAGCCGCTCCTGAAACACCAACCCTGCATGCTCGCGCAACGCATGAAAGCGCACTTTGGGCCACATGCCTTCGACCGCACGCAATTCAGTATGGTGCTGTGCCAGGAAGGTTGGCGCGTCCACCGCGTCGAGCGCCACACGATGCGCATTGGCATCGATGAATCGCTTGAGTTCGGCCGGCTCGTCACTGGTAACCCAGCGCGCCAGGTGGTAGCGCGAGCCCGACATGCGCGCCGGCGCCCCGTACTCGTGCTGCAGGCGGTGCGCCACCACCTCAAACTGCAGGGTGCCGACCGCGCCCAGCAGCAGCATGCCGCCGCCCATTGGCCGAAACACCTGGATCGCGCCTTCCTCACCCAACTGCTCCAGGCCCTGGCGCAGCTGCTTGCTTTTCATCGGGTCGGCCATCTCGACGTTCTGGAACAGCTCGGGCGCGAAAAACGGCAGCCCGGTGAACTGCAGGATCTCGCCCTCGGTCAGCGTATCGCCCAGCTGCAAAAGTCCATGGTTGGGAATGCCGATGATGTCACCGGCGTAGGCATCCTCGACCAGCTCGCGCCGCTGCGACAGGAACGAAACCACGGTGTTGGTGCGAATCTCTTTGCCAGTGCGGCAGATCTTCAGCTTCATGCCGCGCTCGAAACGCCCGGAGCACATGCGCACGAAGGCAATGCGGTCGCGGTGCGCCGGGTCCATGTTGGCCTGGATCTTGAACACCACGCCGGTGAACTTGGCCTCGGTCGGTTCCACCCGGCGCTGAATCGCCACCCGCGCGATCGGCGCCGGCGCCAGATCGACCAGCGCATCGAGCACCTCGCGCACGCCGAAGTTGTTGATCGCCGAGCCGAAGAACACCGGCGTCTGGCGGCCGGCCACGAAAGCTTCGCGGTCGAATTCGGGTGATGCCCCGGTGACCAGCTCGATCTCGTTTTTCGCCTGGGTGAAGGCATCGCCATAGCGCGCCGCGATCTGCGGATTGTCGAGACCGTCGATCACGTCGTCGTCGGCGCGCACCCGGTCTTCGCCGGCGGTGAATACGCGCATGCGGTCGCGCTTCAGATCGAACACACCGCCAAAACGCTTGCCCATGCCGATCGGCCAGGTGAACGGCGCCGCCGGCATGCCCAGCACCTTCTCGATCTCGTCGATCAGATCAAGCGGTTCCTTGACCTCGCGGTCCATCTTGTTGATGAAGGTGATGATCGGCGTGTTGCGCGCGCGGCACACCTCGATCAGTCGCAGGGTCTGTGCTTCCACACCGTTGGCGGCATCGATCACCATCAGCGCGGCGTCCACCGCGGTCAACACGCGGTAAGTGTCTTCGGAAAAGTCCTGGTGGCCGGGCGTATCCAGCAGGTTGATCACGCAATCGCGGTACTCGATCTGCATCACCGAGGATGCCACCGAGATGCCGCGCTGCTTTTCGATCTCCATCCAGTCGGAGGTGGCGTGGCGTGAAGCCTTGCGCGCTTTCACGCTGCCGGCGATGAAAATCGCGCCGCCGAACAAGAGCAGCTTTTCGGTCAGCGTGGTCTTGCCGGCATCCGGGTGGGAGATGATGGCAAAGGTTCTTCTGCGCTTGACTTCGCGGGTGATCTGGTCGCTGGACATCACTTCAATTCCTCGATTGTGCGCACGAACATGCGCACATTTTGAATCTTGCTCCCGGCCCGCTGGCGCGGGTCCATCAGTACCGTCGTCCCGATGAGTGGAGCCGAGGTGAAGCGAAGAGTGTGATTATAGGGATTGTGCAAGACCATTCTTGTGCTCCACTCCCGAGTCAATACTTTTGAGCGCCGGAATCTTCAAACGCGGCTTGTTCAAAGCCTCGCGGGCGATTTCAATGCGCAGCGCACCGCGTCAAGCGAACGTGGCAATCCGCTCCCGGCATATCTCAAGCGTTCGGGTGAAGGCAGTCTCGCCCGACGGCCCATAGCCTGGAAGCTTGGGCAACGTGATCGCGGCAACGGCAGCCCGCATCCTATCCAGTACGTCGTCAATGGCGGCGTTGGTGTCCGACACCCGAAGCCCGGCTATTGTGGAGACCGCGAGGAAGTCGGCACGCTCGAGCCGTTCGTCCTTGCCGTTCTGCTTCAGCGCCATGCGGTCATGTTCGAGACGGGGAAAGACGCGCGTGGTCAGCGTGTCGTAGACCGGCGCAAGACGAACGCTGTGGAAGGCCGGATTGCCGGGTTCGGCAATCTTCAGAACGGCCATGTTCTTGAGGTGCATGTCACCGTCGGCGATGAGCCAGGCGAACACGATGCGCTTCATGAGGATCATGAGGTCTTCATCGGGCGATGTGGACAAACCTCTCAGGGCGCGCGCCACACGTTCGATGGTGCCGTCATACTTGGCCGCGGGCGTCAAGTCGAGCACCGAGCAAAGGTCTTCCATCGCCAGCAGTCGCTGGTCGTTCGCATCGGTGCGAATGTCGAAGCGCTCGACCAGAAGCGCCGGGGGCATGCCGTCAGGCATCGCCACCAGTGCGCTTGCCGGGACCATGAACCCGGCTTTCCGTGCCAGGGCAAGTCCGACCCATTCAACCAGCGGCAAGGCCTCGAAGCCGCTGGTCCCTGCGGGCTTCAGGATGTGGGTGAAAGGTGTTCCGATGGAGGGCGAAAGCCGGCCGCCCGGATCGAGCGTCATCGGTGCCTTGATCTGCACGCCGGAGAGGCGCGGCGTATCGGCACGGTCATAGATCGCAGCGAGGTTGCGCTCGAAGTCCTGCGCAATCGCGCTGCGACCGGGCCCGGCATAGGTGCCTGTGAACACCCCCGCCGCTGTGTGTGCGGCGAGCGGCGTCGCGAGGACATCGAGCGACAGGGCGGCAAGCTCATCGGCGTTCTCGGCCAGCGTGATGTTGGACAAGTAGCGCCTGCCCGAGCGAAGCATGGCTCGCTCGTCGCGGTCGTGCAGGACGCTCTCCAACCAGCCTTCCGGCAGCAGAGAGACCACGAAGGGCGGCAACCTGCCCGGCATCGTCTGGCGGATGACTGGCGGCATGCGCAAGCCGCTGTCGGCCTGCGACCAGCGCCACTCGAATCCGTCATGAACGAGGGTGCCGATGGGCAGGCCGTGCCATGCCACGGTCAAGGCGAACGCGGCCTCGTTGCGCGCGATCGCAATCGACGGCCCGCGCAGCAGGTACTTCCCGGCCCCCTCGCCCTCGCGATACCAGTCGTTTTCGCGGGCCAGCGCCCATACGGCGTCGCTGGCGGCCTGCGCGCCGCCGTACTCCTCGACAAGACGGGCGGCGATGGCCTCGCGCGTAGCCGCATCGATGGACGCGGCGTGTTCGCTGCGCAGGCGAAAGGCCTCCAAAAACCTCTGGCGGATCGAGGAGACATTGACGGTGAACTCGCCCAGGCTGTCGGCAACGGTGGCGGAAGCGAGCGAGGGCTTCGCCGGAGCCTTGTTCTGAACGATCTCCAGTGCCCGCAGGCGCGTGCGCTGCACGCGCGGCCCGGTCAGGTAGAGGCGTCCGTCGCGGGTCGGCCCCAGCAAAACGGCGCTCGCCGCCGCCAGGTAAGCATTGGGATAGAGGTAGCGGCCAATGCGGACGGAATGGGCGAGGACGGTCTGATCAACGTCGTCGGCTGCATCCACATAGATGCCCCGCATCAACTGGACGAGCTTGCCCGTCTCAGCCAGATAGTGGCTGCGGGTCTTGTCGATGGTCTCGCCAACGAGATGAAGGGTCATTGTCTCTAACTTTTCCGTGTTTCAGATACGGAAAAGTTAGCACTCGGCTGGCCACCGGGCAAGAGAAATATGACTTTTCCGTATTTCAGATACGTAAAAGTTGTACTTATCGTTGTTCCTGCGTCGTGAACAAAACTTGCCAAACCCAATGAATTTCAATCGTCGGGAATGGCGCGTGCATCGCCACAGCAGCAAGGTGTCGGCATGGCCACGACCGGCCGCGATCACACAGCGATTTCGCTTGTCGGCGCCGCAATCTTCGAAGCGCCTACCGGCCCACCGCCAATTTCACCCCGAACCCAAGCAGAAAAACCCCCGCAGTCTTGTTAAGCCACCCGGTCACCCGCGGACTCGCACGCATGCGCTCGGCGGCAAAGTGGGTGATGAGAATGACGATCACGCAGTAAAGCCAAGTCAGGCAGGCGATGGTGAACGCCATCGCGGCGAAGGTGACGAGGCCCCGATGCTGGGCCGGATCGACAAACAAGGGAAAAAACGCCATGTAGAACACGATCGCCTTGGGGTTGAGCAGGGTGATCATCATGCTTTGGCCGAAAAAGCGGCGCGCTTCCATGTTGAGGATCGGCGCATCGCCGGGCTTGGCCAGGATCATGCGCATGCCCAGATACGCCAGGTAAATCGCGCCGGCGTATTGCACCAGCGAAAACACCGCCGGGTTCGAGGTCAAGAGGGTGGCTACGCCAGCCACCGCCAGCCACATCAACACCTGGTCACCGGCGATCACACCCAGGGTTGCCGCCAGGCCACCGATGATGCGGCCCTTGCTGGTGGAGGTGATGATGGCCAGGTTGCCCGGCCCGGGAATGGCCAGGAACACAATGACCGCGATGACAAAAGCCCCGTAATCGACGACGCCGAACATGATTTATCCAATCATTGGATGGGAATTTGCGAGACAAAGCCAAGTGCCATGGAGGCAGGGCCGCGCCAATCGATGACGTTTGTCATGCCCGCGCAAGCGGGCACCCGGTGCGCCGCGATCACCGGGTTCCCGTCTGCGCGGGAACGACAAGCGAAGGTTTGCGGGGGAACGACAAGCGAGGGCTTGCGCCGGCACCACAAACGGCGCCACCGCCGAGTTTCACAAGACACTTGTAGTCTCGCGCAGACACTAAACCCTTGCCTTGCCGTCCCTGGCGAGTGCCGCGATCTCGGTCGCGGAAAACCCCACTTCGGCCAGGATCGCCGCGGTGTGCTGCCCGAGACGCGGCGCCGGCGCCAGTGCAGCGCCATCGCTGCCGTCGGCCTTGAAGCCGGCGCCGAAATCGGTCAGCGTACCGCGCGCATACGCGGTGCTGCGCAATGGCAGGGTCAGCATGCCGCCGGCCATCGCCCGCCTCAAGAACTCCGCCAGCGTCACCATGCGCGCGCAGGGCACATCGCGTGCCGCAAGCCGGGCTTCCAGGTCGGCTGCTGGCAGGCGGCCAATGGCTGCAGCAAACATCACCTGCAGGCGCTCGCCATCGACCGCGACCGCAAAGCCATTGCCCGCGCCCATCGACGCGGGTTCAACCAGTGTCGCATCGTCAGGCACCTGCGGCAGGCCGATCACTTCGCAAAAAATCCGGAACTGGCGCGAAGTGTTGGCGGCAGTGGAAATCCAGCCGTCGGCGCAGCGGAAGGTGGAGCCGCCGGGGCTGCCGGAAAAACCGCGGTTGCCCACCCGCACCGCGTCGCGGCCGGTCACGCCGGCACGCGCGGCATCCGGCCACATCAGTTGCAATGCCGCCTGCGCCATCGAGATATCCAGATAGGCGCCCTGCCCACGGCGCAGGCGCCGGATCAGCGCGGCGAGAACGGCCTGTGCGCCGACCATGCCGGTGGCGGTGTCGATCACCGGGAAACCCACCTTCAAGGGATCTTCCCCTTCGCGCCCCTGCTGCATCGGCATGCCCACCGCCGATTGCACCACGTGGTCGTAGGCGGCGCGTCTGCCCCATTCGCCCTCCTGGCCGAAGCCGGAGATCGAGGCGTAAATGATGTCGGGCTTGATCGCCTTGACCGCCGCATAGTCGAAGCCCAGGCGCGCCACCGCTCCGGGGCGGAAATTCTCGATGAACACGTCCGCCGTGGCGATGAGCGCGGCGAGCGCCTCGCGACAGCGTGCAGTCTTCAAGTCGATCGCCAGCGACTGCTTGCCACCATTGATCGCGGCGAAGCCGATCGAAACGCCGTCGGCCAGATTGTCGGCGGCACGGCCGCGCAGGATATCGCCGGTAGCCGGGTTCTCCACCTTGATCACCTCGGCACCTTCAAGCGCCAGGTAATGGGAAGCGGTCGGCCCGGCGATCACATGCGAGAGATCGATGACGCGGATGCCTTCGAGTGCGTTGAGAGACATGTTCTACTCGGCTCGGGCGCCGGAAATCTGGATCAGTTTGGCCCACTTGCCGGTCTCCGCCTTCATGAAGGCGGCGAATTCCTCGGGCGAGGCGGACACCTCCACTTCAGACCCACCGGCCTGGTACTGGGCGCGCAGGGCAGGGTCGGCCATGGCCTGCCGCGTCGCCGCGAACAGCTTCGCGATCACCGGCGCCGGCGTGCCGGCGGGTGCCCACACGCCGCCCCAGGATTCCTGCACGAACAGCTCGTCGCCGAACAATTCCTTCAAGGTCGGCACATCAGGCAGTGAAGGCAGGCGTTTCGCACCGCTCACCGCCAGCGCACGCGCCTTGCCGGCTTTCACATGCGGCACGCCGGTACCGGCAATCGGAAACGCGAACTGGATCTGCCCGCCCAGCAAGGCCGGCATGATTTCAACCGAACCGCGGTAGGGCACGTGGGTCGCATTGAGCACGCGCAGGCTGACAAAGGTGGCGCCAGCGATGTGCGCCGCGGTGCCGACGCCGCCCGAGCCGTAGTTGAACTTGCCGGGACTGGCCTTGATCGCGTCTTCCAGCTCCCTGGCCGACTTGATCGGCGAATCGGTGGTCACGATCAGCACCACCGGCGCGGTATTGGTGACGCTGATCGGGATGAAGCTGCCGAGAGGATCGAACTTGGCCGCCGGCCGCAGGATCTTCTGCACCACCTGCGAGACCGAGCCGGCCAGGAGCGTATAGCCATCGGGTGCCGCCTGCGCCACCACTTCGGCGGCCACGATACCGGCGGCGCCGACGCGGTTCTCGACCACCACCGCGCCACCGAGCGCTTCGGCCAGTTTGGGCGCCATCTGGCGCGTTTGCACGTCCGGCCCGCCGCCGGCGGCGAAGGGCACGATGATCTTCACCGGGCGTGACGGGTAGGCTTGCGAAAAACTGGCGCCGGCAGAAAGGCAGAGCACCAGCACTACCAGCAGATGATGTAAACGCACGCTTGTCCCCTCGTTGTTCCGGCCCTCGATGCGCCGTTTTGAGCACGCTCCGCGCGGCCTGCAAGCTTAATGCAGACCGCGCAAACCTGCAGCGCCATCGGCCCGGAATCAAAATGGCGCGACAATAATGGTCGGCAATACGCCTGCGGCCGACCCGGCTCTGCCGCAACCCTGGAAAACTTCATGACCGACCACCAGCCTGCCAGCGGCCCGATGTGCTGGAACCGCGAATCCGTGGGCCCGCCGAAACTTTTCGCACTCACCCTGGACGCGCCGGCGCGCGGCGAACTGGCGGCCGCTGTCAGGCGCCTGGGGGCTGCCGGCCGCCTCGACGCGCCGCAACTGCTCAAGCGCGCCGACTTCGACTTGCCGGCCCTGAACCGTCGTGTCGACCGCGCCGTGGAGGATGTCAGGAACGGTCGCGGCTTCGCACTACTGACCGGCATTCCATGCGAAGGCATGACGCTGGCCGAGTTCACCGCCGCCACCTGGATCATCGGCACCCGCTTCGGCGAACCGCTGTCGCAGAACGCGCGCGGTGACCTGGTGACCCAGGTGATCGATGCCAGCAGCGCCGACCCGACCCCGCGCATGTATCGCAGCAATCTGGAACTGCGCCTGCACAGCGACATCACGGCGATGATCGCGCTGGCTTGCTGGCAGCCGGCGCAAAGTGGCGGGCTTTCCTTTCTCGCGTCAGCCGCGGCGATCCACAACGAGATTCTGGCGCGCGCACCGCACCTGCTGGAGCCGCTCTACAAGGGCTTTCATTACCATCGCCTGGGTGAAGAAGGGCCGGGCGAGGAGCCCACCACGCCGTACCGCACCCCGGTATTCACCATGCGCTCCGGCCAGTTGTCATGCCGCTACCAGCGTGCCGGCATCGCCGGCGGCCACAAGAGCCGCGGCGTGCCGCTCACCGATCTCGAGATCGAAGCGCTCGACATGTTCGACGAGGTCGCAAGGTCGCCTGCCAACCGGGCCGAATTCACCCTGGCGCGCGGCGACATGATGATCGTCAACAACTATGCGGTGCTGCATGCGCGCACCGGCTTCACGCAATTCCCCGAAGCCGAGCGCGCGCGCCTGCTGGTGCGTCTGTGGCTGGACACGCCTGGCTTTCGCGACGTGGCGCCGGAATTCAATCTGATGGCCGCGAACGGCATTCCGCCGCAACCCGGGCGCGACTGCACCTATGACTTCAAGGCCCTGTACGCCGACGACCCGCGCGCCTCGGGTGGCGTGCCGAAACTAGCCGACGCGAATCAACGATAAAGGACCCTCGCATGCGCAGACGCACCCTGCTCAAAACCGCGGCCGCACTCGCCGCTGCCCCCGCACTGGCACGCGCGCAAGGCGCGTGGCCCAACCGTCCGGTCAAGCTGGTGGTGCCATTCGGCGCCGGCGGCGCCACCGACATCATCGCGCGGCTGATCTCGCAAAAGCTGGGCGAGCTGTGGGGCCAGAGCGTCGTGGTGGACTACAAGCCGGGCGCCGGTACCGTGCTCGGCACCGATTTCGTGGCCAAGTCGGCACCCGATGGATACACCATGGGCATGGTGATCACCGCGCACGTGATCAACCCGAGCCTGCGCAGTTCGATGCCCTTCGACACCGTCAAGGATTTGTCCGGTGTTTCGCTGGTGGCGATCTCGCACATCCTGCTGGCTGCGACGCCGTCGCTGGAAGCCAACAACATCCGCGAACTGATCGCGCTGGCGAAGAAAGCGCCGCTATCGTATGCCACGCCCGGCACCGGCACCTCGATGCATCTGGCGGGCGAACTGCTCAAGACCCTGGCCGGCATCGACATGGTCCATGTGCCCTACAAGGGCGGCAGCGCCGCCTACCCGGATGTGATCGCCGGCCGCGTGCCGCTGCTGTTCGATCCGATGTTCGCCTCGATGGGGCACATCAAGGCCGGGCGCATGAAGGCGATCGCCATCACCTCGAACGAACGCGCGGCCAGCAACCCCGAGATCGGCACCATCGCCGAAGCGGTGCCGGGGTTCGACGTGAAAAGCATCTCGGGCGTGGTGGTGCCGGCGGCGACGCCGCGCGACATTGTGCGCAGGGCCAGCGCCGACATCGGCCGCGTGCTCGCCATGGCGGAGGTGAAGAATCGCATGGCCGAGGTCGGCATGGAACCGGCGGCAACCGCGCCGGACGCTTTTGATGCCTTCATCCGGCGCGAGATCGAGCGCTGGGCGCCGGTGGTCAAGGCCTCGGGGGCGAAGGCGGCCGATTGAAGGAAGGGCGCAAGCGCCCGCCGTTCACTTCCAGGGCCCGGCGTTCGCACTGCAGGCCGCCACCTGCTACCGGCGCACATGCATGCGGTTGTGCAGCCGTTCGCGGCCATCCCGTGATCCGCGCACGGACAATCGCCGGAACCGATCAACACGGAATGCGAACACGGAATCCGGAATAAGCTGCAAATTCCGCATCTTCTCTGCCCGACAGATTCGGGACATCCGGCCGATGTTGAGGGATGTTTCCGGTATCTACCCTTGCCAAGCTGCTGGTGACCATGCTCTGCATGGCGTCCGCACACGCCGGCGACGTAAGCAGTGCCCTGGCGCGTGTGCTCGAAAACATCGGCCCGCGGGGCTACGCAGTGCGCCTTGCGTTCACCGACAATCCGGACCGGACGATCGCCATGTCCGCGTATTTCACCAATCGTGAATGCCTGGTGCTTGCGCTGGAAAACTCTTCCTACATCGCCGAAGCGCAGTCCGCGCTTCCAGCCGAGGATCGCGGCGTCTTGCTCGAAGGCATGATCGCGCACGAAATCGGCCATTGCGAGGAACGCCATGCAGGGTTGACCGCCGCCGATCCGGCGATTCAATTCATCTCGTCTGTCGCCGCCGCCAGGGATGAGCGTGGCAGACTCCGGCTCAAGCCCGTGTCGAAACTTGAACTATGGGGCGAAATCCTCGCCGACGCCTACATGGCTGCGTACTTGCGGCGACACTACCCGCAAGCCGCGGCACGCATTGTGGCGGCGCAATTGGCGCGCCGCGCCGCGCACGCCGTTGTCGACCCGGCGCACAACACATTTCCAGCGCTTTCCGGGGAATCGTTTGATTCCACTGCAGACGAAACACTACTGCAGGCAGCGACGAGAATGCGTCGCGCTGGCCTGGAACGCCAGCACGGACTGCCTGCAAACCGCTAGGAAAACGCTGAACAAGTCCCGGGTTGCGGACTATCGAACGAAATTCCGTATCGATTGAGCGTGTTCCAAGAGGACCTTCTTCGGCTAAGGACTTGTTCAGCATTTCCTTGGTCGTGACGTGCACGCCACAGTTCAAATCTCCGCGGCCGCACGGGATTTCATCGCGGCGGTCGAATCCCGGCGACACGCCGCTGGAACTGACGCCACGCTGCCGATCGTTCGATCCAAGGTCTTCAACTGACGCTCCGGTCCAGCTTCTGCACCGTCTTGAAACGGCTCACCAGGTAATCGCCTGACTTGATCGGCGCGTACTTCGCCGGCCGCTCGGGCGACTGGCATTGCGGCAGACATGCCACCGGGGCGTCGTAGTCAAGGTTGAAAAAGGTCGGAATCGAATAGCGTTCGCGGCCGCTGCGGTTGACCACCCGGTGCAGGTTGGACACATACACGTCGTTGGTCCACACCTTGAACATGTCACCCAGGTTGATCACGAATGTGCCTGCTATCCACGGGGCGGCCACCCACTCGCCGTCGCGCTTGCGCAGCTCAAGCCCGCCGATCGGATCCTGCGTCAGGAGCGTGATCATGCCGTAGTCGGAATGTGGCGCCACCCCGAATTCGGCGTCACGCGCCACCGGCGGCTGCGGCGGATAATGGAACAGGCGTGTTTGCACCATCGGCTTTTTCATGTATTGCAGGAAAAACTTCTCTTCCATGCCAAGGCTCAGCGCGAACAGGCGCAACAGGCGCTTGCCCAGTTCCATGGTCTGGTTGAAATACGCTTCCGCCGCCTCACGCAGCCACGGCATGTCGGCCGGCCAGCGGTTGGGGCCGTGCAGCGGCAATCCGGCCACCACCGTCGGATCGTCCATCGGCAGGTCGAGCGAGTATTCGTAACTTTCCTTGAGGTCGGGTGCGAAGCCCGGATGCTGGTTGATGCCATAGGGCATGAAGCCGCGGCGGAAGCGATCGTCAAGCTTGATTTCGAGACGCTTAGACTCGGGCAGGTCGAAGAACCTTTTGGTCGCGGCGAACACGTCATCCACGACCTTCTGCGGCACACCATGGTTGCTGACGTAGAAGAAACCGATGGTTTCGCAGGCGTGGCGCAGCTGCCGCGCCAGCGCGTCGAGCGGTTCGCCGCGCAAAAGCGGACCCAGGTCAAGCACGGGCAATTCTTCGCGGGTGGCCGCGCGCGGCGCGGTCGCGATCTTCGAAGCTTCGTCCACGATCGTCAGTGACATGCTGTTTCTCCCTTTTGAATTCGCGCGCTACGCGCCCATCACCCGGTCGCTGCTGTTATCCATCCAGAATACGACACGGCGCTGGACCGCGTTGACCAGCAGGTGCAGGCCGATGCCCATGGCGGAAAGCACGATCAGGATCGCGAACACACCCGCCATGTCCATGTTGAAATTCTTCTGCAGGATCAGGTAACCAAGACCGGCCTGCGCACCGACGAATTCGCCGACGATGGCGCCGATCACCGACAGCACGATCGCCACATCGAGCCCGACGAAGATGTAGGGCAGCGCCTGCGGCAGCCGTGCCAGGCGAAATACCTGCCAACGTGACGCGGTGAAGGCCACCATCAGTTCGATCTGCTCGGCAGGCGCCGAACGCAGGCCGACGATGGTGTTGGCCAGAAGCGGAAAGAAGGCGATGGTCGCGGTGATCACGATCTTCGAGGTGACGCCGTAGCCGAACCAGATCACGATGATCGGTGCGATCGCCACCTTGGGCAGGGTCTGGAAGGCGACGATGTAGGGGTAGAGCGTGCGTTCGAGAAGCCGGAACTGGCTGATCAGCGCACCCAGTACAAGGCCGGTGATGGAACCGAGCACGAAGCCGGCAATGGTTTCATAAAAGGTGACGCCAAAGTGCATCAGGAAATCGCCGGTCATGCCCTTCCACAAGGCGGCGCCGACCGCGGAAGGCGCCGGCAACACGATCTTCGGGATCTCGAACAGGCGCACTGCCGCCTCCCAGCCCCCGATCAGGCCCACGAACAACAGGATCGCCAGCGGAATCTCCGGCTTTTCGCGCAGCGTCTGGCCCAGAGTGCGCGGCTTGCCGGACTCCAGCAGTTCGTGCTCTTCGCTGGTCGCGCGGCTCATAAGGGCTTTGTCCTCATCATGCGTCAAGCGCACCGAGCGACTGGAAATGCCGGCGGATCGCCACCACATGGCGGCCGAAGACCTCGGAATTGATGATCTCCAGCGGTCGCGGACGCGGCAGGTCGATCTCGATGATCTCGCTGATCCGCCCCGGCCGCGGCGACATCACGATCACCCGGTCGGCCAGATATACCGCTTCGGGAATGCTGTGGGTCACCAGCAGCACGGTCTTCCTGCTTTCGTTCCAGATGCGCAGCAGTTCGAGGTTCATGCTCTCGCGCGTCATCGCGTCGAGCGCGCCGAAGGGTTCGTCCATCAAGAGCAGCGCCGGGTCATGCACCAGCGCGCGGCTGATGCCGACGCGCTGCTGCATGCCGCCCGAAAGCTCGTTCGGATACTTGCCTTCGAAGGCTTCAAGCCCGACCAGCTTGAGATAGCTCCTGGCTTTTTCGGTGTATTGCACGCGGTCACGCTTCTGGATTTCGATCGGCAGCATCACGTTTTCCAACACCGTGCGCCAGGGCAGCAGCACCGGCGCCTGGAACACCACGCCGACGTCGCGGTTCGGCCCGTCGATCGGCGCGCCGCGCATGGTCACCCGGCCCGAAGTGCGGCGCAGGGTGCCGGCCAGAATCTTCAAGAGGGTGCTCTTGCCGCAGCCGCTGGGGCCGACCACGGTGACGAACTCGCCTTCGCGAATGCTGAAGTCGACGTTCGACAAGGCGTTGATGTCCGCACCCTCGCGGGTGCGGTAGACCTTGTTGAGCGCGCTTACGTCAATCAGCATCGGGCGCGCGCGAGAGCGACGACCGGACGTACCAGGGGCGTCGCCGGCCTGCTCACTTCACCGGGCAATTGGCCGCCTGCGCGCGCACCGCCGCCACGTCGAAACTGTTGATCTTGTCGTAGAAGCCAGGGATACCCACCATGTAGCCGGCCGGCGGCAGGACCTTTTCGATCAGCTTGGCTTCCAGCATGAAGTTCTGAATCCGCGAGTAGGCGTCGGGGGTTGCATTGCCTACCAGCTTGCCGCCGTTCATCTGGAAGGCGTCGGTCATCGAGTCGAGTTGCGCTTTCTGGTTGTTCATGTCGAAGCGTGCCGCGGTGGCATCGTCGACCCCGGTAGGCTTGGTGTTGGGCCAGCGAGCCCAGTGCATGCGGCGGGCGCAATCCGGATTGGCCCAGGCGAAGATGGTGGCCTTGGCCGCGCCGCGCGCGATCGCCTCGACCATCGCCGGGTCGGCGTCGATGGTCGTCTGCAGGGTGGAAAAGGTGAAATCAGGAAACTTGCGCCAGTCGGCACCGCGCAAGTAACGCAGTTTCAAGCCGGCGTTCTCGAAGGTGGCATTGGCCGAGGCCCAGAACAGCAGGGCCTGCACCTTGCCGGTGCGCAATGCCTCGACCGGGGGCGCACCGAGGCCGACCGCAACCAGGCTCACATCCTTGTCCGGATCCATGCCGTTGGCCCGCATGTAGGACTTCATGAAGGCGATGCCGCCGGTGGCCAGGCTGAAAACGCCGATGGTCTTGCCCTTGAGATCGCGCACGTCCTTGATCGGGCCGTCTTCGAGCGTGGCCAGTGACCAGTCGATGACGCCATTGTTCATCACCACCCGCGCCGGAATCGAGTTGACCACATTGGCCTGGATCACCACGCTGGAATTGAGCTGCGCGAAATCGACATTGCCGGCCACCATCTGTTGCAGGGCCTGCAGCGAAGCGCCCACCGGCAGCACCTCGACGTCATAGCCTTCGGCTTTCCAGTAGTCGAGCGCGATCGGCAGCGTAAGCCACGGGTAGCCGACATTGATGACCGTGGTGCCGACCGCAATCTTGACTTTCTTGAGCGGCTTGGCCTGGGCTTGCGCCTGGGCCACTGGCGAAAACTGCGCGGCGGCCAGAGCCACCACCAACGCGGCCACTGCGATTTGCAACGGCCTTGCGAACATGCGCGAAACTTTCATCGGAACTCCCCTGTAGATATATTGATGCAGGTCATTCGACCTGCGCAACAGCAGCGTGAGTCGGCCCCCAGCTGCCTGTCGCATGCTTCGAATGTTAAGCTAATTGGGCCGCGATCATGCACGCTGCGGCCATCGTTGCGCGATCAGCATGCCGACCGCGGCACAAGTACGTCAGGACCATTGCAACCCGTGCCGCGCAAGCCCTGCGTGGTATTCGTGAAATTGAAAGAGCAAATTGCATACCCACTCAACCTCCGCGGCCACCGATATGCGTTCCCGCATCGCCGGCATGCCCAAAGCCGAACTGCACATGCACCTTGAAGGCTCGCTCGAAGCCGACCTGATGTTCCGCCTGGCGCGGCGCAACAAGGTCGCCCTCAAATGGGGTTCCGAAGACGAATTGCGCGCGGCCTATTCGTTTCGCAACCTGCAGGATTTTCTCGATGTCTATTACGCCGGCCTCACCGTGCTTTTGACCGAGGCCGATTTTTTCGACATGACCTGGGCCTACCTGGAAAAGGTGCACAGCGAGAACGTGCGGCACACCGAGGTGTTCATCAGCCCGCAGGCGCACACCCGTCGCGGCGTCGCTTTCGAGGCGATGTTCGAAGGCACCTGGAATGCGTTGAAGCAGGCCGAGACCCGCTTCGGCATGAGTACCGGCCTGATCTTCGGCATCCAGCGCCAGTGGTCGGAAGAAGACGCACTGGCGATGTTCGACCAGGTGCGCCACGTGCGCGAGCGGGTGGTCGGCATCGGCCTGGGCGGGCCGGAACTGCCGAACCCGCCGGCCAAGTTCGTGCGCGCCTTCGAGCGCGCGCGCGCCGAAGGCTGGAAGACCGTCGCGCATGCCGGCGAGGAGGGGCCGGCATCCTATGTGGCCGACACCATCGACTTGCTGCGGGTGGACCGCGTCGACCACGGCGTGCGCTGCGGCGAAGATTCGGCGCTGGTCGCCCGGCTGGCGCAATCACGCATTCCATTGACCGTGTGTCCGCTGTCGAATGTGGAGCTGAAGGTGTTTCCCACACTCGCCGCGCACAACCTCAAAACCCTGCTGCACGCCGGGGTGGCCGTCACCATCAACTCCGACGATCCCTCCTACTTCGGCGGCTACATGAACGAGAACTACAACGCCACCCAGGAAGCGCTCGAACTGAGCGCCGACGACGTGCTGGCGATTGCGCGCAACGGTTTCGAAGCGGCCTTCCTGCCGGCGCAAGCAAAGGCTCGGCACATCGCCGCGCTTGAGGCCTACTGGAACGCCTGAAGCATGCGACGCCGCGCTGGCGCATGCGGACATATCGCCGGCGCGTCAACTTTCGCAAGGCACGCCCCGTGCATTCAATCCCGATCACCTGACATGAAGGATTTGCCATGATCATCCAGAACCGCACCAGGCGCCTGCTGCGCGAAGGCCGCCTGGCGTTGGGCTTCGGGGTGCGCCTGTCGCGTGGCGTCGAAATCGCGCAGATCGCCGCCGCCTGTGGCTACGACTGGCTGTTCATCGATTGCGAACACAGCGCCACCACCGTCGACACTGCGGCGCAACTATCCTGTGCTGCGCTGGGTTTCGGCATCACGCCGATCGTGCGCGCGCCCGGCATCGAGCACCACCACTCCACCCGCGCACTCGACAACGGCGCCCAGGGCGTGGTGCTGCCGCATATCGAATCCGCTGCCCAGGCGCAAATCATCGCCGGCTTCACGCGGTTTCCGCCGCAGGGTCACCGCTCGGTCGGCGGCCCCCTGCCGCAGACCCACTTCGCCACCCAACCATTGGTCGACACCATGCGCGAAGTCAACGAGGAAACGCTGGTGATCGCGATGATCGAGTCACCTGCCGGCCTGGCCGCCTGCGAGGAAATCGCAGCTGTGCCGGGCATCGACGTGCTGTTGATCGGCACCAACGATCTGTGCGCCGAGATGGGCATTCCCGGCCAGTTCGATCATCCGCGGGTGGAAGAAGCGTATGCCCGGGTGATCGGCGCCTGCCGCAGGCACGGCAAGTTCACCGGCATGGGCGGCGTATACGCGCCGGCGCTGATGCAGAAGTTCATCGCCATGGGCGTGCAATTCATTCTTGGCGGTTCGGAGGCCAGTTTCCTGATGACGGCGGCGAAAGAGCGCGCCGGAGTCCTGCGCGCGCTCGACCCGAAAGCCTGAGCGCGTGCGGCTGCGCAGCCAACTGGTCGCTGGTCGGCTAGGCCGGCTGCGCCGCTTCGATTCTTTTTTTCAGTTGCGCCGACCATTCCGCCCGTGAACAGAATCCCGGCTGCTTGCGCGCGAAGGCCTCGACCGAGGCCATCAACCCGGCGTCCGACATCGAAAGATCAAGCGCTTCGCGCGTCGGCTGGGTGACGTACCACGGTGTATCAACGAACAGTTCGACGCGATTGCCATCGGGGTCGCCGAAATACACCGACAACGCCACCGTGTGCGGGATCGAGCCAGGGACGGGGCGGCATTGCGCTCAGGGCCGGACTGGCAGACCGGATCGATGCGGCAACTCCTGCACAGCATTGAATTGACGGAGCATCGACGCCGATCTGAACCATGCATTCCGGCCCATCGGCTCGCGTGCACAAATACAATCACCAGAACACACGCACCACTGGCGCCGACGGGTGGCGACCGGCAAGTTCTCAAACCCTCGTTTCGAAAGGCTGAATCCATGACATCAACAGCAAAACCCGGCCGGCTAGCCGGCCGCACCGCATTGATCACCGGCGCCAGCCGCGGCATCGGGCGCGCCATCGCGCTGCGCTATGCCGAAGAAGGCGCCAACCTTTTCCTGGTTGCCACCAACCGCGACAAGCTGGCCGAAGTGAAGGCAGCGGCCGAGACGCTTGGCGTTACCGCATGGCTGCACTGCGCGGATGTCAGCGACCGCGCCGCGGTCGAGGTCATGGTCGCACAGGCGATCAAGGTCGGCGGCCGCATCGATGTGCTGGTCAACAATGCCGGCGTCTACAAGGCGGCACGCATCACCGAATACAGCTTCGAGGATTTCGACCGCATCATGAAGGTGAACGTCTATGGCGCGTTCCACGTGATGCAACTGGCGCTCAGGCACATGCAGGCCAACCGCAGCGGCAAGGTGGTGAACATCGCCTCCACCGCCGGCAAGGCGGGCTCGATGAACCAGGGCGCCTACAACGCCTCCAAGCACGCCGTGGTGGGCTTGACGCGCTGCGCTGCGCTCGAGATGGGCGCCTACTCGGTCAACGTCAACGCGATCTGCCCCGGCTTCGTCGAAACCGACATGATCGAAGGATTTCGCGAGCATTCGCGGATTCTTGGCGTGCCGTTTGAAAAGGTGATGGAGGCGGGGCTCGCACGGGTGCCGCTGAAGCGCTTTCTGCAACCCAGGGAAGTCGCCGACCTCGCCGTCTACCTGGGTTCGGGCGAATCCGACGGCATGACCGGGCAGTCGATTCTCATCGACGGCGGCCTGCAGATGATTTAGGGCACACCGAGCGCGGGGACGGGCGATGTCGTGGCGCTCGCGCGCCAGGGAATTGAAACGCCGCTTCTGCCTGTGTAGTCCAAAGTGCGACACATCGCAGTACTGGAGGTTTGCCGGAGCGCCTGATTCGACGCGGCGATGCAAGCCTTTCCAACACCCGCCGACTTTGTGGTCGAAAGGCCTGCACCGCCACCGGCAAAGCCGGCTGGAAGCCCCCGGCGACGAGGCCCCCCACGGTGATGTCTTCATCGAGTTCATCCCAGCGCAGCGCAGCGCCATCGAGTCGCAAGCTGACCTTCGTCAACTGTTCGTCTGTCGCCTTGGCAAGGCGCCCGAAGCGATCTGCCGGAAAGCCCGATTGTCGGCCATCGGTGGGCTCGACAAATACCGTGCGGCGATCAACCCATGTCCGGGAAGCAAGCGCTTCGGTTTCAGCGGCGGTGGAATTCATGGAATTTCTCCATCAGAAAACTGCGATGTTCGAAGACAAGACGTTCAATCTTTCAAACATCCACAGGCGCTACGAGGGATGCGGCGCGGTGCATCCGCCGATCGCTTGCGCCAAGTTGAAATCGTTGGCGGAGTGGTGCGGCGATGGCGAGCGAAATATGGGGGGAGAGGGCCTGACGGTCCTTCGCAATTTGCCATGATCTTTCCTTACGATTCCATTTTTCGCAAGGAGCATCATGAGCACAGCGACCCTCACCGGCAAGGGCCAGACGACCATCCCAAAGGATATTCGCGACGGGCTGTCGCTCAAGGCGGGCGACAAGCTGGACTTTCACATGCTCTCGAACGCCAGCGTAACCCTGCGCGTACGGCGCGGAAGTCTGGACGACTTCATCGGCGTTCTCGACGAACCGGGTCGCAAGGTCATGACCGGCGACGACATGAAAGCCGCCATCGCCAAAACGCTCAAAGCCAGGCACAAGCCGAAACACAAGTGATCGGCGTCGGCACCAATATCCTCCTGCGCCTGGCGACCAACGATGATCCAGCGCAGGTCGCAAGCATCAGGCGCTGGCTTCTGATCCACGCGCAAGGCGAATTGATTTACGTCAATCACGTGGTTCTGGCCGAAGCCATCTGGACTCTCAAATCGGCCTACAGCGCCGACCGCAGGAAAATTGCACACTTTGTTGACACCCTCCTTGGCAATGCCGATTTCGAGGTCGAAGACGCAGCCGTGGTCGACGACGCGCTGCAGTCATTCCGGATAGGCAATGTCGATTTTCCCGATTGCCTGATTGCCGCGAAAAACGCTGCGCTGTGCAATATGACCATCACCTTTGACAAAGGCGCAACCAGCCTGCCGAAATTCACCTGGCTGAAATAGGCTGGGAACAAGCGTCATGCCGTCCCATCGCCGCCTTCGCCGCGTTCTCTTGGTCAACGGCGCGCAGCGGCGCCAGCGGCGCCATCACTTTCTTCAGAAAGCCCGTGAAGCCGACCGCCGCAGCATGGTGCGATACCGGGCTGCCGTGGTCGCGGCCGATATCCAGGCCCGACCACGAGATGAACTTGTTGATGCCGATCTTCGATTGCAGTGAGGCGGCCGGCTCGCCGTTGATCAGGAGTGTGCCGGTGCGGCGCTGAAGTGCCCGGGGATTCGCGCTTGCGCATCTCCGTCTCCGGTTTGCGGCAAAGCCCAAACCTGTGCCAGCCAAGCTTCACTGTAGCATTGCGGATTCGGCAACCTTCCGCTCACAAAATGCCGCTTCCGCCATCAGCGTAATTGTCACGGCGAATCCAGCAGACCGGCCAAACCTCGTGCTTCCCTTGATTCCAAAAGCCGTAGCCGCCCGCCCGATTTCCTTGGTCCGGGCCCCTGCAAGGTGAAGCCTGCGCTGCGCGCCCCGATGTTGGCGCCCTTCGCGGTGCGCAGCTTCCGCTTCCAGTGGCCGGCCGATCTGGCGGTGTC
Source organism: Burkholderiales bacterium (assembly GCA_040382235.1). Taxonomy (GTDB): domain Bacteria; phylum Pseudomonadota; class Gammaproteobacteria; order Burkholderiales; family JAEUOS01; genus JAEUOS01. The sequence continues at coordinate 40,625 of JBEIFV010000002.1, forward strand.
GTGGGCCTTCGAGATGGAGGCCCTGATCCTCGGCTGGTATGTGCTGGTGACTACCGGGTCGGTGCAGATGCTGGTGCTGTATGGCGCGGTGCAGTGGGCCGGCGCGCTGTTGTCGCCGCTGTTCGGCGTGGCCGGCGACCGCTTCGGGCATCGCACCATCCTGTGCGTGACGCGCGCGACCTATGCGGTGCTGGCCGCCACGCTCACGACGCTCGCACTGAGCGACGCGTTGCTGCCCTGGCATGTGTTCGCCATTGCCGCCGCGGTCGGCCTGATCCGCCCCTCCGACCTGGTGATGCGCCAGGCCCTGATCGGCCAGATCATGCCCGCCAACCAGTTGCTGGGGGCGCTCGCCGTTTCGCGCACCACGGCCGATTCGGCGCGCATCGCCGGGGCACTGGCCGGCGCCGGCGCGGTCGCGCTGTTCGGCATGGGTCTGGCCTATGTCGCCGTGAGCGTGCTTCATTGCATCGGCTTCCTGCTCTCGCTCAAGGTGGCGGCAGCGCCGGTGCGCGGCATGCAAAGTCACGCGGCACCATTGCGCGATCTGCAACTGGCATTCGCCTACGTCTGGGCACGCCCGGCGCTGCTCGGTGCCGCAGCGCTGGCATTCCTGGTCAATCTGCTCGCCTATCCGTTCTTTCTCGGGCTCTTGCCCTACATGGCCCGTGATGTCTATGGCGTCGGGCAGGGCGGCCTGGGCTATCTCGCCGCCACCTTCGCCGCAGGCGGCCTGATCGGCTCGCTTGCCATCAGCGCCAAGCGGCTGCCGCCGCGCGCCGGGCGCACCATGCTGTTGGCCACGTTCGCATGGTTCGGCGTGGTGCTGGCATTGGCAAATGTCACATCGTTTGCGATCGGCTTGTGCCTGATGGTGGCAGCTGGCGTGGCGCACAACTTCTGCCTGATGCCGCTGGCCGCGGTGATGCTCAACGGATCGGAGGCGCACATGCGCGGGCGCGTGATGGGCATGCGCATGCTGGCGGTGCTGGGCTTGCCCATCGGTCTGCTGATCACCGGGCCCATGATCAGTCGCGTCGGTTTTGCCACCGCCACCACGATCTACGCGATCTTGGGCCTGGCACTCACGCTGGCGATCGCCGTGGCCTGGCGCACAGCCTTGTGGCAGCGTGCCGCACATGCCAATGCCCGCGCCTGAGAGTGCGGCGTGATTCGCGCGATTCGCACAAACTCCGCGCACGCCGCCCGCGCGCTCATCGACAACGGTCGCTGTTCAATGCTTGCCGCCAAGCAGATCGCGCACCAGCGAGTGCAGCGCGGCACTTTCGCTTGCCGGGTCGAACAGCGGCGCACGTAGCGCGCACTGCGCGCCCAGGCGCTCCAGCAATCCGCCGGTCGCGTCCTGATTGTCGCGGCACTGCACCAGCATGGCCGCCAGTTGCGCGGCGTTGCCCCAGCGGAAGTAACCTGCATATTGCGCGCCCAGCATGCCCACGTTGCCGTCAATCCGCGAGGCCAGCACCGGTGTGCCGGAACGCACCGCTTCGAGCACCACATGTGCCCCGCCTTCCATGCGGCTGGCGTGCACCAGCACATGGGCGCGTTGAATGCGCTTGAGTGTCTGCCCATGCGAAAGCGCGCCAAGCCAGCGATAACGCGGGCAATCGGCCATGGTGGCGCGCGCCTCGGCGGCCAGAGCCGGGTCGAGCGGCGCGCCGATGTGGTCCAGCACAATGTCATCGCGTTCGGCCAGGATGCGCGCCGCCTTGAACAGGGTTTCAGGCGATTTTTCGGAGCGCAAATGCCCCACCATCAGGGCACGCAGGCGCATCGGCGTCTTCGGCAGCGTGCGCCGCGCGCCGGTGGACTGGAAGATCACCTGTGTCTTCTGCCGCATGGCGGATGGCAACATGCGCGGGCCCAGTTCCTGCAATACCACCAGACGATCGGCCAGCTGCAGCGAGGCACGGGCTTCACCGTCAGAGGCGATGTCGCGGTACAGGTCGGTACCGGTCAAAACCACGGCCAGCGGCGCTTTCACCAGTTGCTTCGACCAGGCGGCGATCGAATCGGCCGAGCGGCGCGCATGCAGCGCGATCATCAGGTCGGCCGGCTGCCCCATCCAGTGCGTCATGATTTGCGTACGATAGGCAGCCGCGAGCATGCGCGCCCAGCGGCGCGCGGTCTGCCAGTTGCCGTTGTTGGCATTTGCCAGCGCCGGCGTGACGATTGCGATAGTCGGTTTTGCCACCTGCACCTTATATCCTGAAATGATGAGCGACATCCTCGAAGCCAGCCGGGCACGCCGTGCCAATGCCGATTATCTGTCCAAAGCCCTGGCCGATTCACGCGCGCAAACCCTGCGCAGCGCCGCCGCCTACGCTGCCGCGCTGCCCGGACTGTCGGTGCCGCAACGGTCCGAGCTCAATCCGCCGCTGTGGGAACTCGGCCATATCGGCTGGTTTCAGGATTGGTGGATCGCGCGCAATCCACAGATCGGCGCCGGCCCACGCGCCGACCCCTTGGTTGCGCGCCGCTTTTCGCGGCTCCAGGCCGCCGACGCGCTTTACGATTCCAGTGCGGTGCCGCACGCCACGCGCTGGGCACTCGATCTGCCGGATGCGGCCACCACGCACGACTACCTGGCGCGCGGGCTGGAAGACAGCAGGGCTTGCCTGCATGATGCGGCAACGGACGACGAAGGCCTGTATTTTTTCCGGCTGTGCCTGTTTCACGAGGATATGCACAACGAGGCCGCGATCTACATGGCCCACAGCCTGGGTTTTACCTTGCCCGATATGCGCGAGGCCGCGCCCTGCCGGGCCGGAGCGATCGCCTTGCCGCGCGGCGGCCATTCACTGGGCTTAAGCGGGCCGGGCTTTGCTTTCGACAACGAAATTCCCGCGTCTGCGATGCACGTTGATGCCTGCGAGATCGACGCCGCCCCGGTCGATAACGCGCGCTTCGCCGCCTTCGTAGACGCCGGCGGCTATGCCGAGCCCAAGTACTGGAGCCCCGCCGGGCGGGCCTGGCTGGCGGCAACCTCTGCCACCCAACCACGCTTCTGGCGCCGGGCTGGCAGCCGCTGGCAGCACAGCTGGTTCGGCCAATGGCGTGAACTCGATGCGCGGCAACCGGCGACCAATCTCACCTGCTTCGAAGCCGAAGCCTGGTGCGCCTGGGCCGGCCGGCGCCTGCCGGCCGAAGCCCTATGGGAGTACGCGGCAACGACCCAGGCGGCATTTCACTGGGGCGATGTGTGGGAATGGTGCGCCGATACGTTCCAGCCCTACCCGGGCTTCGTCGCACACCCTTACCGCGACTACTCGGCGCCCTGGTTCGGCACCCGGCGCGTGCTGCGCGGCGGCTCGATCGCCACCCATGCGCGCATGCAGCACCCGCGCTATCGCAACTTCTTCACCCCGGAGCGCTGCGATATCTTCGCCGGGTTTCGCAGTTGCGCGCCCTGATGCGCGCGGGCCGCTCAAGCCTGCGCGACGAACACCGCAAACCAGCCTTTGGGATCCTGCCAGTGCCGGGCCTGGCGAAATCCGGCGCTTGCGAGCAGCTGCGCGAAATCGGCGACCCGCCATTTGTATGAACTTTCGGTGTGGATGGTCTCGCCGGCGACGAAAACCCGTTCGCCACCGGGCCAGCGCACCGTCGCCCCCGCATGCGCAACCAGATGCATTTCGATGCGCGACTCGGTGTCGTTGAAAAATGCGCGATGCGCCCAGTCGGCGAGGCGGAAATCGGTGCCGGCCAATACATTGATGTGCAGCAGCATGTTGCGGTTGAAGGCCGCGGTCACCTGCAGCGCGTCATCGTAGGCCGGTTCGACAATCGCCCGGTCCTTGACCAGATCGACGCCAATGATCAGGCTGCCGCCGGCGCACGCGACCTGTGCCTGGCGCAGGAAGTCCAGCGCCTCGGCCGGCGTGAAATTGCCGATCGAGGAGCCCGGATAGAACAGGGTGCGCGGACCCGGACCGACCTCGGGCGGCAACACCAGCGAGGACGAAAAGTCCATGCCCAAGCCCAGCATGTCGAGCGCCGGATGCTGGCGCGCAAGGCTTGTCAGCGCATTGGTCAGGAACTCGACCGAAATATCGATCGCCACGTAGCGCGCCGGTCGCAGCACAGCGAACAGGCGCGCCGCCTTGGCGCAATTGCCGGCCCCCAGATCAACCAGGGTGGCGCCAGGCGCGACATGGGCCGCCATCTCTTGGGCCCGCGCCGCGAAGATCGCAGCTTCGGTACGGGTCGGATAATATTCGGGCAACTCGGTGATCGCCTCGAACAGTCGCGAACCGAGTGCGTCATAGAGATACTTGGGCGAGGTATGCGCCCGGGCGGCAGCCAGACCGGCCTGCAATTCGCGCCGGATCGCCGCGCGGTCTCCGCGATGCAGTTCGATCAAGCGCGGCGCCGGTGGATGATTGCTTGGATCGGTCATGACGGGCACTGTAGCACCGGCGGCCCCTGCGCCAACAACAGCGGGAACACGCCTGCCGCTGGTTTTTCGGTCCGGCCACGGACTAACGCGACACCCCACTCCCCGGAGATTTGTCACATGTTTCCTGTCCTTTCGACCAGCCACGCATGGATGCTCCTGTCGGTGGCGATCGTATTCGAAGTCTGCGGCACCACCAGCATGCGACTGTCCGAAGGGTTTACGCGCCTGACGCCCTCGATCATGATCTTCGTTTTCTACGCGGTCTCGTTTTCCATCAACACCATGATCATCCGCACCCTGGGATTGTCGATCGTCTACGCGGTGTGGTCCGGCGTGGGTACGGTGTTGACCGCGCTGATCGGTTACCTCTACTTCAAGGAACCAGTCACGGCGCTGAAAATCGGCAGCACGGCGCTGATTGTGCTGGGCGTGATCGGCTTGCACAAAGGCTCCTGAATCCGGGGTCGGTGGCAAGCCGTACCGGCAATGACATGACTGATCGAGCACACAACGAGCTGTCAATCCGGCGCTACCGAAAGCATGCCGCAGGCTATGACGCCTCCGCCCGGCTCACCATGCCCCTGCGCCTGCGCACCATCGCCCTGCTCGACTTGAAGCCGGGCCAGGTGGTGATCGATGTCGGCGCCGGCACCGGGCTGAGCTACGCCCCATTGTTGTCGCAGGTCGGCCCCGGCGGACGCCTGCTGGCGTTCGAGCAGAGCCCGGAGATGTTCGCCCGGGCGCAGGAACGCGCGCAAGCCGCCGCCTGGCCGAACCTGTGGCACATCCGCGCCAGCGCCGAAGAAGTGGAGCTGCCGCAACAGGCCGATGCCCTCTTGTTCAACTACGTACACGACATCACACGCACCCCGCAAGCGATCGTCAACATCCTGCGTTTCGCCAAGCCCGGGGCGCGCGTGGCGATGGCCGGCATGAAGTTCTTTCCCTGGTGGACCGGACCCTTGAACCTGCTGGCCTGGCTCAAGAACCGGCCCTACAACGCCAGGGCGGCCGATCTCTGGGCGCCGTGGGATATCGTCAGCAGTTATTGTGAGGACTTCCGGCTTGATTCCACCCAGGCCGGAATGGGCTACATTGCCAGTGGCCGCATCAAGAAAGAGCCCGCATGACCCCCACGACCCTGGTTTCACCTGCGCCAACCCCGGCACTGCTCGAGCGCTATGCAGCGATACGCCAGCGCAGCCTGGACCTGGCCGCGCCGCTGTCGGAGGCCGATTGCCAGTTGCAGTCGATGCCTGATGCCAGCCCCACGAAATGGCATCTCGCCCACATCACCTGGTTCTTCGAAACCTTTGTGCTGGAACAGATCGAGACCGATTTCCGGCCCTTCGACCCCGCATTCCGGGTGCTCTACAACAGCTACTACAACGCTGTTGGTGACAAACATCCGCGCGCGCGTCGCGGCCAGATCAGCCGTCCGGACTTAGGCCGCATCAAGGCCTATCGGGCACAGGTCGATGCGCGCATGCGTCACGTGCTGGCAAGCGCGCCTGCGGGCGACTGGGAGGCGCTGGTCGAGCTCGGCCTGCAGCATGAACAGCAGCACCAGGAATTGCTGCTCACCGACATCAAGCATGCTTTGTCGTGCAACCCCACGCAGCCCGTCTATCAAGCGGGCTGGCCACTGGCCAGCGTGGCGCCGGTACCGATGGCCTGGCATGAGTGCGAAGCCGGCTTGGTCGAGATCGGTCATGGCGGCGACGATTTCGCATTCGACAACGAATTGCCGCGCCACAAGACCTGGCTTGCGCCACATGCGCTGGCAAACCGCGTCATCACCCATGGTGAATGGGCCGAATTCGTAGCCGACGGCGGCTACAGCGATCCGCGCTGGTGGTTGTCAGCCGGCTGGGACTGGGTGTGCGCCAGCGGCATCGAGGCGCCCCTTTACTGGCAACGCGGTGGCGCTCCTGCCACGCCCGACTGGCACAGCTTCACCCTGCACGGGCAAGTGCCGATCGACGCCCACACGCCCGTCACCCACATCAGCTATTTCGAAGCCGACGCCTTCGCGCGCTGGATTGGCCACGCAAGCCATGCGCATCGCGGCGCGCGGCTGCCGACCGAGGCGGAATGGGAGGCCTGCGCGGCCCGCCATGCGGCGATCACGCTTGCACGCGGCAATTTTGTGGAATCGCGAGCCCTGCACCCCTTGCCGGTGGCGAACGCGACGCCGGAACCGATGCAATTGTTTGGCGACGTCTGGGAGTGGACCAGCAGCGCCTACAACGCCTACCCCGGCTATCGCCCGTGGAGCGGTGCGCTCGGCGAGTACAACGGCAAGTTCATGGTCAACCAGTATGTGTTGCGTGGCGGTTCGTGCGTCACCCCGCGTTCGCACATACGCGCCAGCTATCGCAATTTCTTTCCCACCGAGGCGCGCTGGCAATTCAGCGGTGTGCGTCTGGCGCGCGATCTCGATTGACCGGCGCGCCCGGATAGGCCGCGCGCGGCTTCAGGCCGCGTGCAGCGCCCGCAACGCGCCGGCTTGGGCCAGGGTGGTGCGATAGCCGCTTTCGATGGCGCGCTCGCGAAAGTCGCGCGACAGGCTGACCCAGTAACCGAAGTCGGGGTGCAAGAGCAGATCGGCCGCGACCGCGTCGGGCCGGGTCAGGCTGCGCTTGTGCAGATCGACTTCGCGGTAGCGTCGCGCGCTCTCCGGCGCCCGGTCTTCGTGGGCCGAAGCATCGATCGCCAGCACGCGCTGAGCGCCCAACAGCCGCGCCTCGCGCACCGGCAGCGGCCGAAACAGATCAGGATCGACATACCGTTGCCCGAGAATACGCACCGGCGCGAAGCGCCCCTGGATCGCAGAGGAGGCCTGGACGGCGAGCCCGGCATTGCCCGCGGTCAGGGGCACGACCGCCTGGTCGGCCAGGCGCACGGCAACGCAGGCCATAGGCACCGGCAAGGCTTCGAGCGGCTTCTGCCCGAGCTGCTCCTGCACCCATGCCGCCAGTGGCGCGCCGCTCAGCGATTCTTCCGCGCCGATGGCCAGGCGCGCCAGCATCATGGGTTGTAACTCGAGCGCCATGGCTTCGACCTGCAGCGCCGACAAGCCGCCCGCCTTGAGCGTTCCTACCAGCGCGCCCACCGATGCGCCGACGATCAGATCGGGCGCCAAGCCCAGCTCTTCGAGCGCCTTGAGCACGCCCACATGCACGAAGCCGCGCGGTCCGCCGGAGCCCAGCACCCAGGCTACGCGGATTTTCTTGCTGATCGGCTTGAAGCTGGGCGCATCGGCGGCGCGATAGTCACGGTCGACATCGAACGAACAGCCGCCCAGCGCCGCTGCGACCGGTGTGGAAAAAGCGGCGGTGAGCAGCAGGCGACGGCGCGTTGACGCCGCTTTGGATTCGAACATCAGCACGCCCGCGTCACAACACATGCCCGGCGCGACGCTTCACCCAACCCGGGCGCAGCCGCCCGCCAGGCAGGAGTATTCTTGGCGGCGCCCATCAATGCACCCGGCCCTAACGGAGAAGCTCTCATGCTGCGAATCCTGCAATCAATTCTGGTGCTTGCCGCATGCGCGTGGCTGGCGGGCTGCGGTACGCCCCATGCTACCGTGAAAAATCGCGGCGGGGACCCCGTCATGCTGCTGGGTCACGATCCGGTGGCCTATTTCACGCAGGGCAAGCCGGCGCGTGGCAAACCCGAGCTCAAGGTGGATCTGCCGCAGCGCACCTACTACTTCGCCACGCCCGAACACCGCTCCCTCTTCATCGCCAACCCGCTCAAGTACGAACCGCAATACGGCGGCTTTTGCGCCAGCGGAGCGGCGTTTGCGATCAAGCTGGGCAGCGACCCGACTGCCTGGGAGATTTACAACGGCCGCCTCTTCATCTTCGGCGACATTTTGGGCAAGACCGCCTGGCAGATCGATCCGCAATGGAACGTTGCGCATGGCGATCGCCTGTAGCCGGCGATGGCCGATGCCGGCTGGCGCGGCCAGTCGCTGGGCAGCTACATTTCCAAAGTGCCGCATTACAAGAACGGCGCGCAGATTCGTGCCGAATGGCAGGCCAAGAACCCCGGCCAGACCTGGCCGGCCTACGACGTCGGCAGCATGTTCAGCAACCTGTTCACAAAGCTGCCCGGCTGGCGCGCCGCCGAAGGGCACAGCCAGCCTGCGCTCGGATATCCCGATTGAGGCCAGACGCGGGCGGGTCTGACGAAACGTCGCGATTCGCCGCTTCCCGTTCCCGCGCGTGCTGGAACCTGTGAAGGGTACTGTGCCGGATACCCGCTTAAGCGCATAGGCGCTGCCTCTGCTAATTCCGCGCCCTTCGAGGGGGAGGTCAGGAGGGGGATGGGGACCTTGTTTCATCGGGAGCTACCCCATCCCCACCCCAACCCTCTCCCCGAGGGGGAGGGAGAAAAGCACTGCAGCTTAAAGGCGCTGCAGCTTTCAAGCTGGCGCTTACGCAGGCACGAAAAGTTTCAACACGCGGATTGGTGCGCGCCGAGATTCACGGCTTTTTCGCCTTGGCGGCCGCCACATCGCGCGCCAGTTCCTCGCCGCTCTTGTAATGGGGCACGCGAAAGACAAGGCGCTTGGTGCGCTGCCAGATGCTGTTGCTGCCGGCGACCTCTTCCTTCCAGTATTTCTCGGCCAACTCGAGATTGCGCTTCTCGTCGATATTCCAGCCATCGAGCGAGCCCTGGCCGCCAAAAATGTAGAGCTTGCCGCCGATCATCTTGAAACGGTCGGCGTCGCCGCCCCAGGGGATGCCGTAGCTGATGCCATTGGCGCAATAGCCGCCGTATTCGGGCTGATATTTTTTCGGGTCGCGGTCGAACAGCATCTTGTTTTCGACGCTGGCGAAGTAAAACGTCACATTTTGGTGGACGCTCTTGATTTGGGGCTGCCCCCGCACATGGCGGTTCTGGGTGAAATAGGCCACCACGTCCGCGCCCTTGAGCATGACGCGGGCATCGTCGCCCTCGGCCACGGCGTTGACCGGGCTGAGCGCGCCGCCCGGGTTTTGGGCGCGCATCGCGCCACAGGCCCCAAGCGAAAGGGCCAGAATCGCGATCCAGAACAGGCGCGTCATTTGAAACATGGCGGGGAATTCCCTTGCGTCAGACAATTGCAGGCACGCCGGATGGCATGGCGGAAGTGGATTGGCGATGGTAGGCGCCATACGGGGGCACCCAGCCGAGTATGTGGCTGGCCTCTTCGCAACGCGCGCGCAGGTCGGCGGCATCGCGCCCACCGAGATGCAAGATGCCGTGCCGATAGCTGCCCAGCCATTTGTGGTCACGCGCGACCTGCGACGCGTCTTTCGGAAATGTCAGCAGCATGGCATCCGGAAAACGCGCCTCCAGCCGTGCCACCTGGCTGCGGGTGGGCATCGGCGGGGCGACAACGCCGGGAAAAGTGCGATAGACGAAACTTGCCGCCGCGCCGAAGGTGGCGGCGCCCGCGGGCATGGCGGCGGGGTCGCGCCCATGCGCCAACCAGAACGTGAGTTCATGCGGATCCTTGCCCGCCACACGGCGATACATGTCGCTGAATTGCGAGGCCAGGCGCGGATTGAATTCGATCACCGCAATGCGACGGCTGGTTTCATCATGAAAAAACTCCATGTTGAAGGCGCCATGGGTGAAATTGATCGCGGCCAGGAAGCGTTGCGCGATGTCGCGCGCGCGCGCGCGGGTGGCAGCGTCGAGCCGGCTGGGCGCATCGAAGCGCATGAAGCACTGGGTACCCGGATACATGATCGAATCGACATAGCCGATCTCATGCACGCGGCCGTTCCACACATAGCCGTCCAGGTTGTACTGGCGCGCGTGCACCGGTTCCTCGACCATCATGCGGTGGGCGCTGCCGGCCTGCGCCAGACGCGCGCGCGCCACCCGCTCGAAGGGCTCGACCAGATGGCGAATCACCCATAACTCCCAGGCACCGAAGCGGGTATGTGCCTGCAGGTCGGCGCGACTGTTGACGGTACGCGCAAGAACCGAAAATGCCGCCTTGACCGGCTTGACGAACAGGGGATACTGCAGGCCTTGTGGTGCCGGCGCACCATACTCGGCCTCAAGCGGCGCGAAACGGATGTTCGCCTCCGGGCACACCATTTCCATCACTTCACGGGCATACAGCTTGTGCTGGCAGGCCAGCACTGCATCAACCGACGTGCCCGGCCAACCCATGCGTTCAGCCAGCATGGCAGCGCCGAGGGCGCCGAATTGCTCATGATTGGAGACCACCGCGCGCCAGCCGCGGCGTGCGGCCTGACGTGCCAGGCGGCTGACAAAACGTTCGAGGTCGAAGGCGGCCAGACGGGCGTTGCTGGGAAACGAAAACAGGTCGAAGCCGGCGTTATCGTGCGGGTACGCGGCCTTCAGGGCCGCGAAGCAATCGGCGTCCCAGTCGTAGTTGAACAGCACCAGCGAACGCGGTGGCTGACTCATGGCGCAGCCCATGCGTAAAGTGGGCACGCTGTCGGCCCACCACACATGCCTGGAAAATTTTTTTGCATCCCGCCCAAGTGCATTTTGCTTGTTGTTCGACCCAAGCGCGGCAAAATCCGCCTCGCATCCCGTTTGCATGCTTTTCACCGGCCATATTACGCAGCCGATTTGGCGGCGGATGCAAGGTTAACAAAAGAGCGCGTTGTTCATTCCGCGCCATGCGGCACGCGACGGCACCTTTTAGTCGATATCGATCGCCGGTCCGTAAGCCTCGTCGGCGACGATCTTCCAGCGGCCAAAAAAACTGCCGACGACGGTAGCGACAATGCCGGCATTGATCACCAGCACCCAGGGCAACTGCCAATCGCCGTCAAAGGCGCCAAACAGTGTCGCGCGGAAGGCTCGCACCACCCAGGTAAAGGGCAGGTAGGGGGAGATTTTCTGGAAGAACTCGTTGGTCAGCTCGATCGGAATCAGGGCACCCGCCGAGGACAACTGCAGGATCAGGAGCAGCATCGCCAGCACCTTGCCGATGTCACCCAGCAACTTGACCATGGTGAACACGATCGCCAGGAACGACAGCGAGGCAATCGCCAGGGTCAGCATGAAGGTGGCCAGATTCGGCACCCGCACGTCAAACACCAGCACCATCATGGTGAGCATCACCAGAGCCTGTCCCAGCACCAGGAACGCCGGCACCGCGAGCTTGCCCAGCCAGCGCGCCGGCAACGAGGCATCGGCCACCGCCGCCGGCAAGCGACGCACATGAAACAGGAAGCAGGTCATCAGCGCCCCCACCCACAGGGCCATCGGCACGAAGTTGGGCGCAAGTCCGGTGCCGTTGTTGGGTACCGGCGCCACCACTTCGAGCACCGACTCGGTGGACGCGGCCAGCCCCGGCGGACTGCCGTCGAGCGTCGGCGTCTCCGCCGGCAGCGAGGTGGCGAGCAACTGCATGCCGCTGGCCAGGCGCGTGGCGCCCTCGTCAAGGCGCGCCAGCGCCGTGCCCAGCGTGATGACGCCCTCGTCAACCTGTTTCGTGCCGCCCTGCAGGATCTGGGCTGCGCGGGCCGTTTCTTTGAGGCCGCTGGCGAATTCGTCGAGGCGGCGTTCCTCCGGCAAGGCAGCGGTCAGGCCGCCCAGGCCGCTGCCGAGCGCGGTGACGCCGGCGGCTAAGCGATAGACGCCGGTTTCAAGCTGTTTCGCCCCACCCTGCAACTTTTCCTGCTGGGCCGCGGCCTGGCGCAGGCCCTCGTTCAACTGCACGGCACCGGATTCAAGCCGTTCGGCACCGCGCGCGAGTTCGGCGCCGACGAAAAACGAGTCTTCGCTGCGCCCCTTGAATTCACCCAGGCCGGCCGCCAGCCGGCCCGCACCTTCCTGCAATTGCCCGAGCGCGTCGGCCAGCACCGCCTCACCGGTGGAAAGGCTGGTGGCCCCGCCGCGCAGCGCACGCAGTTCACCCTCCGCCGGCAGGCGTGCCTGCAACTGCCGCAGCGCGCCGGCGGTGCGGCGAAAACCGTCGGCCAGCGGCACGCCGGCTTCGGCCAGTTGTGTGGCGCCAGCGCCAAGCTGATTGGCGCCAACCGCAGTGGAGTGGGTGCCGGCAGCAAGCTTGGCGCTGCCTTTTTGCGACTGGCGCACACCCTCGGCGAGTTGCTCGCTGCCCTCCTTCAGGCGCGCAACGTTGTTGCGCAGCGATTGCAGGGTGCGGGCCGAGCCCGCGCTTGAATCCAGCACCAGCGACCAGCGCTTTTCGTTCAGGGTTTCATTGACCTGGTGCGCCACTTCCGGGGCGAAGCGCCGCGCAATGCCCGCGCCGGTGTAGCTGTTGCCTTCCGAGGTATAGACGATCAGCCGCCCACGCTGCACCTCGGCGCCAGGTGTCGCCAGACTGCTGAAATCGGCCGGCACGATCAGGGCGAAGATCGCCTCGCGCCGGCGCACCGCCTCGCGTGCGGCGTCGGCAGTGGGATAGCGCTTGTAGGTGAACTCCTTCTTTGCCTCCAGCGCGCTCAGAAGGTCGCGACCGACGTTCACACTGATGCCGCGATAGATCAACCCCGCATCTTCGCTCACCAGGCCTACCGGCAGTGCCTGCGTATAGGCATTCGGATCCCACACGCTCGACAGGTAGATCAGCGCGTACAGCGCCGGCAGCATCAGCACCCCCAGCGCCGACAAACGCAGCCGCGCATGGCGCCGCATGAGGCCCCACTCGACTCGCACCACGCGGGTGATCTGGTTGATGGTCGGGCTCACGGATGGCGATGTTTCGCTTGAATGGCCTCGGAAGAACGCATTATCGGCCAGCCGCGCACTTGCCCTGCAAAGCGCCAAGCCTTGCACACACTCAAGCAATATCCGTGCGCGGCGCGCCGGTGCCTGGGCGCCGATGCTCGATGAACAAATCCTTGGAGGCCGCGAAGCTCCTTAGCGGGGTAAAAGCATGTCGCGTACGACGTGCAGCGGCATTGAGTCTCCCGGGTTCCGGGGCATGCCCCGGTGCGCAAACCCTGTCTAGCGCTCGCTGGCGGTGAAGCGCGCGAGAATCGCGGCAAAACGCTTGGGCCACAGGGTCAGCCCGGTTTCTTCGCGTTCGAATACGCTTTTCATGAACGCCAGCGACAGTTCGCGCGTGGCATTCTTGACCTGCGGATTGAGCGTGACGCCACCGGAGCCACCACGGTCGGTGAACATGCTGTGCGAGCCGCCTTCGAACACCGCCAACAACTTGCGTGCGCCACTGATCGCCTCATAGACCGCGACCCGGTCTTCGGCGCCGGAATAAAAGCCGGGAATGCGGATCACGTCTTCGGTGGCGGTGATGTGCAGGGTCGGCACGCGGATGGCCGAGAGAATCTTGGCAGGGTCGGACTCGCCATAGAACGGCGGTGCCGACAAGATGATGGCGGCCTTGAGACGCGCATCGGCAAGCTCGATAACGCGCCCGTTGCGCTCGACGCGCGCGCCCACGGCCAACAGCATGGTGTTGGCGCCGTACGAATGACCGGCCGCGACAATGCGAGCGGCATCGATTCTCACGCCCAACGCGCCGTTGCCAAGCACCTGGTCGAGCGCAAACCTGAGGTCACCCACGCGCGCGATGGCTTCGTCTTCCTGCGCCGCATTTTGCAGGCGGCCGACCAGCCCCAACATGCTGCCGGCCCATAGCGAGCGATCGCTGCCGACATGCTGCAGGTGCAGGCTGGCATAGCCCTGGCTTGCAAAATAGCGGCCCAGATAGCTGTAGCCGCGGCGCGAGCCGCCAATGCCGTGCGAAAACACCACCAGCGGCAACGCGCGGTCGGCGTCATGTCCCGGCGGCAGGTACAGCCGCACCGGTACCGCGCGTTGTCTCGCTTTGTCGAACCAGTCAAGATCCTGGGTGACGACCTCGACGGATTCGCCGGCAATCGGCGGCGCGGCGCCTGCGGGCAGCACCACAGCCGGCGCCGCAAGCGGCGGTTCGCCAGGCCGGGCGTCGGCGCGCACCGCGGATTGCCACAACAGGCCAAGCATCACGCCGGCCACGGCCAGGCCACGCCACTTGACGCAACTACCCAAGCCTGAACCTCGGGCGACTTCGGTGAACTGCGGCGCCGCAGGAACAAACATGGTCAAGAGTCGGTTGAGCGGTTTCATGGGGGATCTGGCTGGGCGGTGTGCGGCTGGAGGCGGATCATCTCAGACATCCGCCCAGGCTGTTGGTTCGGGCGATTCCGGTTTTTCCTGCGGCGCGCCATGCGGGCTGGCTTGCGATCCGACCACCGACACAACATGACGGCCCGGCACCGCTCAAAACCAGTGCTGACGACCGGCGATAAACAGCGCCGTCAAGGCAATCACAGCCGAAACAAACAGCTTGATGCCGACCAGTTTGAACAATTCGCCCAGAATCCGGCTAAAAGTCGAAATGAAGCCGATGCGAAACGATTGGCCGATCAGGCTGCGCACTGCAGCACCAGTGCTGCCAGGCGCACTTTCGGCACGGTGCGCACGGATGAACTTGAAAAACTCGGCTCCAATCGCCGCCAGGCCGCAGCCGGTCAGGAACCCGTAGAACAGGGACTCCCAAAACTGGCCCAGCCAGAGGTAGAACAGGCCGGCACCTATTGCCGATGCGCCCAGCAAGAGCAGCGCATCACGCACCCCGGGCTTGTGGCCTGGCTGCCAGCCCTGATCTTCGTCAGGCACGGGCTTGCGCAATCATGCGGCGTTTAACAGTCGATTGGCGTACAAAACTCATCATTCGACCTTGATGCCGGCCGCACGGATCACCTCACCCCAGCGCTGGTGTTCACTCCGGATGTAAGCGCTGAACTCTTCGGGCGAAGCGCTGGTGCTGATGGTGGCGCCGATAGCGGTGAAGCGGTCGACCGCCTCCTTGCCTTGCATGCCCTTGACCAGCGCCTCATGCATTCTCCTGACCATCTCGGGCGGCAGGCCGGCGGGGCCGCCCAGGCCAAACCACGGCGCCACGATCACACCGGGAAAGCCGGACTCGGCCGCGGTGGGCACATCGGGCAGCTGCGGCGCGCGGTTGGCTGTGAGCACCGCGATCGGCTTGATCTTGCCCGCCTTCACCTGCGGCAGCGCCACCACCAGCGAACTCTGGAAATCGAGCAGGGTCGAGCCGCCGATCAAGTCCTGGATCTGCTGTGTGGCGCCCTTGAAGGGCACATGCAGCAGCTTGAAATTTCCGGCCTTCTGCAGCATCTCGGCGCCCAGATGCGGAATGGTGGCCACCCCCGGCGTGCCGAAAGCCAGCTTGCCCGGGTTGGCCTGCGCATAGGCGACCAACTCCTTGAGGTTGTTGGCCGGCAGGATCGGGTTGGCGACGATCAGCGGCGTCATCGATACCAGATTGGTGATCGGAGAGAAATCCTTGAACGGATCGAAGGGTGCATTGCCCAGATGCGGCGCGATCGAGAGCGTGATCGCAGTGAGGCCAATGGTGTAGCCGTCCGGGGCGGACTTGGCCAACACCTCAAGACCTACCGTGCCGTTGCCGCCGGCGCGGTTTTCCACCACCACCGGCTGACCCAGTGCCGCGCGCAGGATGTTGGCCGCCTCGCGCCCGACCAGGTCGGTGGGGCCGCCGGCGGGGAAGGGGACAATCAGCCTGATGGGTTTGTTGGGCCAGGGCTGGGCCTGGACGACTCCGCAAACAAGGGCGCAGGGGACCAACAAGGCCATGCGAAGAAAAGCGAACCAAGCCATGAACACGAAACATCTCCCGGAGTTGCAGTATTGAAGCGTTGCCGGCGAATGAAAGTTCGAACCTTGCGCTTCGAACCCCGATGATTGGAAAACTTCACCGCCAGCCCCATAATAGACGCATGAGACAGATTGGACAAAAGGCTCCCGCGCAGCCCGCGCTGGTCCCGGATGGCGCCAATTTCCTTCTTGCAAGGACTCATCAGCTTACCGGTCAGGCCCTGGCGGCGCTATCCACCACCGGTGTCGCCAAAGGCATTTATCGGTTCTCTTCTCATGAAGAGATGAACCGCCACAGTGAACACGCGCTATCCATCGTGATCGCCGCCAATCTCAGGCGGCGGGAGCATTCGCAGCGCTGGATAAAATGGCCGAACCGGAGAGCAAAACCGCCCGACCGGCAAGCGTCGATGACCTCAAGCTCCTGTTACGGTCATTTCGCGATCACGGTGTCGAATACCTTCTCATCGGCGGCTACGCCTTGTACGCACTGGGTTATCGGCGCGGTACAACAGCTATCGACGTCATCCTTTGCCCCACGTTTGAACAAGGAACGCGGGCCCGCCAGGCGCTGCTCGTGTTGCCGGACAAAGTGGCAGAAGAGTTGTTGCCTGAATGGTTCACTGAAGGCGAGACCATCCGGATCGCTGATGAATTTGTGGTCGATCTGATGTTCCGCGCCTGCGGGCAGACCTGCGATTCGTTGCTGCCACATGCCGTTACCGTCGATTTCGAGGGCGTCCCCATCAGGACATTGGACCTTGAAGGCATGCTCAAGACCAAGCAAACGACACGCGACAAGGACAGTCTCGACCGAATCGTGCTCGAACGTGCTCTTGACGAACTGAAGAAGAAGCAAGTCTACATTTCAGGCAGAAGCAGCCTTTGCACGGACAAGTGTTTCCAGATCCGATGATCATCGCCATCCTTCTCTATCCTGGTCTGACCGCGCTTGATGCCATCGGGCCCTACGAGGTGTTGAACAGCGCCGACGGCTTCGATATTCGTTTCGTGTGGAAGAGGGCCGGGCCAGTAGTCACCGATCACGGCAGCTTCACGCTGGGCGCGACGCATTCGTTCGCCGACGTCGGCTCGGCCGAGGTGCTGATCGTGCCGGGTTCGTCGGCCAACACCGGACATGCGATGAAGGATCCGGAACTGCAAGCCTTTGTCAGGCAGGTGCATGGGCACTCGCGCTTCACCACCTCGGTGTGCTCCGGCGCGCTGGTGCTGGCCGCAGCCGGCATCCTCAAGGGCCATCCGGCGACCACCCATTGGGCGGTGATGGGCGCGCTCGCGAAGTACGGTGCCCAAGCGCAGCCGAATGATCGCGTGGTGCGCGCAGGCAAGATCATCACCGCGGCCGGCGTCTCGGCGGGAATCGACATGGGATTGACACTGTTGGCCGAACTCAAGGGCGAGCAGGTGGCAAAAGCGGTACAGCTGGCAATCGAGTACGACCCGCGCCCGTTGTTCGATGCGGGGCACATGAGCCGGGCCGACGAAGCCACCGTCGCCCTGGCGTCGGCCAGCCTGGCCGAGCGCGCCAAAGTGCCGCGCGCGTGGGAGTGAACACGTAGCGCGCCGGCTCCTGGAAAAGACCATCCAGAACATCCACAAGGAAACCAGCATGCGCTACCAGCTTTACTACTGGCCAACAATTCAGGGTCGCGGCGAATTCGTGCGCCTGGCGCTGGAAGCCGCAGGCGCCGCCTACGATGACGTCGCGCGCCTGCCGGCCGCGCGCGGCGGCGGCGTTGCGGCGATGATGAAGCTGATGCAGGGCGACGCGCCGCGGCCGCCGTTCGCCCCGCCGTTCCTGAAGGCCGGTGACGAGTTGATCGCGCAGACCGCCAACATCCTTGCCTGGCTGGGTCCGCGCCTCAAACTCGCGCCGGCGGATGAAGCCGGCCGGCGCTGGGCGCATCAGTTGCAGTTGACGGTGGCTGACTTCGTCGATGAGATCCACGACACACATCACCCGATCGCCAGCCATCTTTACTACGAGGATCAGAAGCGCGAGGCTGCGAAATACGCGGCCGCCTTCATCGAATATCGCTTGCCGAAATACCTGGGCTATTTCGAGCGTGTGCTGGAACGCAACCCGGCCGGGTCACCACACATGATCGGCGCGGGCTTGACCCATATCGACTTGTCGATGTTTCAGTTGGTCGCCGGCTTGCGCTCTGCGTTCCCGCGCGCGATGGCGCGCGTCGAGCCTGCCTGTCCGCGCCTGTTGGCGCTGCATGCAGCGGTGGCGAAGCGGCCGCGCATCGCGCGCTATCTGGCTTCTGAACGGCGCATCGCGTTCAACCGGATGGGTATCTTTCGCCACTACCCCGAGCTCGACGCCTGATCCATCCGCCTTGTGGCAGACTCGCGCTCTTCCTCCAAGCAGGCAAACCATCATGTTGAAAATCTGGGGCCGAACCAGTTCGGTGAATGTGCAAAAGGTGATGTGGACGGTGGCCGAACTGGGTCTCGCGCATGAACGCATCGATGCCGGCCTGCACTATGGCGGCGTCAACGAGCCCTGGTATCGCGCGATGAATCCGAATGGCCGGGTGCCGGTGATCGACGACGACGGCTTCGTGCTCTACGAATCGAACGCCATCGTGCGCTACCTCGCAGCCAGGCACGGCGCCGGCTCCCTGTGGCATGGCGATCTCAAGGTGCGCGCCGACGGTGATCGCTGGATGGACTGGGCTACCTCGACGGTGGCACCGCCGATGACGCCACTGTTCTGGGGCCTGATCCGCACCCCGCCCGAGAAGCGCAACCCCGAGGCGATCGAAGCCGAGCGCCTGAAGACCCTGGAGGTGATGAAGATCCTCGACGCGCGCCTGGCGGATCGACCCTACGTGGCCGGCGACAGTTTCAGCATGGGCGACATCCCGGTCGGCTGCTTCGCCTATCGCTGGTTCGCGCTGCCGGTCGCACATGGCGAGCATCCGCACCTGAAACGCTGGTATGCGCGATTGCAGGAGCGGCCGGCTTTCCGCGCCAATGTGATGTTGCCGCTGGTCTGAATGTGCGCAGCCCGGCGCACCGGCCAAGCATACGGCGCCGGCAGACTATTGCGCCGAAGGCGGAAAGCGACGATACCAAAGGGCATAGGCCCAGCAGCCCGCGCAGAAGGAAAAGGCCCACTCAAGAAACGAGAAGACCACCAGTATTGCAGTCGGCAGTTTCCAAAGCGGATTGCCAAGCGCGAACAGGATCAAGGCAATCGTGCCTGCGAGGAACAGGATCTTGGCGGCAAACATCTTGGCGCCTACATTTTCCTTCTTGCCGCCCAGCTCGCGTGCCACCAAAAGGTTTGACCACAAACCGTGAACCGGGCATCGATGGTGGCCGACAAAACCGCGGACCGCGCCCAGCACGGCAGGGACGAGGAGGAAATAAGGGGATACGAGCAGGGCCAGCAAACAGCAGGCAAACGTAAACAGCGCATCTGCGCGGACGGCGTTTGACCAAACCTGCGGCAAGTCGAAGCGAAGCATGGCGATCAGTAGGCTGTAAAGGTCAGCGGAGGTGGAGCGGTCACCCGGGGAAACACTGAATAAGTCCGTAGGTTAAGAAAGCCGCTTCTGCAACCAGTTGAACTGAAATGGGCTTCCGTTCGATAGTCCGCATTGCATGGACTGGTTCAGCGTTATCCTAGTTTATCGGGTTTGCCGCAAGTTTCTTGGCCAATCGGCTGGCGGCCGGCCCGCGTTGTTCGCGCCTGCAGGTCCGGTCGCGCTAAGATGTTCGCTGTTCATCGGCCAAAGCGGGAGACACCCATGCTGACCCAGGCTCAAATCGCGCAGTATCACGAAGACGGTTATGTCGTCCCTGATTTCCAGATGTCGCCTGAGGTGCTCGAATCGATCAAGGCGCGCCACACGGCCCTGCTTGCGGGCCACCCGGAATTTCGTGACTATTGTCCGGCGCTGTTCGATCATGATGTCGGCTTTGCCGACTACGGCGCCAACCGCGAAATCCTCGACATGGTCGAACAGTTGATCGGTGGCGACATCGCGCTGTGGAACATGAGCTTTTTCGCCAAGCCGGCCGGCAACGGCAAGCGCACGCCCTGGCACCAGGATGGCGAGTACTGGCCGATCCGGCCGCTGGCCACTTGTACGGCTTGGCTGGCGGTGGATGATTCGACGGTCGAAAACGGTTGCCTGCGGGTGATTCGCGGTTCGCACAAAGCGCGTGCCTTGAAGCGCCACAACACGGTTGCCGCCGGCGACGTCACACTGACCCAGGAGCTCGACCGCAGCGAGTACGACGAATCGAAAGCGGTCGATATCGTACTCAAGGCCGGGCAGATTTCCTTGCATGATGTATTCCTGCTGCATGGCTCCGAGCCCAATACCTCGCCCAAATCGCGGCGCGGCATGACCATGCGCTTCATGCCCACTACCAGCGTGTTCGACCGCGACATCGCGCGCGCCAAGGCGCAGAGCATCACCACCACCGACCACTCGAGGCGGCAGATCTTCCTGATGCGCGGGGGCGATCGCAGCGGTCGCAACAGCTTCGTCAACGCCTGATATCGCAATCCCTCATAACCCTGGAGTCTTGATGCCCTTTTCCAAACGACGCGGCATCGTCGCCGCGTTATGCGCAACCTTGCCCTTGGCAGTTCTCACCCCCGCCACCAGCGCGCTGGCGCAAGCCTGGCCGGCCAAGCCGATCAAGCTGATCGCACCTTACCCTCCGGGCGGCGGCGTCGATACCGTGTCGCGCCTGTTCGCCGAGCGCCTGGGCGCGCGCCTCTCGCAAAGCGTCACGGTCGACAACAAGCCCGGTGCCGGCGCCACCATCGGTGCCGACGCGCTGGCCAAGAGCCCGGCTGACGGTTACACCCTGATGGTCGGCAGCATCACCGACTACGCGATCGCGCCGCACATTCACAAGAACCTGCCGTTCGACATGCGCCGCGATTTTCTTCCGATTGTCGAGATGGCCTACGGCACGGTGGTGCTGGTGGTCAATGCCGAACTGCCGGCGAAAACCGTGCGCGAACTGGTCGCGCTGGCCAAATCCAAGCCCGGCGAATTCAGCTATGCCTCGTCGGGCATCGGCGGCCTGCAGCACCTGAACGGTGAAATGTTCAAGCAGATGGCCGGCATCGACCTGGTGCATGTGCCCTACAAGGGAACGGCGCAATTCCTGCCCGACCTGCTCTCGGGGCGGGTGCCGGTGTCGATCGACAGCCTGCCGGCACACTTGCCGCACATCAAGTCGGGCAAGACGCGCGCACTGGCGGTGGCCAGCCGCGCGCGCGCGCCAACCTTGCCGGAGGTGCCCACCATGTCGGAGGCCGGGATCACCGGCTATGAATCGGCGACCAACTACACGCTGTTTGCGCCCACCGGCTTGCCGCGCGACATCGTGGACAGGCTCAACCGCGAATCCAATGCCGTGCTGCAGATGCCCGAGGTGCGTGAAAAGCTGCTGTCCCTGGGCATCGTGGTCGCTGGCGGCTCGGTGGATGCGGTCGAGAAACGCGTGCCTGCCGAAATGGAAAAATGGGCGCGCGTCATCAAGAGCGCCAATCTCAAGTTCGACTGATGGGCGCTTGCGCCTGGTGCCGGCCCCTGGTATGCGGCAGCGGGCAAGGCATGCGGCGCGCACCGCCCGGCCTGTGCGGCATTGACCGTTGCAGCCGAACCCGAAGTGCCTGCATCGGCTAGCGGAGCCACCGACATGAGCGAGCAAGCAAGCAGTACCGTCGCCACCACCTGCTGGGAATGCAGCACCTGCTGCGGTGCGCTCGCCACCCTGGTCGGTGGCCGCGTCACCGAGATCGAACCCAACACAGCGCATCCCGGCTCCGCCGGCATGTTCTGCGTCAAGGGCTTTCGCGGCATGACCGGCATCACCGAGGCGCCCGGGCGCTTGCTGCATCCGATGCGGCGCGTCGGGCCGCGCGGCGGCGGGCAGTGGGAGCAGATCAGCTGGGACGCCGCGCTGCATGAAATGGCCGATCGCCTGGCGGCGCTGCGCGCCACCCACGGGACACTGGCGATCGCCGGGGCCACCAGCGGTGGCTACTTTTCACGCAGCGTGATTCACGCCTTGCTGCTGCGCTCGTTGGGCTCACCGAACTGGATGATCAACCAGGACCTGTGCGGTGGTTGCCGCGGCGTCTCCGACATGGTCACCGGACTGGGTATCGCCAATGGCGAGGATGTCGACAACGCGAAGAGCGTGCTGGTGGTCGGCGCCAATCCGCACATGGCCAATCCGGTGCAGTGGCAGCGCCTGAAGCTGGCCAAGAAGCGCGGCGCGCGCATCGTGGTGATCGACCCGATGAGCACTTCCACTACGGAGCTGGCGGACCTCTGGCTGCAGCCGCGCGTCGGCACCGATGCGGCAATCGCGCTGGCGATGATGCATGTGTTGATCACCGAGAAGCTCTACGACCGCGATTTCGTGGCGCGCTGGTGCCAGGGCTTTGAAGCACTCGCCGCGCGTGCCGCCGAGTGGCCCGCCGCGCGGGCTGCGCAGGTGTCGGGGGTGACGGAGGATGCGATCATCCAGGCCGCGCGCATCTATGCCGACGGACCCGCGACCTTCGTCAGCGGGCACGGCATTGACGCGGTGGCAGGCGGGGTGCAGACCTTTCGCGCCTTTCACTGCCTGTTGGCCATCACCGGCAATCTTGATCGTCCCGGTGGCAACCGCCGCATCAAGCGCCCCGCGGGCTTTCGCAACTACACCGACCTGCTGCATGACCCGGCCTTCCGCCTGCCGCCACACGTCGAAGCGCAGCGCATCGGTGCAGAGGACTATCCGCTGTGGGCCGGTGTCGATGGCTGGCAGAAAGCCTGTCACAACCCGGCGGTGATCGAGGCGATTCTCACCGGCCGGCCTTACCCGGTGCGTGCGCTCTATGTGTCCGGCGTCAACATCGCGGTGACCTACCCCGATACCGCGCGCACCATCGAGGCATTCAAGGCGCTCGACTTTCTGGTGGTGGCCACCCACTCGATGAACCCGACCGCGGCCTGGGCCGACATCCTGCTGCCCAAGACCACCACGCTCGAAGAAGAAGAGGTATCACTGCAGCCGGGCGCGCCCTGCCTTTCGTTTACCGCCGCCGTACTGCCGCCACGTGGCAGCGCACGCAGCGAGCTTACGATCGCCGCCGACCTGCTTGACCGCCTTGAGGCACGCGGCGCGCTGACGCAACGCTTCATGCCCTGGCGCACCGAGCGTGAATTCAGCCGCTATCTCGTGAGTGACAGCGAGATCGATTTTGAAGCCCTTGTGCGCGACGGCTTTGCGCGCTTTCCGTATGAAACCGGCAACTTCGAGGCGGTCGGTTTCAGGACCCCGAGCGGGCGGGTCGAGCTGGCTTCCAGCCGCATGGCCGCGGCCGGGCTCGACCCCTTGCCCGACCTGGTATTGCCGCAGCAGGAAGCCATCGACGCGGCGTATCCCCTGCTGCTGCAAACCGGCCTGCGCGAAAAGGCCTATCACCACTCGCGCTTTCGCGACCAGGACTGGGCCCGGCGCATCTCGCCTGATCCGATCCTGCGGCTGCATCCGGATACCGCTGCGCAACACCTGGTTGCGGCCGGCGACTGGGTGCGCCTGCGCACCCCGAAAAGCGAGGGCGCATGCGAGGCCCGGGTTGCGCTGACCGAGCGCGTGCCGCGCGGCATCGCGGTCACCGGCATGGGCTGGTGGCGCCCGGACGGCGCCGCGCCGCATTACGGCGCGCTGGATATCAACATCAATGCGGTGCTGAGCTACGCCGGCCCGTACGACAGCGCGAGCGGCTCACCGAATTCGCGTGGCCTTGCGTGCAGCATCGAGAAAGTTGAACCCAGCACAATGACTGGCCAGTAGGGTGCGCCGCCAGGTTCACGCAACGTCGTCGGATTGCGCCGGATGTTATCCACCGCGGCGCGCCAGGCCGCGCGCAGGCGTGCCACCAGGCGCTCGCGATCACCGAACACCTCTGCATTGATCAGGCGCAGCACGGTGATGCCGCGCTCTTCCAGATCGCGTGTCTTCGCCAGATCGAGGCGCCAGCGCGATTGCGCGCGGTGGTAGCCGCCATCGACTTCAATGGCCAAGCGAATGGTTGGAAAGTAGAAATCGACCACCCAGTCGCCCACCGGCCATTCGCGCTTGAACTCGCCGGCCAGCGCGCCGGCGCCGAGTTCGCGCAGGATGCGCTCGAGTTCGGCTTCGGCAGGCGTCGGCTCGAGCCGCCGCAGGTCGGCTGCGGCATAGCGCTCCGCGAACGGTGGCGGTTCGGGCTTCCTTTTGCGTGAACGGGTCATCTCGCACTCAATGCAGGGCTTCCGACCTCACATGCGCGGTGCGATTGCAAGGCTCGTTTCATATACTGTAATTAAGAACAGTATATTATTTTTTTGAAGGCGGGTGCGTTCTGCACCAGAGGTCGGGGTGCGAGTCGCTTCGGCCGGCCTACGCCTGCGCCAGGCGCACCGGAATGCGCCGCGGCCCGAACTGCCCCTCAAAGCGCTCGAAGCGTCCCGCCACCTCGGCATGGCAGAAGCGGCAGTGCCCGCCGGGTGTCAGGTTGTATTCGAGGATGCGATGCCAGTCGCGCACCACCAGCGCGGTGCCGCACTTGCGGCAGGATGTCGTGCCGCCGGCGGCATCGTGGACGTTGCCGGTGTACACGTATTGCAAGCCTTCCTCGAGGCCGATGCGGCGCGCGCGCGTTAGGGTTGCCGCAGGCGTGGCCGGCAGCTCGGTCATGCGGTAGTCGGGGTGAAACGCGGTGAAATGCAGCGGCACATGCGTGCCGAGTTCGCGGGCGATCCAGGCGCACATGGCGTGCAGTTCGTCGTCCGAATCGTTCAGCGTGGGGATGAGAAGGGTGGTTATCTCGGTCCACACCGGGGTGTCGTGCACCAGGTAGCGCAGCGTGTCCTTGACCGGCGCAAGGTGGGAGGCGGTGTGGCGGGCGTAGAAATCCTCGCTGAAGGCCTTCAAGTCGACGTTGGCCGCGTCCATCTTCGCGTAGAACTCGCGGCGCGGGGCGGCATGCATGTAGCCGGCGGTCACCGCCACGGTCTTCAGGCCGCGCTCGTGGCAGGCGTCGGCCACGTCCATCGCATATTCGGCGAAGATCACCGGGTCGTTGTAGGTGAAGGCCACGCTTTTCGACCCGCTCTTCGCGGCCGCCTCGGCGATCGCGTGCGGGCCGGCGCGGTCCATCAGCCGGTCCATGTCGCGCGACTTGGAGATATCCCAGTTCTGGCAGAACTTGCATGCCAGGTTGCAGCCCGCGGTGCCGAAAGAGAACACCGCCGACCCCGGATAAAAGTGGTTCAGCGGCTTTTTCTCGATCGGGTCGACGCAGAATCCCGAGGAGCGCCCATAGGTGGTGAGCACCAGGCAATCGCCGGCGCGGGCGCGCACGAAGCACGCGCCGCGCTGGCCGTCGCCCAACTTGCAGTCGCGCGGGCAGAGGTCGCACTGGATGCGCCCGTCGGCGATTCTGTGCCACCAGCGCGCCGGATGCAGCTCGTCTTCCGCAAAGGCGCTCATGATTCCGCCCATTTGCGCACCGTGTAGCGCGAGACCTTCATCTGCCCGGCCCAGAAGCCGCGCGGCAGGCCGGCCTTGGCCTTCAATTGCTCCAGGAAGTCGCGCGGTCGCGGCAGGGTCTCCCACACCTGCGGCAGGAAGGTGGCGCGGCGAGTCCCGACCTCGAGGGTCACGCCGTCGATCAGCGGCCGCAGCTGCCCAAGCAGGTCGGCCTCGCCGGCGAACGCCATCGGCTGCGGCGCCTCCAGAAGAGACACCTCGATTTGGGTGGTGGCGAATTCGCCGCGCGAAAGCGGCGTGAAACGCGGATCGGAAAACGCCGCCGCGCAGGCGTTGTGGCGTACATCGTCGATCAGCGGCCGATGTGCCACCAGGCTGCCGATGCAGCCGCGCAAGTCGGCCCCAAGCTTCAACGTCACGAAGCTGGCGCCCGGTCGCGCAAGGAAGGCCGCGCTGCGATCCGCCGCGGGCGCGCGCATGCCCAGGCGCTCGCCGATGGCTGCGCGCGCGTGGCCGAGCAGGAGCTCGCCCTGATCCGGCGCGCCGGCGCCGGCGTCGTCGTCGGGGCCGGCGGTCAGGCCTGCGGCCGCGCCCTCGACGAAGGCCACGGAGGCGTAACCAACCACCCGCGACTTGTCGCCTGCGGTATCGCCCGAATTGCGCAAGTCGAGCAGCTCGGCGCTGAGCCCCTTGCGGCGCGCCACCTGGATGAGGCCGTTGACCGCGGTGGCGCCACAGGCGTGCTCATGGTCGATGCCGTCGTCCAGGGCGAGCACGGCGTCCACGGTGCTGCGGTCTTCGCGCACCGCGGCCTCGTAGGGAAGGTAATGCGACAGGTCCGAGCTGATCACGACCAGCGTTTCCGCGCCGCCCCAGAGCTCTTCGAGCACCCGCGCGACGTCGGCAGGCCTGGCGGCGCCCGCCAGCAGCGGCACCAGCGTGAAGCGGCCCAGGGCGCGCTGCAGGAATGGCAGCTGCACCTCGAGCGCGTGGTCCTTGGCGTGCGCCTCGGCGCTTACGACGACGCCGGGAAGCCGCGACACGCGCGCGCAAGCATCGATGTCGACCGCGACGCGGCCCAGCGGCGTGTCGAATGCCTGCGCCGCAGGCAATGCCAGGCCGCGCACGGCGACGCGATGGCAGGGCCCGATCAGGACCACGCGCGTGACCCTGCCGCGCAGCGCGGCGATGCGCGCATAGGCGGCCGCCGCGATCGCGCCGGAATACACGTAACCCGCATGCGGCGCGATCACCGCCTTGGGCGGCACCGCGCGGGCCGGCAGGCGCTGCCGCGCTTCCTCGAGGAAGCCGTAGACGACGCGGCGCAGGGTCTCAGGCGCGGCCGGGTAGAACATGCCCGCTACCGCGGCAGGCCGGATTGTGGGTTGGTTCATGTTCACTCGCGATCCCCTCATACGATCCAAGCACCGGCAAGTCCCGATCGCCGGTGACAATCCATGCCGCCTGCGCCGCGACCGCCGCGGTGGTCACAGAATCGTCGTCAGGATCGCGACTCACCGGCGCGGGCAGGGGTACTGAGGCGACGAGTTCGGCGGACTCGCGCAGTTTCAACAGAAGCATCTGGCTGGTGCGCGTGGTGCGTGCAAGCACCGCCGCGAACTTGTCGCGACTGACCACGTCCGCGAATTCGTCCAGCAATGCTTGCGTGACAAACAGTTCCAATCTCGCATTCAGCACATGGTCCCACAACGCATGCGACGGGCCCTGCTGTGACAGAACCGCCGAAATCAGCACATTCGTGTCAAGTACGATCCGCACGCGCGCGCCGCTGCGCACGGACGAACTTTACTTCGGCATCGATTTCTTCCATCGATGTCGGGGCGATTCCGGCTGCCGCCACTTCAGCGGCGACCGATTGCAAATACTGGGTTGCCTCGCGCTTGCGCAGTGCATTCGACAACAGACGATCAATCGCTTGCGGCGTCAACAATCCGGCGGCCTTGGCGGCTTGGGCGGTAGCTTCAGGCAATTCGATTTCGACAGTGGTCATCGGATGCTCCTGGCGCGCCGGTGAAATGGACCCGGCCACCCAGACATTATCGCCCAGACAACTTGCGTTGACCAATCGCCCACGCCCCCTCAGCGCCGCCCCCGGCGCTCCCCACAAGGTCATCCACGACCGCACCAGCGGCTTCACCCAAGGCTACACGTCACCTTGGTCCTGCGCGCCGCCCGCCACCTCGGAAATTCAAGGAGTGCCTGGCCGCGCTGGTGTCGGTCGCCAATGAGACCACGCCGGCAAACGGAGGTGATCGATGGACGCGCGCGCGATATTCCCGGCGCGAGAACAGCGCCTTTGACCAATGCCGGACCAAGGTGCCCGCACCCGCCTATTGAGGCGCAGTGGTGTCAGCTCCGGACCAAGCCCGGCGTTTCGTAGCCATCCATGAATCCCTGCACCATGCCGCCCGCACCCGCCCAGTCATAGAAGCGGAAGTTGTGCGCGTTGATCACGAACGGCGCGCCCGAATAGAACATCTCGTATTGCAGGTGGCGCGAGCCGAATTCGGAGCCGATCGCGTCCCACGCCAGCTTGAAGAACTTGACGCGTTCGAGTGAACTCGCGGCCGGCGAATGCTGGGTGCGTTGCACCAGGGCGCGGCTTGTCGGCTGCTGCAGATCGGCGATCGATGAGGGCAGCATGATCAGGCCGCCGCCGGCCAGTTCGCGCAGGGTGTGCACGATCTCGGGATAGAGGCGTTGGGCCGCGGCCTGGCCGGCGCACAACATGCCGCGGTGGGGTACGTAGTAGCCGCGGTATTGCTCGCCGGCGGCTTCCATCCCGGCCAGCGCTGCGTCCATCAGCATCGCCTTCGAGGCCAGCACGCCCAGGGTGTCGCGTACCTGCGGCATGCCGAGAGTGCCGTTGATTTCCGCGATGCGGCGTGCCAGGCCCAGCAAGAAGCGCAGCTTGACCGTGAGGCGTACCAGCGACTGGTAGTTCTGGTACACGTGCGCTCGGGTTTCGTGCCATTGCGCGCTGGCCGCAGCGATGTTGCGCATCAGGAACACCCGTTCGCGCGGAATGCGCACGTTGTCGAAGTGCGCCACCGCATCGTTCTCGTCAAAGCGAAAGGCCAGCGGATTGTCAAATTCGGAGGCCGCCGATAGTTCGTAGGAGCGGCGCGACATGAAGGTGAGGCCGGGCGTGGCCACCGGCACGGCGGCGGTAAACGCGTAGGCCTCGTCGCCGGGGCTCAAGGGCTGGATGCCGGAGATCAGGATCTCGTTGGCAGCCACGGCGGAGGTGGCCAGCATCTTGGCGCCACGGATGGTGATGCCCTGCGCATCTTCGTCGACGATGCGTGCCACCAGATCGGCATCGGCCTGACCCGCCGCGCTCTTGGATCGATCGGCCTGCGGATTGACGATCACATAGGTCAGGTAGAAGTCGTTGTCGCGCGCATGGCGGAAATAATCGAGCAGTGCGCCGGCGCCGCGCGGGTCGACACGCTCGAAAACGTCGATGCCCATCACCATGCCGGCCAGCGCGGCGGCGACGTGGTCGGGCGAGCGCCCGACCCTGCCGCCGGTGAGCGCTGCCATGGCGTCCATGTGGGCGCGGATCGCCAGCAGTTCGTCGCGCGTGGTTGGCAATTGCCAGTGTCTGCCCACACGCTCACCCGAGGTGGGCGACTCGAAGCTCATCCGTTCGCGGTTTTCCGGCGCGCCCACGGCATCGAAAAAGCCTGCCGCGGTGGCGGTGAAATTGCGAAACGCCGCATGTGTGGTGACGTCGTCAACCGCGACACCGTCGAGAATCCAGTGCCTGCCGTCCTTGATGGCCGCCAGGTGGCGGGGGCCGGTTTTCATGCGTAACGCTCCTTCGGGGAGGCGCGCCGGTTGGTCAATGCGACGGAAAGTGTGCGGTGCGCGCCCATTCAGGTCAGAGCAAGACGCATGCCGCTAAAGCCGTTTGGTGAGCTGCGGCAAGACATCACGAACGCCTGCTGGCGGGCAGCAGACCGATAGGCGCGTCAGTGATAGCCGCCGTGCGCAGTCAGGCACGGCGGTCTGCCAATACCTTCCCGGCTGTGTGTTGAAAAAGTGCCTCAGGACCCTTCGGGTACCACCACGCCAACCTCGCGGGCGTAGGCAAACCAGTCAGCGACCAGCTCCTTCAACTTCTCCGGTTCGGCCGCGGCGAGATCCGTGGTCTCGCCGGGATCAGTTGCCAGGTTGAAGAGAAGCCAGCGCTTTGCAGGCAATTCGGGGACGATGTTGTGAATTACCGCCGGCAGGAAAATCGCCTTCCAGTCACCCTTCTTCACGCCACGCCCGTAGGCCAGTTCCCAGGCAATGCGCTCGTCCGCCGCATGCACCTCATCGCGCTCGCCCCTGAGCACGCCCGCCACCGAGACGCCGCGCATCGGCAGCTTGCCCGCCGGCGGGGCGATTTCGGCGCCGGCCATATCGAGCAGGGTTGGCGCCACATCCATCACATGCAGGAACGCTTGCGATTCGCCGCGCACGGGGATGCCCGGCCCGCAGGCAAAAGCACTGGTACGCACGCCACCTTCGCTGGTGTAACGCTTGAACAGAAAGAACGGTGCCGATTGCGCCTGCGCCCAGCGCGGGCCGATCGAGGTGTAGCTGCTGGCGCGCCCGATGTTGGCAAGCGCGTTGTCGGCCTTGGCGGCGATCCAGTCGCGCCAGGGCGGTGTGGCCTCGCGCAAGGTGCCGGACGGCCCGTTGTCGGACATGAACAGGATCACCGTATCGTCCAGGCGCCCGCTCTTCCTGAGCGACTCGATCACGCGCCCGACCGCACGGTCCATGGCGTGGATCATCGCCGCATAGACTTCCATCTTGCGCGACTCGATTTGCTTTTGCCCTGCCGCGATCGCATCCCATGGCGTGCCGCCGCGAATCTCCGCGGGCCGCATCGAACCCGCCGCCAGGCCAAGCGCGCGCATGCGCGCCAGGCGCTTTGCGCGCAGGGCTTCCGGACCATCGTCGTAAAGCCCGCGGTACTTCTCGACCAACTCCTCGGGTGCCTGCAGCGGGCTGTGCGGCGCGGTGAAGGCGAGGTATGAGAACAGCGGCCGTGCATCGTCCCGGGCGGCGTCCAGAAAGTCGATCAGGCGGTCGGCGAAGAAATCGGTCGAATAGGCACCGAGCGGAAACGTTACAGGTTCGTCATTGCAGCGATAGCGCGATTCGCCATGGGTGCTCGCGGTCTCGGGTGTCTGGTCCGCTCCGTAATGATTGTGCTCGCCCTGCATCAGCGCCCACGAGTGCTCGAAGCCGCGGGCGCGCGGCATCGAGCGGAACGGGGCTTCCGCGCCCAGGTGCCACTTGCCGGCCATCATGGTGCGATAGCCGGCGTCGCGCAGGCGTTCGGCGATGGTGGCCGCGCGCTCGGTGAGGTAACCCTCGTAGCCGGGCTTGCCGGTCTGCTCCGGCGTGCGGATCTCCGCCATCGTGCCCATGCCTACCTCGTGATGGTCGCAGCCGGTCATCAACATGGCGCGCGTGGTCGAGCACAGCGGCGAGGTATGGAAATTGGTCAGGCGCATGCCGCGCGCGACCAGTGCGTCGAGGTTGGGCGTGTCGGCCTCGCCGCCGAAAGACGAGAGGTCGGACCAGCCCATGTCGTCGACCACGATGACGAGGAAATCGGGACGCTTGTCGCTGTTGGTCATGGCGTGATCGTTTCTCAAGGAGTCTTGCGGATTTTTGTGACCGGCACAGGTCGGTCGGGGGGCGCGTGCGACTGGCCCAGTGTGCGCCTCAGATCACGATTTCCCGCGCCGGGCCGCGCACGTCCATCTCGAATTCGAGCCCGATCACCGGCGGCCGGCAGTAATGCCAGGCCAGTCCGCCTTCGCCGGCGCCGCGCGCGGCCAGCACTTCGCCGATCAGGTGGCCGATGTTCTGCACCGTGTAGAGCTGGGTGCTGGTGGCGTCCGCCCAGGTGAGGCCCAGCAGCCCCAGGCGCCGTTCCATTTCCGCCGTGACGAACTCCACCTTCTCGCGCATTGCCTCGGGCGAGGTGTCACCCAGACGCACGATGCGCTCGGCATACGATCCAGCGCCGCCACGGGCGTCGCCACCGCCTGCCAGGATGAAGCTTTTGCGCGCTCCTGGCGCCGCCGGCACGGTATAGGAAAACGCATGCATCACCGGTTCGGCGGGCTTGTGGTACATCGGGCAGACGTTGGTGCGCGCCACCGGGTTCACCGGCGCGGTGCCGTCCTGGTAAAGGCCCCAGCGCTGCAAGGTCTTCACGTAAACCCGGTTGAAGTCGATGAAGCCCTGATCGGTGAACGGTGCCGGCGAGCGCAGTTCGCAGGCGGCGAATGCGGTCATCGGGCGCGCCACCGCCGCAAGGTGGGCTTCGACGGCCGCATAGGCCGCGCCCATTGGCAGGGCTTGTGCGAAGCGCGCCCGCACGACCTCGAAGCCGGGTTCGGCGGCGATGCCGCCCGAGTATTGAAACACCGCCTTGATGTAGCGGTAGCCACCGGGGGTGAACACGGGTACGTCCGACATGCATGCGTCTCCTTTTTATGCGGTGCGGCTTGACGCCGGCAGCGCTCAGTCGATTTTCATTTTCGCTTCACGCACGATGCGCGCGTACTTCGCGATCTCGCTGCGAATGTGTTCGCCGAACTTCTCGCTGCTGCCACCCAGCGGCTCCAGGCCGCGCTCGATCAGCACGGCGCGCACGGCCGGGTCGGCCAGCACGCGATTGAATTCGGCCTGCATGCGCGCTACAACTTCCTTGGGCGCCGAAGCCGGCGCGAGCAGGCCGAACCAGGAGTCGGTCTCGAAGCCGGGCAGGCCCTGCTCGGCGATGGTCGGCAGCTCGGGCGCCTGCGGCACGCGCGTCAGGAAAGTGGTGCCGTAGGCCTTCAGCTTGCCGGCGCGGATGTGCGGCATGAAGTCGGGCAGGTTGCCAAACATGATGTCGACATTGCCGGCCAGCAAATCCTGCAGCGCCGGGCCCTGGCCCTTGTAGGGAATGTGCACCATGTCGATGCCGGCGCCGACCTTGAGCATTTCACCGGCGAAGTGCGCGGTGGTGCCGTTGCCGAACGAGGCATAGCTGAGCTTGCCCGGATGCTTTTTGGCGTAGGCGATCAGTGCCTTGAAATCACTCGGCACCACACTCGGGTGCGCCGCCAGCACGTTGGCGGTACGCGCCATCAGCACCACCGGCTGCAGATCCTTCAATGTGTCATAGGGCAGGTTCTTCACCAGCGTCTGATTGACCGTGAAGCTGTTGGCGACGCCCACGAAGGTATGGCCGTCGCTCGACTTGGCGGCGGCGTCGACGCCGATGACGGTGCCGGCGCCGGGCCGCGGCTCGATGATGATCTGCTGGCCGAGCGCCTGCGACATGTCGCGGGTGAGCTGGCGCACCACCGACTCCATGGTGCTGCCGCCTGCTGGAAAGGGCACGATGATGCGTACCGGGCGCTGCGGCCATTGCTGCGCGATCGCGCTGGCGGCTGGCATCAATGCTGCGAAAGCGCAGAGGCCTGCGAAGGTGAGTCTTGCGAGCGGCGTCGGAATCATCATGTGGTCTCCCGTGGGTTCAGACATGGACGCGCGGCAGCGCGGCCCGGTGAATGCGCTGCAGGCGCAACACTAGTGCTACGCACGGAACATGCCAGAACAGCCGACAAGCAATCCAGGCAAGCCGCCCGCCGAAGTTTGCATTTCTTGCTTATTTGATCAGCGACGGCAGCCACATCGCAATGCCGGGAAACAGCACCAGCGCCAGCAGCAGCACGCAGTCGGCATACAGAAAAGGCATGACACCGCGAAAAATCTTCTGCAAAGGCACATCGGGATTCTGGCTTTGCACCACAAATACGGTCAACCCCACCGGTGGGGAAATCAGTCCCACGGTGGACATCACGGTGACGAATACGCCAAACCAGATCGGGTCGTAGCCCATGGCCTTGACCATCGGCAGCAGCACCGGCACGGTGATCAGGAGCGTACTCACCTCTTCAAGAAAGGTGCCCAGGAGCAGGTAAAGCGCGACGATCGCCAGCAGCACCATCCACGGTGCCAAGCCGGCTTCCTTGACAAAGTTGGCCAGGCCGAGGGGGAACTGGGTCAAGACGATCAGGCGCGAAAAGATGAAGGCGCCGATCACGATGATGAACAGCATCGCGGAGGTCTGCACGGTTTCGACCCCGGCCTCCCACAAGCCCTTCAAGCTGAGGGTGCGGGTGGCGAAGCCGATCACGATCGCCGCGAAGGAAGCGACCGCTGCGGCTTCGGTCGGGGAAAACCAGCCGGCATAGATGCCGACGACCGCCAGGAAGAACAGCAGCGCCAGCTTCCACATGCCGCCGATGGCCTTGATGCGCGCGGCCAGGGGCAATGATGGCGTGACCGGCATCAGGTGCGGCTTGAAGCGCGCCAGGAGCGCGATCACCACCAGGTAGCCCAGGGCCAGCAGGATGCCGGGAACCATCGCCGCGGCGAACAGCTTGGCGATCGACTCCTCGGCCACCAGCGAATAGATCACCAGGATCAGCGAGGGCGGGATCAGGATGCCCAGGGTGCCGGCCGAGGCCACCGCGCCGGTCGCAAGCTCAATGTCGTAGCCGTAGCGGCGCATTTCCGGAATTGCCACCTTGGAGAAGGTGGCGGCGGTGGCGATCGACGAGCCGCAGATGGCCGCGAACGCCGCGCAAGCGCCGATGGTGGCTGCCGCCAGCGCGCCGCGCACCCCGCTGAATATCGCGTTGGCGGCTTCGA
This sequence comes from Burkholderiales bacterium, assembly GCA_040382235.1. Taxonomy (GTDB): domain Bacteria; phylum Pseudomonadota; class Gammaproteobacteria; order Burkholderiales; family JAEUOS01; genus JAEUOS01. The sequence goes on from JBEIFV010000002.1 coordinate 74,982, forward strand.
ACAATTCGCGCGACATGGTGGCGCGCGAGGCCACCGCGCCCATGAAAATGAACAGTGGCACAACGGTGAAGGAATAGGCCACACCCGGGTTGGCGCCGGTCAGTTCATACGGCACCGCCGCCAGCGTGCGCAAGGCCACCGGCCAGCCTTGCGCGCCGGCGTAGCCCAGGGTACCGCTGATGATCAGGGCAATCGCGATCGGCACCCGCAACATCATCAGGGCCAGAAGGCCGATCACCGCCAGCACGCCAATGACGCCGACGCTCATGTTGCCGCACCGGTGCTGTCGGAATCGATCTCGCCGAACAGCAGTATTGCTGCGGTCACCAGCAGTGCTACAGCGATCCCCGCCCAAGCCGGCGCCATGAACCAGATCTTGGGGATTTGCAGGTCGGCGCTGGTGTCGCCATAGGCGAGGATATCGACCATCGGCTTCCACATGTGCCAGGTAAGCACGGCCAGGGTCAGCACCATGAGGCCCGCCGACAGGCGTTTGAGCGTAGCAGTCCATGTCGGCAGCCACTGGTCGATCATGTCGACGGCGATGTTGGCGCCGCGCGCGAACACGCCGGGCACGGCGAAAAAGATGGCCACGCCGAGCGCCAGTTCGACCATTTCAGGCACGCCGGTGATGGGCTTGTTGACCAGTTTGCGCAGGATCACATCGCTGGTGGTCAGGAGCATCATGGCAAGCAAGGCCAGCACGGCGGCGCAATCAAGCCAGCGCACCAGAAAACGGATCGGAAGCTTCGGGTTCATGCGCATTTTCCGGGCAAGAAAAAACCGGCCGCGGTCACTGCGGCCGGCCCGGTCAGCCAGTATGCATCAGGCCCAGAAGTTCTTCGAGGTCCGGGCGTGCTTATCGGCCAACCCCTTCATCATGGTATAGACCGTGCGCGAAGGCATGCCTTTGGCTTCCATGCCCTTGAGCACCGATTCGGTGACATCCGCCCCGATTTTGCGCAGGCGGTCGTCCTCGGCCTTGGACAAGCGGATCGCCTCACCCCCGCCATCCATCATGGCTTTCTTGCCCGGCACATCGAGTGCATCCCAGCCGTTGCCGATGTCTTTTTCGATGCCGGTGACCGAGTCGCTCACCATCTTTTGCAGGTCCGGCGGCAGTTTGGCGTACCAGGCTTCGTTCGCGACGATCGCGAAGCTGGAAACAAAGCAATACATCTCGGTGGTGAACTTGCAGATGCCGCCCAGCTTCCAGGCAATGCCGGCGCCGCCGTAGTCGGTGAAGGCGCCATCGAGCGTGCCTTTCTGCAACTGCTCGGCCACTTCGGTTGGCGGTACGCCGACCGGTGTCGCACCCAGGGCGGCGATGAATTCGCGGATCGCCGGGGTGGAAAAACGCAGGCGCTGGCCCTTGAAATCGTCAAGGGTGCGCAGCGCCTTTTTGGTGGTGTGCACGCTGCCGGGTTGATGGGTGAACAGGTAAAGCACCTTGGTGCCCTTGTGCTCGGCATCCAGATACCTGGCGCGCAGTTCGGGGTCGTTCAAGACCTTGATGCCGATCTCGGCACTGCCCACCAGGTAGGGCATGTTGACCAGCTCGGTCAAGGGGAAGCGGCCGGGTGTGGCGCCATGCAGGATGTAGGCGATCTCGGCGGTGCCGTCACGCGCGAAATCGAAATGCTTGGGGGTCGGGCCCATTTGCGCGCCGGGAAAGTGCTTGAAGCTCAAGCGGCCGTTGGACTTCTTCTCCAGGTCTTCGCCCCACTTGACCAGCCACTGCGACTGGAAGTGCTGGGGCCCCACAAAATTGGCGACCTTGACTTCAAACTTTTGCTGCGCGCGCACGAGTGCGGGAAAACCCGTAATCGCAGCAGCGCTTGCAGTTCCTGCGAGCAGGTTGCGGCGGGTGATGGTCATGCCTTGTCTCCTGTTTTCTTCACCAGATTCGAGTGTAACGCAGCCGTTTGGCTACTGCGCGACCGTTCAGATTTCGGTTTCCGCGATGCCGCGGTAGATCCAGTCGATCTCGTGGAAAAACGAGTCGGGCGCGCGGCCGCGATAAATCGAGTTGCGCAGTTCGCGCGCCACGCCGCCGGCGTGCAGCACGTTGCCGAAGGCGCGTGCGGTCAGCTGGATGCGCGCGGTGCGCAGGTAGCGCGCTTCCTGGTACGCAAGGAAAGCACGCTTGGGATCATCCGGCGTGGCCGCCAGGCGCTGCGCCAGCACCACCGCATCTTCGAACGCCATGCAGGCGCCCTGTGCCAGGTACTGCAGGGTCGGATGCGCGGCGTCACCCAGCAGTGTGACATTGCCGCGCGTCCAGTTCTTCACCGGTTCGCGATCGCGCATCATCCAGTTGCGGTCGCGGCTGATGTGTTCGAGCATGCCGCGCACGCGCGGGCTGGCGGGGGCGAACATGGCGTCCATCTCGGCGGGACTGCCGAACTCCTTGTCGCCGCGCGCGTATCCGGGGCTGCCGAACACGGCGACATTGTTGAGCACGTCGCCGGCGCGCAGCGCGTACTGCACCAGGTGCGTGTTGTGGCCGAACCAGCCGATCACGCACTTGTCGTAGGTATGGTCCTGCACCTGGGCGATCGGTATCACGCCGCGATAGGCGAGAAAGCCGGTGACGCGCGGCTCGCCGTCGTTCACCACGTATTCGCGCGTGGGCGACAACAGGCCGTCGGCGCCGATCAGGCAGCGCCCGGAGAAGCGCGAGCCGTCTTCGCATTCGATTTCCACATGACTGCCGCGATCGTCGATCGACTTCAATCCTTTGGAAGTGAGGAGCGTCACGCGCGGATGCGCCTCGCAGGCCGCCAGCCAGGCGCCCAGCAGGTCGCGCCGGTGGATCACGATGTAGGGGTGCTTGAAGCGCGCCGCGAAGGCCGCGTTGAAATTCACGCGCGCCCATTCCTGGGTGTCGATCGCATCCAGAAGCACCATGGCTTCGGGAAACACGGCGGTGGGCGCGACCGCTTCCCACAGCCCGTACTTTTTGAGGATGCGGGTCGCATTCGGCCCCATCTGGATGCCGTAGCCGATTTCGGTGAATTCGGCGGCTTTTTCGAGCACGGTCACTTCGAAGCCGCGCTCGGCCAGGGCGATGGCGGCAGCCAGGCCACCGAGGCCGCCGCCGCTGACGAGTATGGGGTGTTGGGACATGCGCTTTCGGGTCCGGATGTTTGCAGTGAGGGTGCGCATCATACCGCCGCCGGCGGGCGCCTTGCTTGCGCACGGAAAATCCGTGCGGTCACGCGAATTCGGGGCGTGGGATTGGCGCCCGCGGCTGACGTGTTCGCAGGATCTCAGTCGGTGCGCCGGCCGGGCAGCGCCAGCATCCCGGTCGCCAATGCGGTGCCAACCAGGATCACCGCGCATCCCGCGATGTCGCGCGTCCCCGGCCACTGCTGCAGCAAGGTCGCGTCCCAGAAAATGCCGAACATCGGCACCAGATAAGTCACCGCCAGTGCGCGCGCCGCACCGACGTTGGCGATCAGGCGAAAGTAGAGGATGTAGGCAATCCCGGTGCAGGCCACACCAAGCACGACAGCCGCGCTCCATGCCTGCGCCGAGACCGGGTGTGCCGGCCACAGGGCCAGCGCCAGCGGCGCCAGCAGCACGGCGGACGCGATCTGGGTGCCGGTGGCGACCGCCAGCGATGGAATGCCGACCAGATGGCGCCGCGCGAAATTGGCGGCATAGCCGTAGCACAGCGCCGCGAGCAGGGCCGCGCCGATGGCCAGCATCACGCCCTCCGAGTGCTGCGCGAACTTGTCGCTCATCAATACCAGCACACCGCCAAAACCGGTCAAGAGGCCGACGATGCGCGATACGTTCAGGCGCTCGCCCATCCATAGCCAGGCGATCAGCGCGGCCCACAAGGGCGAGCTTGCGTTGAGAATCGCAGAGAGCGCTCCGGCGATGCCGAGAGACGCGAAGGCCAACAGGCAAAACGGCAGTGCGGAATTGAACACGCCCATGGTCCAGACTGCTTGCCAGCGTTGCTTGAGCGTCGGAAGCCCGTCACGCAAAGCCAGCACGGGCAGCAGGAACAAGGCACCGATGCCGACACGAATCTCGATCAAGGGGACCGGCCCGAACTCGGGTGCCGCCAGCCGCATGAGCAGGAAAGACGCGCCCCACAGCGCGCCCAGCAGTACGAGATCGACGATATCGCGGGTTTTCAAGCGAACGCCTTGGTGAATGTGTGCAAGCGGGCATCGGGCAAGGCGCAGCATACATGCCGAGGCCGCGCGTGACCGGCACAATCCGGACATTCAATCCCGGCCAGGCAGCTCAGGCACAATCGCGCCTGCGCGGTGCCCAGACGCCGCATTCCAACCGTCCGTTTCCGGAGACCCTTCATGGCCAATATCGGCTTTCGCATCCTGCCCGCGCCCAAGCGCGCCCCTGCCGCGCTCGTCAAGCAATTCCGCAATGTCGTCGTCGCCCACGTGTCGGATTGCATGAACCGCCTGCCCGGCGCCGATGGCTTGAACCCGATGCACAAGGGCGGCGCCATGCTGGGCGTGGCGCTCACCGTGCGCGTGGCCCCCGGCGACAACCTGATGGTGCACAAGGCGATCGACATGGCAGGTCCGGGCGACGTGATCGTGGTCGATGCCGGCGGCGACCTGAGCCAGGCCATCATCGGCGAGATCATGAGCACCTTGGCCGCCAGGCGCGGAGTCGCCGGCATGGTGATCGACGGCGCGATCCGCGATTCAGGGGCGCTGGCGCAATCCAAATTTCCGGTCTACGCGCGCGGCGTCACCCATCGTGGCCCCTACAAGAATGGCCCCGGCGAAATCAACGTGCCGGTGTCGATCGGCGGCATGGTGGTGATGCCCGGCGACATCATCGTGGGCGACGAAGACGGTGTGGTGGCAGTGCCGGTGGACATCGCAGCGATCGTGCTCAAGGCGGCAAAAGCCAAGGCGAAGGAGGAAGACGGCGTGCTGGCCGGTATTCGCAAGGGCAAGGTTGATCGCAGTTGGGTCGACCGTGCCTTGCGCGACAAGGGTTGTGATTTCTGATGGGTGGCGGCGAGATCGTGCATTGACTTGCTTCAAGGCTGGTCAAGCCGCACCGCGCGCTCCAGCGTGATCCGGGTGCGTTAGTGCCGCTCAGTCAGTCTCTGGAATCCTGCAGCAGCGCATCGATACCGCTGGGCACCACACCACGCGCGAGCATGCGCTTGAATGTCTCATATACGTCCGTCTTCGAGCCGGCTTTGCGCAGGCTGTCTTCGTCATTGAACCAGACATACACGATCGCCTTTGTCGGGTTCGAAGCGAAGCGGAAGAAAAGCCGATAGCGATCCGGCATGCCTTTCTTGACCCGGCGCCAATTTGTGTTGGCGGGCCCGAGTGTCCTGCCGAGCCGGAAATCCGCGGCGTCGGGGTTGGCGGGTACGAGTTGCTTTACGGTGCGGTAAACCGATGCCAGAAGGCGCGTCTTCGGATTTGATTTGTATCCAGCCGGGTCGTCCGCGGTGAGATCGATGTCGCGCTTGATGCGTGCCAGCACATGGGCGCGCCATTCGGCGTAGTTGAGGATGCGTGGCGACAGGCCCTGCGGGTGCATCGACAGGCGCAACACATTGACCGGCGGAACCAGTAGCTCGGGGACGATGCCTGCAAGCAGCAAGGTCACCGCGCGATTCTGGGCGATCAGCGTCCAGCGCCGGTCCACCGCCAGTGCGGGGTAGGGCTCATGGCCCTTCAGCACCAGGTCAATGGCCGCGCGCGCAGGCGCCAGCGCCGGGTCCGTCAGCGCCCGCTCACCGAACAACGGCGCGAAGCCCGCCGCCATCAGTAGTGCGTTGCGCTCGCGCAAGGGCATCTCCAGCGCCTCGGCCAGATGCAGCACCATCTCGCGGCTTGGTTGCGAGCGGCCGGTTTCGACAAAGCTCAGGTGGCGCGCCGAGATGTCGGCCTCGGCGGCCAGGTCAAGTTGACTCATGCGGCGGCGCCCACGCCATTCACGCAGATGGTCGCCGACTGAACGGGAGACGGACTTGGCCGGGGAATCGAGCATGCAGCGATGGTAGCCCAGGTGGCTCGGGCGGGCCAACTACCTCGCACGTAATTGAGTCGAACAGGCGGGCACGGCAACCGGTGAGTCCACCGCAAACCTGCGGCAAACAACCCCGCTTGTTAAAGGAGCCTGACATGTCGACCGTTCGCGTTTCCCCCCTATTGCGTTTTGGCCTGTTGATTGACGCCGGCATCAGCGGCGCGGTAGGTGCGTTGATGCTTGCGGCCACCGGCGTACTGCACAACATCACGGCCTTGCCGGAGCCCCTATTGCGCTACGTGGGCCTTGTTTTTATCCCTTACGTGCTTCTGGTCGGCTGGCTCGGCCTGCGCGAAAGCCTGCCGCGCGGCGCGGTGTGGGCGGTGATCGCGTGCAATGTAGCGTGGGCGATTGCGTCGGTCTTGCTGTTGACCAGCGCCGGCATCGCGCCGTCGACATTTGGCGTGGCGTTTGTGATCGTGCAGGCGGCCGCGGTTGTGGTGTTCGCCGAATTGCAGTTCATGGGGTTGCGGCGCAGCGCCGTGCCGGCCTGATTCTCGCGCATGCTCCCGACGTAGCGGGCAATACGGTATGCTCGACCTCGCACAAACATGCGATCTCCGCAACTGGGATGCATGGGGTTTGCGGTCGACACGATACCGGATCCATGTAATTGGGCCCGGCCACAAGAAATGGCTTGCCAGTCGCAGGGAGCGAGGCGACATACATGGCAAAACTCAACATCAACGGCAAGTTGCGCGACGTCCAGGTCGAACCCGAGACCCCGCTCCTGTGGGTGCTGCGCGAACAAGTGGGACTCACCGGCACCAAATACGGCTGCGGCGTGGCCCAGTGCGGCGCCTGCTCGGTGCACTTCAACGGCGAGCTGTTGCGTACCTGCTCGCTGCCGGTGTCGGCGGTAAAGCCGACCGACAAGATCGTCACCATCGAGGGCCTGTCGCACAAGCTCTCGCACCCGGTGCAAAAAGCCTGGGCCGAGCTCGATGTGCCGCAATGCGGCTATTGCCAGTCGGGCCAGATCATGGCCGCTGCCACCTTGCTCAAGAAAAAGAAAAAGCCGACCGATGCCGAGATCGATGAGGCGATGACCAACATCTGCCGTTGCGGCACTTACCAGCGGATTCGTGCCGGGGTGCATCGCGCGGCTGAAATCGCGGCCGGCAAATCCGGCGCCAAAGCGTGAAGGGGCCGACCATGAAGATTGCCAGGGTTTCCACGTTAGCGCGCCCGGCGCGGCGCAAGTTCATGTTGACTTCCGCCGCTGTCGGCGGCGGCCTGGCGGTCGGTTTTGGCGCGCCCTTTGAGTTCGATGGTGCGCATGCGGCCGACGGCGGTGGCGAAGTTGGTGCCTGGGTGTTCGTCAAGCCCGACGACACCTGCGTGATCCGCATCGCGCGTTCCGAAATGGGTCAGGGCACGCTGACCGGCCTGGCGCAGCTGGTGGCCGAGGAGCTCGAATGCGACTGGAAGAAGGTCGCGACCGAATTCGTCACACCGGGCCAAAGCCATGCGCGCAAGCGGGCCTGGGGTGAAATGTCGACCGGCGGCAGCCGCGGCATTCGTGTCTCGCAGGATTACGTGCGGCGTGGTGGTGCGGTGGCGCGCACCATGCTTTTGTCCGCCGCGGCGGAGCAGTGGAAAGTGCCGGTCGATGAGCTCACGGTGGCTGACGGCATCGTCAGCCATGCGCCGTCGAAGCGCAAGACCAGCTACGGCAAGCTGGCTGCGGCCGCGGCCAAACTGCCGGTGCCGGAGGCCAGGTCGGTCAAGCTCAAGGTGCCGGCGGAATGGAAGCTGGCCGGCAAATCGGTCAAGCGCATTGACACCGCGGCCAAGCTCGATGGCAGCCTGGTCTATGCGATCGACCTCAAGTTGCCCGGCATGCTGCATGCGACGATCAAGGCCTGCCCGGTGTTTGGCGGCAAGCTTACCGGCTGGGACGAAGCGAAAATCGCCGGGCGGCCCGGCGTGAAAAGGGTGGTGCGCGTCAATGCCGGCACGGTGGCGGTGGTGGCCGATACCTGGTGGCGCGCCAAGTCGGCGCTCGATGCGCTGCCGATCCAGTGGGACGAAGGCAGCAACGCACAGGCCTCGAGCGCGAAGATCGCCGAGCATTTGAAGAGCGGCCTGGCCGGCGAGGCCTACGCCGATCGCAATGAAGGCGACGCATTGAAGGCGATCGATGCGGCGGCGAAAAAGGTCGAGGCGGTGTACAGCACACCCTTTCTCGCGCACGCCACCATGGAGCCGATGAACTGCACCGCGCGCATCACGCCGGAGCGCGCCGAGGTGTGGGTGGCCACGCAGAACGGCGAAGCCACCCACGCCGCGCTGTCGGAGGAATCCGGCCTGCCGCTGGATAAGTGCGAGGTCCACAAGCACATGCTGGGCGGCGGCTTCGGCCGGCGCGGCGGCAACCAGGATTACACGCGCCAGGCGGTGGCGATCGCCAAGCAGTTTCCCGGCGTGCCGGTGAAGTTGGTGTGGAGCCGCGAAGAAGACATGGCGCATGACTTCTACCGGCCGATCTCGCAATGCAGACTGGCCGCCGGCCTGGACGACAAGGGCAACCTGACGGCCCTGCATGTGCGTGTTTCCGGCCAGTCGATCAACGCCTTCCAGAATCCCGCGTTGATCAAGGATGGCAAGGACCGGCGCCAATTGCAGGGAATGTGGGCCGCCGCGGGCGACGCGCAACTTGGCTATACCGTACCGAACCTTCTGGTCGAGTATGCAATGCGCAACTCCCATGTGCCGGTTGGTACCTGGCGCGGCGTCAACACCAACCAGAACGGCGTCTACATCGAATGCTTCATGGACGAGATTGCCAAAGCCGCGGGCCGTGATCCCCTGGATTTCCGCCGCATGCTGATGGCCGCGCATCCCAAGCATCTGGCCGTACTCAACGCCGCCGCCGAGCGCGGCGACTGGGGCAAGCCGCTACCGGCCGGCCGCTTTCGCGGCATTGCGCAATTCATGGGCTACGCCAGTTATTCAGCCGCGGTGGCCGAGGTGTCGGTCGGCAGCGGCGGCAAGGTCAAGGTACATCGCATGGTGCTGGCGCTCAATTGCGGGCACGCGGTCAACCCTCGGCAGATCGCGGCGCAGGTGGAAGGCTCGGTGGCCTATGGTCTCTCGGCCACATTCTTCAACGAATGCACGGTCGAAAACGGCCGCATGTCGGAATTGAATTTCGACAAGTATCCGATTTTGCGACTAGCCGACATGCCGAAGGTCGAAACCGTGATCGTGCCGACTTTCGATTTCTGGGGTGGTGTCGGCGAGCCGACCATTTGCGTGGTCGCGCCTGCGGTGCTCAATGCGATTTATGCGGCCACCGGCAAGCCGGCGCGCGATTTGCCTTTGAAGAATCTGAAGCTGGTGTAGCGCAGGTCGGTGTCGCTTGCGCCGGGCTAACAGCGGAGCCTCGGCTAGGTCTTGGCCCGCGCAGCCTCGAAGGGCTGGCGCATGGCCAGGTATTCCGCTTCGCGCACGCCCTGGGTGATTCGCACCTGCCAGTCGACCATGGCTGCGAAGGCCTCCAGGCTGTAACTGCCCAGATCGGTACGCTTCAAGGTGGCGTGACGCAAAGCCAGCACCACATCGTCGATGCCTGTGATGCGGATCGCGAAGGCACACATCGGGCAAGGTTCCATCGGCCCATACAAAGTGCAGCCGGAAAGATCGGAGCTGCCCAGGTTGTGCTGTGCATCGCGTATCGCGGCGGTTTCGGCGTGCCAGGTCACATCGGTGCGGCTGATCTGCTCGTTGCGGCCGCGGCCGATCACGCGCCCGTCCTTGACGATCAAGGCGGCCACCGGCCAGTCGCCGCTTCGCTGCGCTTCGCGTGAGTCGGCCAGAGCCTGGTCCATGAAGGATTCGTGTTGGCTTTGCATGCCGGAAATTCTACCGCGCCACTTGTGGGCCGGTAAAATCGGCAGGGATCTTTCCGCGAACGAAACATTCAGCCAGGACTCCCCGTGACGCTACGCATCGCCATCCCCGACATGATTTCGCCCTCCTACTTTCCCGCCATCGCCGCGGTCGAGTTGGGTTTTTTTCGCAAGGAGGGGCTGGACGCCCGCATCGAATTGCTGGGCCCGGTCACCGCCACTTATGAAGCCTTGCGCGATGGCCGTCTCGACTACGCCGGCGGCGCGGCGCACGCGCCGCTGTATGCGTTCAAGGACTGGGATGGTTGCCGCCTGATGTGCGCGCTGTCGCAGAACATGTATTGGTTTCTGGTGCTGCGCTCCGATATCAAGGCCCAGCGCGGCGAGCTTGCCGCCCTGCGCGGCTTGCGCATCGGCGCGGCATTGGGGCCGGTCGACGGGCTTGCGCGCATGCTGCGCGATGTCGGCATCGACCCTGAAAAGGATGTGCAGATCGGCAGGGTGCCCGGTGCGGTCGGGCACAAGGCATCGTTCGGTGTGATGGCCGCGGAAGCGCTGGCGGAAAACCTGCTTGACGGCTTCTGGGCCAACGGCATGGGCTGCGAGTTGGTGGTGAAAAGCGGCGTCGGGAAGATGATCCTCGACGCGCGCCGCGGCGATGGCACGCCCGGCTCGGTGGACTACACCTTTCCGGCGATGGTGACGACCCGGCGCAAGCTTGAAGAAAAGCCGCAGGAAGTGGCGGCGGCAACGCGCGCCGTCGTCGCCGCCCAGCAAGCCTTGAAGAAGGACCCGGGCCTGGCGACGGCTGCTGCGAAAAACCTGTTCCCGCCCACGGAGACGGCGATGATCGCCGAACTCGTGCGCCGCGATACCCCGTTCTACGATGCGGCGATCTCGCGCCAGAAGATCGACGCGCTCAATGCGTTTTCAAGCGCCATGGGGCTGCTGTCGAAGGCACCTGCCTATGCCGACCTGGTGCCTCAAGTGTGTCGAGAAGTCTGGTAGGTCGGTGCCCGGGGTCTTGCTTGCGCCATTGTGTCGTTCCTGCATTGAGCCAATGGTGTCGAAAACCGCCTGGCCAGCCATCCAGCGTTCCTCGGCCGTCGCGTCGCTGAGAGCCAGCAACACTGCCTGACCGAGTTCGTGCCCGGTGGCCGCCAGGCCCATGTGCGCATAGGCACCGGCACTGCCCTTGCCGAGAGCCTCGGCCTTCAACAGCAGGTCAAGGCTTTGCGGGATGTCGGCGCCGGGCGTCGCGCATTGCTTCACATCGAGTGAATGGGCCTTGCGGCAGCTAGCCGGGCGCAGTTCGTACACCGTACACCGGTTTTGCTCAAGCAGCGGGCACGGCATGCGGTGTGCTTGCGCAGTCGTCCCCTGCGCACGCGCTGCGTGCTCGCGCAAGCGTTCAGTCAGGGTGGCAAGTTCCGCAGCCGGACGCTTCTGCAGTTCGGCCGCGATGCGCAGCACCTCGCGGGGTCAAGCGCTTCGACCCGCGCGTTGCAGCAATGGTTACAACCGGCCTTGCAATCGACTTTCAAGCCGGCGGCCTGAGCGGATTGCTGCACCTGATCAACGCCGCGTTGCAGTTGGGCAATGAAGCGTAGCGCGAATGGAGCGCTGCGATCGACTGTGAGGGCGGCGATGGCAGAACGCCGCACTATCTCGGTGGCCTGCGAAAACTCCGCCTGCTCCAGAGGGCTCAACATTGCGCCGGACATCGGTTCGCACTTTCGCTTGATCAAGGCGTCGACCCGGACGAACTGTGGCAGCCTCATCATGCGCTGTCGTATTCCGGCGACACAGCCTCGTGCGCTCACTGCCAGGGCGCGCCGATCAGTGGTCTGCCGGCGGCACAGTACTGGCAAACGAGGGACGCGCACTGACCTGGTCGAACCAGGCGCCGAGCTTCGGACGTCCAGGCCGCCAGACCAACTCGGGAATGCGCGCTTCGAAGCCGAGTGCGCAGGCGAGCGTGATCTGAGCCATGTTGAACGGGCCGCGCATCCAGGTGTGATCGATCTGCGCCTCCCACAGATCGGCCATGCGGGCGCTGCGGCTCCGCTCATGCCTTATCACGGTGGGCGAGCGTTCATCCTGCGCACGCGCGATTTCGCGCGCCCAGACCGATAGCCCATCGAGCATGCTGGAGGCCAGTGCTTCCAGGCGCCGCTGCTCCCATGCGGGATCACCTGCCGGCAGATCGAAGGCCGGCTTGCCTTCCAGATGATCGAGGTAGGCGCAAATCAGGCGGGACTCTTCAAGCCCTACACCGTCATCGCGTACCAGATACGGTACGCGCCCGGACGGGTTGATCGAGTGGTAAGGATTGTTCGCCATCCGGGTTTTGGTCACAATGATCTCGACCCGGGCCTGCAGGCCTTTCTCGATGATCATCATGCGCACCATGCGTGCGTAGGGCGAGGTCTCGGTAATGTAGAGCTTCATGTGCGTCAGAGCGTGAAGCCGCCCTTGTGATGTTCGGGCCAGATCACAGTGCAGGGGCCTTGCTCCTCAAGGCGCCCGGCAATCAGCGCCGCACGGTCCACGCCGCGCAGTTTGAGCGCTGCGACAATGCGTTCGATCACCGGCGCGCGCGGCCCCTTGGGAAAGATGAACAGGTTGAAGCGGCCATCGCTGAAATCGTGGCGCTCGACTTCGGCGATGTCGTTGCGCGGAAAGCTGCGAAACAGCGTTTCTTCGAAGTAGAGAAGCATGTCGAAATCGGTGGCCTCGGCAACCGGCAGCTGAACCACGAGTTGGTCGCGTGACATGGTTGTTTCGGATTACGCTTGCGCGGCAGGAGCGGCGTCCGCTTCCCCAAGGCCCGATCGCCCCCGGAAGGGCGGGCGATACGGAGCTTGGGCAAACAACGGCTGGGGTCGGTTCAGGCCGCCTTCATTTCCAGGTGCTTGAACATGTGCGAGCGCGCATCGTCGTCCATGGTGGTCTTGAAGCTGTGCTTGTCCTTGAGGCTGGCGGCGCGCGCGGCGGCCGGGCGGGCGCTGATTTCGTCTTGCAGGCGCTTCAGGTTGGGCAGCTTGGTCCATGCATCGTCGCCCAGAATGTAGGGCACCATGCGCGCCCAGCCCCACAAGGCCATGTCGACAATGGTGTAGGTCTCGGCCACCATGTAGCGCCGGGTCGCCAGATGGGCATCAACAATCGCGTAGTGGCGCATGGCTTCATACTGGTAGCGGTTGTGCGCATAGGGTACTTTTTCCGGCGCCATGTGCTTGAAGTGCACCGCCTGGCCGGAAAACGGGCTCACGCCGGTGGCGATGAACATCAGCCAGGAAAGTAACTCGCCGCGATTCGCAGCCGGGGCTAGGAACTTGCCGGTTTTTTCGGCCAGGTAAAGAAGGATGGCATTGCTGTCGAACACCACGCCGCTTTCGTCGACGATCACCGGCACCTTGGCATTCGGATTGAGCGCGATGATCTCCGGGCTGAACTGTTCGCCCTTGCGCGTATCAACCGGAATCGCGTCGTAGGGCAGGCCGGCTTCTTCAAGAAACAGCGCGACCTTGGTCGGGTTGGGTGAGCCGTTGAAATAGAACTTCAGCATGGGGGATCCTTGGAGGTTGCCGATTGGGGAGCCGGCATCTTACGGCAAGACAGGGGCTGCGGCGTGACTGGCGCCAGGAATGCGGGCTTTCATGTTGGTCGCGCCACACAGAAATGTGGCCATGCATGTCGACTGATTACCGGACGGAGGCAAGAAAGGGGAAAGGCTGCCGGCTTGCCATCACCACCCCTGTTCATGCGTCGCTGCTGCCGGGTCATTTTTCGTCACCGCGATTCGCTTGGCACTACTTACTGGTTTGAATTGACGCGTACGATTGCGCTATCGCGCTGCTGCGCGCCTCGGGTGATTCACCTTGATCGTCTCGCAAACCATAGCCGAATCTGCCAATCGCACCCGTTGGCTGATCCTCGCCATGCTGTTCGCCTGCCGCACCGGGCTGGGATTCCAGTTCCAGACCCTGGGCTCGGTATCCGGTTCGCTGGTCACGCAACTGGGCTTCAGCTACGCCGAGATCGGCAGCCTGATCGGATTTTTCATGCTGCCCGGGCTGGTGCTGGCGCTGCCGGTTGGCTATGCGGGCCGCTACCTGCCGGATCGCGCACTGGTCGCCATCGGCCTTTTTTCGCTGGCGGCGGGCGGTGCGATTGCTTCCATCGCCCACGGCTTCGGCCTGTTGGCACTGGGGCGCGTCGCCTGCGGCGTCGGCTTCGTCTTCAGCACCATCTATCTCACCAAGATGGTGGCGGACTGGTTCGGCGGCAAGGAACTGGCCACCGCGATGGGCGTGCTGGTGATGAGCTGGCCCTTCGGCATCGCCATGGGCCAGATCGGGCATGTGTGGCTCGACGCCCATTTCGACTGGCGTGCGGCATTCCTGGTGGCGGCGGTGCACTGTGCGCTGGGCGCAGTGGCGGTGTTCCTTCTGTACCGCCCGCCGCCACATGTCAAACCGGCGCAGGCGGCCGGCCCGATCGGCCTGCCGCGTTCCGAACTGGTGTTGACGTTCCTGGCAGCCACCGTATGGGGCCTCTTCAACGCGGCCTACATCGCCTACCTGAGCTTCGCGCCAAGGGTGTTGATGGCCGGCGGCTATGGCGCCGCCCAGGCCGCCGCCGTGATCAGTATCGCCAGCTGGGTAATGATCGTGTCCGGCGCGCTGTGCGGTCAGCTTGCCGACCGCACCGGCAAACGCGATCTCATCCTGTACGTCTGCACTGCGGTGGCAGTGGCGGCCTTGCTGCTGCTGCGCGAGACTTCGCTGGCGGTCGTGCTGAGCCTCGCGCTCGGCCTGATAGGCATGGCGCCGGCGGGCGTGATCATGGCATTGACCGGCGAAGCGATGGCGCCACAGCGGCGCGCCTTCGGCATGGGGGTGTTCTTCAGTTTCTATTTTGTGCTGATGACCGCGGCGCCGCCGATCGCCGGCTGGCTGTATGACTTGAGCGGCGATCCGTATTGGCCGATCCTGTTTGCCGCATTCCTGTTCGCGGCCGGTGCGCTGGCGAATTGGGCGTTTCGGATTGCGAAGGGAAGATTCGCGTTGACGGCCTGATGCGAGTGGTCGGTCGCCGGGAAATCCGGCCTTGCATTCGAACCCTTGCCCTATGGCGTGACCAGTTCCAGCGCCGGAAAGTGGCAACGAAATCGCGCCGTGAGGTGAGGGGGCCTCGTGCCTGAGTATCAGGCGGTGCTTTGGGTGTGATTCGGCGGGCCTTTCTGCAAATCGCGACGCATGCCGGCCTGAAAGCGGCGACTACGGCTATACCCTGTGTGAGCCACACGCCACGAAAGCCCCTTGGATTTCCTATCCTGATGAAGCAGGCTCAATAGTCAAGTTCGCGTTGATGGCGCAACCCCAGGCTGCGCACCTGGTCTGCTACCGGGTCAAATCGATAGAGCGCCAGGTAGCCGTTCATCCCGTATGAAATTACCAGCTCGCACAATCCATGCTCTGCCGGACGGCCAATTTGTGGATGCCTCTCGTGCAGGGCTATCGCCTCAATGACTTCTTCGACCGCACGGGCGGCAACCACCGCACCGGCCTGCTCAATCATGAAGTCATGCAAGCGTTCCATATCGCGGGCGATGTCCGCCGCGTACTTTACTTGCGCCATGCCTTGAGCTTAGGCGTTCGGGGCTTTTTGCCAGCCGGTTTGGCCTTCCAGTAGTTATGCAAATCGTGAGCGTCGTAGGCGAGTCCGCTTCGCTCCATGTCCCTCTCCGCCGCCAGGGCAGCGTCGACAAAGGCTTGCCGTTTTTCGGCGAGTGCGGTTTCTCGCTCAATCGCACCGAGCATCTAAGCGTGTGCCGTTTTGCCGGCTTGAGCCGCCAGCGCGGCGACACGCGCCTTCAATTCTTCCGGCAATTTCAGGGACGTGGTGGCGCTCATGGCGATGTCTTTCGCAAGGTCAAAGCGGTTAAGGCAACAAAATGGTAACGCCACCGCCCAATCCGCGTCACGCCCCATTCCACTTGCTTGACGCGTGGGTTTACTTCCCCTTGAGTCCGGCACCCGCTTTCCGGCGAACGCCTTGCGACCTTCCCGGAAACCTCCACTGGCGGAGCACGCCCCACCATCTTTCCCACGCGCGACAGGTCCTGCTCTGCCTGCGGCTTGCGCATTTCCGTTAGCGCCCTTGCCGCTGCAGCGCTTGCCATTGCAAGGGGAATTTGTCGGCCGACCCACGGTTCTGGACCTGGCAGTGGATGCCGGTGGGCGCATTGCCGTGAGCGGCGAAGTCGTCGATTGCGCGCGCGGTGTGGTCATCGTCCAACCAGTACAGCTGGCGGGTCCGGCGCGGCGAGTATCGTCACAACGCAGGAATGTCGGCGCTGGAAGTGAGGCTGTCGATGCGCTGCACGCAGTCGAAGAATTCGCGTGCGCGCGGTTCCGCGATCGCACCGGCATATCGAGTTACACGTTCCGCACATAGCCTGGCGCCTTCGCAACGACATCGGCGCCGCCATAGCGAGTGCCGTCCGGGTAATACTCCGCCGCCAGTTGCACCTGCCCCGCTGTTTCGTCGCCGGCCAGCGCCGCGATGAAGGCCAGCGTCATGTCGATGCCGGCCGACACCCCGGCCGAGCACCACACATTATCGTCGCGCACGAAGCGCTCTTCGACCACATTCACATCACCCAGCGCGCGCAGGCGATCAAGCGAGGCCCAGTGGGTGGTGGCGCGCTTGCCCGCCAAGAGGCCGGCGCGATGCAGCATGAAGGAACCGGTGCATACCGACAGCACCGCCTTGCAGTGCCTGGCCTGCGCGGCGATGAAATCGATGATCACCGGATTGTCCACCTCGGTGCGGGTGCCCATGCCGCCCGGCACCAGCAGGTAATCCAGCGGCGGGCAATCGGCGAACGAGACATGCGGGTTGAGCGACATGCGCTTCGCGCAGGTCACCGGTTCATAACTCTGCGCGACGACGCGGTTGTGCAGCGGGCCGCCCAGATGGCCGCTCCACATGGTGAGCATTTCCCACGGGCCGATGAAGTCGAGTTCCTCGACGCCGGGAAAAACCAGCATGCCGAAATTCATGTCGTGCTCCTTGGGTGGGTGGGGCGCTGATTATGCATCGTGGCTCACGGACCGCGGTATTGCTCCAGCAGTTCGCGCTGGTCGGGTGCGAGCTTGCCGCCCTGACGGTCGCTGCTCGAATCTGGCTAAAGGACTGCTTTACCCTTCTGTCGCAGCGCCAACAGCGCACTTGCGGTTTCGGTTTGTCCGTCCGCAGCCAGCTTTTTAAGGAGTTGCTCCGGTGTGGGGGCCGAGCGCAGCGTCGATCGCAGTGCTGCGAAAGCGCCAGCCACGCCGGTTTCGTTCGCGGTAATCAGCTTTAGCAGGAACACATCGGGGCGTTCCACGTCGATGCCGAGGGTTGCCAGTTTCCTGACGCCGAAATCACGGACGTTCTTCGTGACCAAGCTGACCACGGGTGTGTTTGGATAGTACCGGTTGGCTCGCAGCACAAGAGCGCAGGCAGCCACGTGAATGTCTTTGGCGGACCGCATCGCCGGGGCGACCGCTTCGAATCGTGCTTGCACGTCCCTGATCGGCACCTCGGCCTGCGGCAGCGCTGCTCGCATCAATGCTTCATGTTTCGTGGCCGCAGCCCGATCAGGCTTGCGGCCGGTCTTCACGAGGGCGCGGCTCATCTCGTCCAGAATGAGCGCACTCCAGTGCAGGCGTATGAGTCCTCGGTAGTCCAGGTGGATAAGTAACCCGCGGGTGGTTGCGCCGAACAGGGTGTCGGCATCCGCGACCAATGGAATCATCACCACGAGTCAGCTTGCGGAGATCTCGCTGTCGAGGTCCGCACCGAGTCGCCTGAGGCCGCGGCGGCGGCGCGTCTGTTCGCGGCGGTGCCAGGCCAGCACGGCTGACTGCAGGACGCGTCGCTGGTTGCCGACCTGCTGGTGCAGCGGGATGTCGCCGGCTTCGATGCGGGCCACGAGGTAGGGGCGCGACACGCCGACAAGGTCGGCGGCTTCCTGGGTGCTGATGACCGGGTCGGTATCTGCAATTGGCCTGGATTTCGCGGCCGCCGCCGCGGGAGCGGTTGCGGGGTTTTGGAAGAGGCGCATGAAGTCGCCCTTGATGACCCTGGCAAGGCGTGGAGTCAAGTGCACATGGCGACGTACAACGTCCAGGAGGGGGGCGACTTCGACAGTGATTTTCAGGGCCTGCACCGGCCGGATTGCGGAATGCCGGGAAGGTGATCGGGCAAGCGCGTTTGCCGCCAGGCTCCTTGGCGCCGCGCCGCTTGCCTTCGCGACGGCCGATCGGCCAGTCTCAGCGCGTGTCGCCATGGCCTGCGTGGGGTGGGTCCGTCGGGCTGAAGCCTTGGTGGGTTTTTGCGCAGTTTTCATGGAGCAGAGTGTATCAAAGTCATGCGATATACGCGAATTACGCGAAATTCGCGAAAGTCGGTCTCGCGCCGGCGGTCCATCTCTCGGCAGTAGGCGCCGGCTGCGCGGGCCGGGTTGTGGCCGCCGTTGCCGACTATGCATCGTGGCTCACGGCCCGCGGTATTGCTCCAGCAATTCGCGCTGGTAGGGTGCGAGCATGCCGCCTTGGCGGATGGTTTCAACCAACTGCCGGTTGGCCATGAACAGCTTGCCGAAGGCGATCATGTCGAACTGCCCGGCGTGAATGGCGGCGGCCGCGCTGGCGGGGTCGTAGCCGCCGTTGCCGATCAGAATGCCGCGATAGTGGCGGCGCAGAAAGGCGCTGGGGCGCCCGCCGAGAAAATCGAATTCGCGATCGACCACGACGCCTGAATGCAGGTAGGCGATGGGGCGTTTGCCGATTGCCTCAATGGCTGCGATATACGCTTCCTCGTCACCTGGTTCGCGTTCGATGTTGCCAAAGTCGCCGGCCGGTGAGAGGCGCAGGCCGACGCGCGCATGACCGAACACCACCGCGCAGGCGTCGACTGCGGCGACGACGAAGCGCGCGCGTCGGTAAGGCGTGCCGCCCCAGGCATCTTCACGCCGGTTGCTGCTGCTTCGCAGGAACTGCTCCGGCAGGTAGCCGTTGCCGCCGTGCACTTCGACGCCGTCGAAGCCGGCATCGCGGGCGAAGCGCGCGGCGCTGCCGTATTGTGCCAGCGCCGTATCGATATCGGCTTCGGTCATGGCCCGTGGCGTCTCGTGCGCCAGAGGTATGCCACAGGTGCGGCGGGCCTCGCCGCGGGTTGCCACCGCCGAGGGTGCCAGCGGCGGCGCGCCGATGAAGTGCGAATGCCCGAGCCGCCCTGGATGCCACAGCTGGCAGAAGATCACGCCGCCGGCCTGATGCACGGCAGCGGTCACTGCGGCCCAGCGCGCGGCATGTGCAGCGCTGTAGATGCCGGGCGTGTCCAGATAGCCTTTGAGTCCGGGGCCGATCAGCACCGCTTCGCTGACCAGGAGGCCGGCGGCGGCGCGGCTGGCGTAGTGCGGTACCGCGCCCGCGGTCGGCAATTCACCGGGGTCAGCGCGGTTGCGCGTGCACGGCGCCAGCGCGATGTGGTTTGCCAGTGTGAGCGCAGAGTTGAGCGTGAATGGCGCGAGCAGTACTGCGGCCGCATCCGGCGCGGCGGATGCCGTCACAGCGCCGGAATATCGGCGCTCGAAGCCAGGCTGTCGATGCGCTGCATGCAGTCGAAGAATTCGCGTGCGCGCGGTTCCGCGACGGCGCCGGCACGGGCGCAATCGGCGAACTTGGTCCACAGCCCCTCGCTCGACAAGGGCGCGTCGGCATGACCGGTGGCGCGCTTGACCGGCGGCGACACCAGGGTGCTGCCGTCGTCGAAGCCGATGGTCACGTAATCGGCCGGCGCCGCGCCCGGATAGCCGGGGTCGGTCTCGGTGGTGCGATCAAGCGTGGTGCGTGCGATCAGGGCCTTGATCAGCGCGCTGGTCACCACCGCATCGGTCAACTCCGACAAACCCACCCTGCCATGCAAGAGCGCGCAGGCGGCGGCGAATTCGAGACTGAACTTGGCTTCCAGCGCCGTCTCTGGCGCATGGAAATTCATTTGCGCGGCCTGGCGTGCCGAGATCAGCGGCACGATGGTCTTGATCTTCGTCGTGTCGATCGCGTTCGTTGCACGCAATGCCAGCAGCGAATCGATGGTGCGCTGCGAGGCGCCGACCGTGGGGTATTTCTTGATGTTGAGGCGCCACTTGACAATGCGCCATTCGCGCCCGGCCGCCATCGGTCTCTCAAGATCGACGGACCCCTTGGGCGACAGCGCGCGCATCAGGCCGCGCTCGCCTTCCAGCGCCACCGGGCTGGCATCCATGCCGGCCTGCGCCAATCGTGCGGCGATCACTCCCGACTGTGCGCCGCGGCCGGCATGCAGCGGCTTGACGCCGGTGCCGAAGTTCTCCATCAGGCCGCCGGCGAACGAGCCGGCGATCGCCAATGCGTTGCGGGTGCGTTCGGTATCGAGCCCCAGCACCACAGCAGCCGCTGCTGCCGCGCCTACGGGTCCGAAGGTGGCGGTCGGATGCCAGCCCTTGGCGTGATAGTGGTCGGTTTCGCGCAGGTACAACTCAGCCCAGGTTTCGTAGCCCGCTACGTAAGCGGCAGCCATGCGCGCGCCGGAGGCACCATTGCTGTCGGCCAGGGCGAGGATGGCGGGCACCAGCACTGCGCTGGGGTGGTTGGAAAACGCGTAGTCGTCGTAGTCGAGCGCGTGGGCACAGGTGGCGTTGACCAGCGCCGCTTCGGGCGCAGGCAGGCGCTCGTCGCCGAACAACACCCGGCTCTCGGCGCGCCCGCCGTTGGCGCGCGCCATCGCCGCCTCGGTCTTGGTGGCTGTTTCAGGCAAGCCTGCCAGAAGCGAAGCGCAGCAATCGGTGAAGCCCAGGCGCACCACCGCAAGGGCCTCGGATGGAATCGATTGCGGCGTGATGCCGGCGACAAATGCCGCCAGTTCTGCCGTGAGCGCGGGAGCGGTCATTGGACTGCCCTCCTGTCACTGCGTGACATCCTCCCCAGGGGAGGATGAGCGCTTCCTTCGGGCGGCCGCGCGGGCGCGCTCATGCCTGTTGCGCCTTGAACGCCGCCAGCACTTCGCTTGCGGTCGCCGACCAAACGCCGGAATGACCAAGCATGAAGTCAAGCGCACGCTCCAGCGCACCGATGCGATGCGGCACGCCGATCCACCAGGGGGTGAGTGGCAGGGTGACGATGCGCCCGCCATGCTTGCCGGCCTCGCGATACAAGAGCTTGAAATGGTCGATGATTTCTTCGACATATTCATCAGCGCGGTGCTTGTAGGCATGCAACAAGCGCAGATCGGCGATTTCGACCGCGTTCGGGATCGCGTACAACGGCCCGCTCTTGGTTTGCATCGCATATGGCAGGTCGTCGTTACCCCAGTCGCATGCATACTCGATGCCGAATTCGGTCAACAGGTCGGGCGTGTTCTGTGATTGCGATTGCGCCGGTGACATCCAGCCTTTCACCGCCTGGCCGGAGAGGCGGCGCAAGGTCTCGACCGATGCCTTCACCAGAGCGCGCTCATCCTCAATGGTCAGCCCGCTGTGATGCAGGCGCCCCATGTCGACCCCATGGGCGATGATCTCGTGGCCCTGGGTGTTGACATAGTTGGTGAGGAACGGGTGACGCTCGGCTACGCGCGAATTCATCGGCACCGTGGCTTTCAACGAGCGCTCTGCCAGCGACTCGAAAATCCGGTAGCAACCGACCCGCGTGCCGTAGTCGCGCAGGGTGTAGTTCCAGTAATCGGGATAAGCGCGCTCCATGCCGCCGGGAGCGAGGAAGGGCTTGGCTTCCATGTCGAGCGGAAAGAACTGCAGGGTCGGCATGATGACGAGCGCAATGCGCGCACCATTCGGCCATTCCACTCTTTTGCGGCCAAACAGGTTGGAAAACGCATAGCGCTCGTGATCCATGCCGGGGCGGCGCCACGGGTATTCAAGATAGCTGTTGTCGACGGCCATGTTGTTGCTCCCTTATTCGCCGGCCAGGCGCTTTTGCTGCGCCAGTGCCGCGTCGTAGTGATGATCGAGATACCAGTCGGCGATTTCGCGGCCGGTGGCCATCCACACGCCGGCATGGCCGCAGATGTAATCGAGCGCTTCACGCAGTGGCTCGACGCGATGCGGAAAGCCGATCATCCAGGGGTGGATCGGCAGGGCCATCACGGTGCCGGACTTTTCGCCTTCGCGATACAGGCGGTCGAACTGGGCGCAGATCAGGCGCGTGTATTCGCGCGGCGGCAGGCCCAGGATGTTGAGTCCGGTCCAGTCGTTGGTCTCCAGCGAATAGGGCAGGCTCACCAGGCGGCCTGACTTGAGCTTGAGCGGCTGTGGCTGGTCATCGATCAACAGGTCCAGGGTGTACTTGACGCCCGCGCGCACCAGCAATTCCATGGTTTGCGGCGTGTTCGACAGGGCCGGCGACAGCCAGCCGTCGAGCTTCTGGCCGGAGTGGCGGAAGATGGTGGCCTTGACATCCTCGATCACCGACAGCTCCTGCTCTTCGCTCATGCCGTACAGGTAGCGCGTGTTGTAGATGCCGTGCGAAAACAGCTCCCAGTCGCGCTCGGTGCAGGCCTTTGCGATCTCCGGCAAGTGGTCGAACACCGCCACATTGAGCGATATGCTGGCGCGGATCTTGTAGTCGTCGAGCATCTCGGCCATGCGCCAGAAGCCGACGCGGTTGCCATAGTCGCGAATGGTGTACATGCCGATGTCGGGCGCCGGGCGCGGATAGGCCGAACGTCCCGGCCCCTGCGGCGGCAGCAGTTCATAGAACTCTACATTCGGCGCCACCCAGAAGGCGACGCGCGCGTTGTTGGGCCAGGTGATGCGCGGCCGCTCCACCCAGGGCGAGTAGTAGTACAGATCGGGATCGGATACTCGATTCATGTGCTCACCTCCTTCAAGAAATGTTCAGGCGATTGCCGCCATCGGCCATGCGCAGGCAGGCCACCATTCGGCTGCTCCCGCCTTGGCTTGCCAATCGTGGTGCCGCCTGACTGCAGCGCGCCTGCGCCACCGGGCAACGGCCGGCAAAGGCGCAGCCCGGCGGCAGATTCAAGGGGCTGGGAATCTCGCCCTCCAGCAAATGGCGATTGAGCGGCGCGCGCGGGTCGGTCGGCAGATGCGCCGACAGCAGGGTCTGGGTATACGGGTGCTGCGGCTCACCGAACACCTGCGCCACCGGGCCGCTCTCGACTACCGACCCCAGGTACAGCACGATCACACGGTCGGCCACCAGCCGCACCGTGCCCAGGTCGTGGGTGATGAAGAGGAACGCGGCCTGCGATTCATGCCGCAGTTGGGCCAGAAGGTCGAGGATTTCGGCGCGCACCGAAAGATCGAGCGAGCTGGTGGGCTCGTCCAGTACCACCAGCTTGGGCGCGGTGGCGATCGCGCGCGCGATCGCCACGCGCTGCAACTGACCGCCCGAGAGCTGCGCCGGGTGGCGGCCCAGCAGGCGGCGGTCGAGGCGCACGCGACCGGCCAGTTGCGCCGCCGCTTCAGCGCGCTCAGGCGCAGAAAGCGTGGCGTGCAGCAGGAACGGCTCCTCGATCAGGGTGGCGATGGTCATGCGCGGATTGAGCGTGCCCCAGGGGTCCTGGAACACCATCTGCATGCGCGCACGCTGTGCGCGCAGTTCGCGTGCCGACAGACTTGCCAGGTCGCGGCCTTCGACCACTGCGCTGCCGGCAGTGGGTGACTCAAGCCCCAGCACCAGGCGCCCGATGGTCGATTTGCCTGAGCCGGATTCCCCCACCATGGCGACCGTTTCGCCGGCGGCGATCTCGAAACTCACGCCATTGACCGCATGCACCAGGCTGCCGCGCGCCGGGCCGGGAAAATGCTTGACCAGGCCGCGCGCTTCGAGCACGTTCATTGAGCGACCCTCCAGTCACTGCGTGACATCCTCCCCGAGGCAGGCGCATTGCTCAATTCGGCGCTACCGTCGGACAGCCGGGCCGGAGCGCTCACGCGTGCACCTCTTCAGGAAAATGGCAGTGCGCGAGATGGCCGGCGCCGAAAGCGGCGGCCGGCGGCGTCTGGCTGCACAGCGACTGCGCCCGCGGGCAGCGATCTGCATAAGCGCAACCCGGTGGCAGGTTGTAGAGGTCGGGCGGCGTGCCGGCGCGGATCCTGGTTTGCCCCAGTTGCACGCGATCCGGCGCGCTGTCGATCAGGTTGCGTGTATAGGGGTGGCGCGGCGCGGCGAACACCGCATCGACCGGCCCGGATTCGACGATGCCCCCGGCGTACATCACCGCCATGCGGTCGCAATAGTGGGCGACGATGCCCAGGTCATGCGTGATGATCATGGCACCCAGGTGGCGCGCCGCGACCTGCGCGCGCAACAGATCGAGGATTTGCGCCTGCACCGTGACGTCCAGCCCGGTGGTGGGCTCGTCGGCGATCAGGAGTTTCGGCTCGTTGATCAGCGCCATGGCGATCAGCACGCGCTGCGCCATGCCGCCGGAGAGTTCATGCGGCCAGGCGCGCGCGCGGCTGGCCGCATCCGCGATGCCGACGGCTTCGAGCATCGCCAGTGCGCGTGCATGCGCCGCTTCACGGGTGGCCGGACGGTGCGCCATGTGCACCCGTGCCAATTGTTCGCCGATGCGGGTCAGTGGGTCGAGCGAAGTGCGCGGCGACTGCACCACGAGTGCCATCGCGTTGCCGCGCAAGCGGTTCATCTCTTCCTCGGCCAGGCCGACCAGTTCGCGCCCGTCAAAGCGGATCGAACCGGCGACGATTTGCGCCGGCGCGCGCAACAGCCCCATGACAGACAGCGCGGTCAGCGACTTGCCGGCGCCGGTTTCGCCGATCAGGCCGAGCACCTCGCCGGCGGCGACCGTGAAGCTGACACCGTTCAAGGCGCGCGCGGTACGCACCCGGTGCATGCGGTCGCGCGCGATGAAATGGGTGTGCAGGTTTTCGACTGCGAGCAGGCTCACGGGTGCCGTCCCTTTAGCGCGAACTGTTGTTGCGGCGCGGGTCCAACAGTTCTTCCAGCCCGTCGCCGAGCATCGAAAAACCGATGATCAGGATCACCAGCGCCGTGCCGGGAAAGATCGCCACCCACCATTCGCCGCTGATCATGTATTCCGCGCCCTGGCGGATCATCGCGCCCCATTCCGGTGTAGGCGCCTGGATGCCCACCCCGATGAACGCCAGCGTAGCGGTGACCCGCACCGCCCATGCCATGCGGATCGGCACCTGCGCCATGGCGCCGCGCAGGCAGTTGGGCAACAGATGCACCGCGAGAATGCGCCAGGTCGGGTTGCCGGCGGCCAGCGCCGCCTCCGCCAGGCCCGAGCGGCGCAGCGCCAGCACCTCGGCGCGCACCACCCGTGCGAACAGCGGCACATCCAGCACCGCGATCACCACCACCACGTTGAAGAGGCTGTGGCCGGTGGCCGCTACGATCGCCAGCGCCAGGATGATCGAGGGAAATACCCGCAGCGCATCCATTACGCGCAGGGTGATCTCGTCGAACCAGCCGCCGCGATAACCTGCGTAGAGGCCGATCGGCACGCCCAGCGCCATGCCCAGCAGCAGCACCGGCACGGCGATGCCGAAGGCGTAGCGCGCGCCGTAGACGACACGTGAAAACACGTCCATGCCGTTGCCGTCGGTGCCGAACATGAAGCGCGCGGACGGGCCCTTGAGCACATTCTCGGACGATACCGCGATGGCGTCATAGGGCGCGATCAGCGGCGCCAGCAAGGCCATTGCGAGAAAGAGCAGCACGATCACAAGGCCGATGGTGCCGGTGGGTGAAGCCAGCAGCAATGCCAGCGCGCGCCGGCGCGCGCCATCGACGGGCAGGGCCGTGGTGCTCATCGCAGCCCCGCACGCGGCTCGATCATGAGCACCACGGCATCGGCGAATGCGAACACGATCATCGCGATCACCGACATGAACAGCACATAGCCCTGCACCACCGCGAAGTCACCTTTCAACACCGCGACCAGACCAAACTGCGAGATGCCGCCCCAGGAGAAGATCAGTTCAAGCACCGAGGCGATGCCGAACAGCGCAATGAATTCGGTGGTGCCGAAGGTCAGCACCGGCACCGCGGCGTTGCGCCGGACCATGCTTTTCACCACCGCCGGCGGCAGGCCGGCGGCGCGCGCATAGCGCACATAGTCGCTGGCCAGCACGTCCAGCGCAATCGCGCGGGTCTGCTTGATGAGCGGCGCGGCGAACACGATCGCCACGCACAGCACCGGCAGCACCAGGCGCGCCGCGGCCGAGCGCGCCGCCTCCCAGTCGCCGGCGATGACGCCGTCAAGCGCATAGCTGCCGGTAATCGTCGGCGGGCTGGTGAGCAGCAGGTCGATGCGTCCCATCGGCGGCGGCGCCCAGCCCAAGAGGTAAAAGAAAACGAAGATCGCCACCAGCCCCAGAAAAATGGTCGGCATGCCGAAACCGGCCAGCGAGACCACGCGACTGACCTGGTCGAACCAGCCATTGGGATGAAAGGCCGCGCGCAGGCCGGCAGCCACGCCTGCGATGCCGCCGATGAGGCCGCCAAGAATGATCAACTCCAGCGTGGCGGGCAGGCGCTGCGTCAGCTCACCCAACACCGGCTTGCCCGAGAGCCACGATTGCCCGAGATCGCCCTGCGCCACGCGGCGCGCGAATTCGCCGAACTGCACCAGTGGCGACTGGTCCAGCTTCAACTGCTTGCGGATCGCCGCCACTTCCTCGCTGGAGGCGGTCGGCCCGGCCAGGAGGCCGACCGGGTCATTGCTGCCCACCCGCACCAGGAGGAAGGTGAACAGCAACATGCCGAACAGGATCGGCAAGGCCAGCAGAAGGCGCCGCAGCACCAGCCGCAGGATGGCCATCGAAGCCTTCGCTGCTGGCCGGCGCTAGCGCTTCGGCAGCGGGTGCGCCGGCGCGCCGACGGCCCCTACTTCGCGCATTTCGCATCCTGCTTCAGATCGTAAAAGCGCGGCCAGTCGTCCGGATGCCACACCCAGCCGCTGATGCAGCGGTTCATGGCCTGGTGCACGCCAGGGTAATACAACATGATCCAGGAGGCGTCGTTGGCATGCATGCGCTGCAGGTCGGCCACCATGTCGGAGCGCTTGCGGATATCGGTTTCGGCCAGCGCCTGCATGGTCAGCTTGTCGAAGGCGTCGCTCTTGTAGTGGTTGCGATTGGCCACCCCCATCGAATGGCCGAAGATCCACACCATGAACACCGGGTCGAGCACGAAGCTGGCGTCACCTTGCGTCGCCAGTGCCATGTCGCGCCTGACCACCAGGCCTCGCTGCACGAATTCGGGGTCGGGCAGGCGCTGCAGGTTGACGCGGATGCCGGCCTCGGCCGCCTGGTTCTTGAACTGGATCGCCACCGGCTCCATCCACCAGTACGTGCCGGCATAGTTGAGATTGACATCGATGCCGTTGGGGTAGCCGGCCTCAGCCAGCAGGGCACGCGCGCGCGGCAGGTCGCGCTCCCCGGTGAAGGCGTTGATCGCCACCGGTACGCCGGGCGACACCGTCGAGCGCACCCGCACGCCGAGGCCCTCGAACACCGAGCGGTTCATCGCCGCGTAGTCGGTGGCATAGACCAAAGCCTGGCGCACCCGCAGGTCGTCGAAGGGCTTGATGTTCGGGTTCATGCGAATGGTCGCCGGCTGGGTGCCGGTGACCGATTCGACCTTGAGTGTGCTGTCTTTTTTCAGGTCGGCGATCTGCTTCAAGGGCAGGTCCTCGATCCACTGCACCTGGCCGGTCTTGAGCAGCGAAACGCGGTTGGCAGTCGATGGCACCTCGCGGTAGATCACCCGCTCGAAATGCGGTTTGCCGCGGAAATAATTCGGGTTGGCTGTCAGCACCACCTGCTCGCCGGGCTTGATCGACTGCAGGTGATAGGCACCGAAACCCACTGTATTTTGGTCGATGTACTTGCCGGCGAACGGGTCGTCGGGCGTGACATGCTTTTTCGCCTGCACCGAGTCGTACATCGGCGGGAAGTACATGGTGAGCATCGGCAGGAAGATCAGGTTGGGCGCTTTCAAGCTCATCTTGATCTCGTACTTGCCGACCTTTTCCCATTTGGTGAGACCGATCAGGTTGTAGAGAAAAAAGCTGGTGCGCTTGACCGCCCAGGCGCGATCCAGGCTCCAGGCCACGTCGTCGGCGGTCAACTCGTTGCCGAACGGGCTCTTGACATTGCGGCGCAGCTTGAAGGTGTATTCACGGCCATCGGGCGAGACCGTCCAGCTCTCGGCATAGTGGCCTTCGACCTGGGTGGCATCGAGGGTGACGCGGCCGTCGGTGCCGGTGACGCGCTTGTAGCGCACCAGGCCTTCATAGACCTGGGTCACCATCTGGCGTGTGGCGACCTTCGGCAGGTCGCCATCGAAGCCGGTCGGTGTCTGCGGTGCGGCGACGATCAGGGTGCGCGGCGACTGCGCCAGCGCACCGCCGGCGGTCGTGAACGCGCCCGCCAACAGGGTCAAGACCAACCAGCCACTGCCAATGCGACCACGCATGATTTCCCCTCGATGGTGATGGTTGAATGCGCGGCAACGGCGCCGAACACCCGCAAGCCTCCTATACTATTACAAAGTTTAAAGCCTGAATCATTATCCGCTGCGAAGAGACAAAACGATGAAAACCACCGCCCGCTTGAGGCAACTGTTGGCACAACCCGGCGCCATCATGGCGCCCGGCGTGGCCGACGCGATGAATGCACGGATTGTCGCCAAGCACGGCTTCGAGGCCATCTACATGACAGGCGCCGGCACCACCGCGGTGCGCCTGGGCATGCCGGACGTAGGCCTTCTGACCCTGACCGAGATGGCCGACAACGCCGGCCGCATCGCGGACGCCAGCGGCCTGCCACTGATCGCCGATGGCGACAACGGCTATGGCGGCGTGCTCAATGTGCGCCGCACCGTGCAGGCCTACGAGCGCGCCGGGGTGGCGGCGGTGCACATCGAAGACCAGGTGATGCCCAAGCGCTGCGGCCATCTGTCCGGCAAGACCCTGGTGCCCTGCGTGGAGATGGAGTCGAAGATCAAGGCGGCGGTCGATGCGCGCATCGATGCCGATTTCATGATCATCGCGCGCACCGATGCGATTGGCGTCGATGGTTTCGACGCCGCCATGGAGCGCGCGGCGCGCTACCGCGACGCCGGCGCCGACATGCTGTTCGTCGAAGCGCCCGGCCCGGCGCAGTTGCCGCTGATCCAGCCGAAATTGAAGACACCCTTGCTGTACAACATGGCGTCCTCCGGCAAGACCCCGTTCCTCGGCCGTGAGGAGATCGAGCGCCTGGGCTTCAAGCTGATCATCTACCCCAACTGGATCATGCTGGCGGCGATTCGTGCCGCCAACCATGTGCTGACCACGCTCAAGGAGACCGGCTCGATCGCCAGCCTGACCGACGAGGTGGCGAATTTCCGCGAGTTCTTCGACCTGATGGGCATGCCCGAAGTGCAGGCGATGGAAGCGCGCTATGGTGTCGACGAAAGCGCGCGAGCGCGTTACTGAGCACCACAGACCGCAGGTCGCCGGCGGCGTTGGCGCGGCCGCGGCCCGCATCCCTTTTCCTTGAGTCGAGAGAGAATCCAATGTCCAGAACAATGCGCATTCACCGCTACGGCGGCCCTGAAGAGTTGATCGAAGAAACGCTGCCGGAGTCGCCGCCTGCGGCCGGCGAGATTCGCATTCGCCAGCGCGCGATCGGCGTCAACTTCACCGACACCCACGCGCGCCGCGGCGACTATGCCGAATCGAAGGTGCTGACCGCGCCGGTGGCCATCGGCATGGAAGCGATGGGCGTGGTCGAAGCGCTGGGCGCCGGCGTGACCCGCTTTGCCGTCGGCGAGCGGGTCGGCTACGCATCCCGCCCGCTGGGTTCCTATTGCGATGTGCGCAATTTTCAGGCCGCGGCCTGTGTGCGAATTCCTGACTCCATCAGCGACACCGTGGTGGCGGCATCGCTGCTCAAGGGGATGACGGTCGAATACCTGATTCGTCGCGTCTATACCGTGAAACCCGGCGACGTGGTGGTGTTCCATGCCGCCGCCGGTGGCGTTGGTTCGATCGCCGGCCAGTGGCTGAAAAGCCTGGGCGCCGAGGCGGTCGGGATTGTCGGCTCGGCCGACAAGGTCGAGCTTGCGCGCGCCAACGGCTATGCGCATGTGTTCGTGCACGGCCGCGACGATTGGCCGGCGCGCGTGCTGGAGCTCACCGGCGGGCGCGGCGTGCCAGCGGTCTACGATTCGGTCGGTCGCGCCACCTGGGAGAGTTCGATCGCGTGTCTTGCGCCGCGCGGCTGGATGGCCTGTTTCGGCAGTTCGTCCGGTGCAGTGCCACCGGTGTCGCTCGAACAGCTGCGCCAGAAAAGCCTGATCCTGACCTGGACCAAGCTCAATGAATACACCTCCAACGTGGCGGAACTCGAAGCCTGCGCGGCGGCATTCTTTGCAAGCGTTGCCAGTGGAGCGGTGAAACCACTGGTGCACAAGAGCCTCGCCCTCAACGAAGCGGCCACCGCGCATCGCCTGCTCGAAAGCCGGGCTACCCACGGCTCGCTGGTACTGATCCCCTAACCCTGGAGCTAGCAATGGTCATCGATCACCGCGCCTACACTCTCAATTCCGGCACCGCCGCCGCCTTTATCGAACTGTTCGAGAAAGAGGGGCTGGAACCGCAGCAACGCATCCTCGGCAACTTCATGGGCATCTACCGCACCGAGTTCGGCAACATCAACCAGATCATCATGATGTTCGCCTATGCCGATGCCGGCGAGCGCCAGCGCCGCCGCGATCAGCTCTACAAGGACCCGGCGTTCCAGGCCTATCTGGTGAAGGTGCGGCCGTTCCTGAAGGACCAGCAGGTCAGCCTTTTGACACCTGCAAAATGCAATCCGCCCTTCGGCGATTTCGCGCCAGGCGCCTGACCCGACAGCCCGACTCAACCAGGCAAGGAAGCCCCGCATGCCAGTCCACCCCGCAGCCGCGGCCGCGTTCGAATACAGCGTCGATGTCGTCATCATTGGCGCCGGCGCCTGCGGCCTGACCGCAGCCTTGGCAGCCAGGGAGGCCGGTGCCGAAGTGCTGGTGCTGGAACGTGACCTGCGGCCCACCGGCAGCACCTCGCTTTCGACCGGCCTGATTCCCGCCGCCGGCACCAAGCTGCAAAAAAGCATGGGCATCACGGATTCACCTGAACTGCTGGCCGGCGACATCCTGGCCAAGGCCAAGCACCAGACCGATGCAGCGATCGTGCGCATGGTGGCCGAAGCCTCCGGCCCCACCATCGACTGGCTGGCCGGCGAACACGGTGTCGAGTTCAAGCTGGTGGAGGGCTTTCTCTATCCCGGCCACTCGGTGTTGCGCATGCACGGCACGCCCAACCGCACCGGCGGCGAACTCGAAAGTGCGCTGCTGGCGGCGGCGGACCGCAAGCAGGTCGACATCGTCGCAGGCGCCTTGGCCACCGACCTGTATGCCACGCCCGACGGACGGGTGATCGCGGTGCGCTATACGCGGCCGGACGGCGCGACCGAGACCGTCGGCTGCAAGGCGCTGGTGTTGGCCTGTTGCGGTTTTGGCGGCAACAAGGAGATGGTGCGCGAATACATTCCGGAAATGGCCGACGCGGAATTCTGGGGCCATGTGGGCAACCAGGGCGACGCGATTCGCTGGGGCCGCGAACTCGGTGCAGCGCTGGCCGACCTGGGCAGCTATCAGGGCCATGGCGCGGTGGCCACGCCCTACGGCAACCCGATGAACTGGGGCCTCTTGATGCCCGGCGGCTTCCAGGTCAATGCGTCGGGCAAGCGCTTTTCCAACGAGGTGCGCGGTTATTCGGAACAGGCGGTCGACACCATCGCCCAGCCCGGGCGTTTCGCCTGGAACATCTATGACGAGATTCGCGAGAAGCCGATCCTGGGTTTCACCGATTACAAAGAGGTCGCGGGCCTGGGCGGCATCAGGAAGGCCCCAACGATTCGCGCACTGGCCGAAATGATCGACGTGCCGGTGGCGGCACTGGAGGCGACGGTGGCCGAAGTGAACGCGATGTGCGCAGGCAGCCACAAGGATGCGTTTGGCCGCGACTTCACCGGCAAGCAGCCTCTCGAGGCGCCGTTTTGCGCGGTGAAGGTGACCGGCGCCTTGTTTCATACCCAGGGCGGTGTGGTGATCGATACCGGCACCCGCGTGCTGCGTACGGATGGCTCGCAATTGCCCAATCTGTTCGCCGGCGGCGGCGCCGCGCGCGGCATGTCCGGCCCTTCACGCTGGGGCTACTTTTCCGGCGGCGGCCTGTTGTCCGCGGTCACCCAGGGGCGTGCCGCCGGCACCAATGCGGCCGGCCTGGCGCGCGCGTAGATCGCCGCAGTCGAATCTGCCGCGCTGTCAACCCGCAAGCACAAGAGGTCGCCATGAAAGAACGCGTCGCCATCGAAATCAGGGACGGCATTGCCGACGTCAGGATGATTCGCGCCGACAAGATGAATGCGGTGGACGACCGCATGTTCGATGCGCTGATCGAGGCCGGCGCCCTGCTGGCCGCCAATCCGGCGGTGCGCTGCGTGGTGCTGTCGGGCGAAGGGCGGGCGTTTTGCGCCGGCATCGACCTGGGCCGCCTCGGCGCCAGGCCCGCAGGCGAGAACGGCGGATCACAGTTGAACGCACCGTCGTATCGCCTGACACCGCGCACCCATGGCCTCACCAATCGTGCGCAACAGGCGGCCTGGGTGTGGCACGAATCGCCGGTGCCGGTGATCGCCGCGGTGCACGGTGTCGCTTTCGGTGCCGGCTTCCAGATCATGCTCGGCGCCGACATGCGCTACATCGCGCCCGCCACCAAGCTTTCGATCATGGAAGTGCAGTGGGGCCTGGTGCCGGATATGGCGGGCACAGTGTTGATGCGCGAACTGGCGCGCGCTGATGTGATCCGTGAGCTCACCTATACCGGTCGGGTTTTCAGCGGCGCGGAAGCGCACGCCTACGGTTTTGCCACCCGGGTCTGCGACGACCCGCATGCCGAAGCCATGGCCACCGCGCACGAAATCGCGGCGCGCAGTCCTTCGGCGGTGGAAGCCGCCAAGCGCATCTACAACCGCGGCCCGTCCTTGAGTGTGGCCGAGGCGATATTGCTCGAATCGACCGAGCAGGACGCGCTCAAGGCTGGCTTCAATCAGGTCGAAGCGGTGGCGGCCGGGCGCGAGCAGCGGGCTCCTAGGTTTGTGAACGCACGCCCGGACTGAATGGAGGTCGCTGGCTTCGGTATACCATCGAAGGCGGAAATGCTTGAGGCGAGAGACTTCGATGCGACTTTTGGCCACGGCGATGCAACCTGGAAGGTCTGGAACATTGGCCCCATGGCTGGCGAGGGATACTGGACGCAGAACGCGGTTGCATTCGCTTCCGGTTTCAAGGCACGGCAACTCGATCGCGGCCCCGACAATCCGAGGCCGTTGATCCGCCAACAACGGCCGTCGCAGGCATCACTTACCTCCGAAGTCATTGCCGCAGCACCATCCAACCGGTAAAACCTGGGCTTTCACCCGCGAGAGACCATCCATGCGCTATGTCGTCCCCGTCGCCCTGCTTCTGGTTGCCCTGATTCACGCCTTGCCCCTGATCGGAGTGGTTGGCGCCGGCAAGCTCGAAGCCTTGTATGGCGTCAGCGTGCGTGACGCCAATCTGGAGTTGTTGCTGCGTCACCGCGCGGTGCTGTTCGGCCTGCTCGCGGCCTTCCTCGCCTACGCGGCGTTTGATCCGTCGCTGCATCGCGTCGCGCTGATCGCAGCGATGGTGAGCGTCGTCTCATTCCTCATCCTGGCATGGCAGATCGGCAGCTACAACGCCGCGATATCCAGGGTGGTGCTGGCCGACCTGGTAGCCTTGGCCGCTTTGATCATTGCGGCCGTGGTGCACGCCTTCCGCCCCAACCAGGTCTGAGACGTGGCGCAGCCCCGCGAACGTGCAGCCTGGTGACCGACGCGGCGCACTGTGACACCATGGTGGCCCTGACAATCTGAAGAGGCTGGGATGGCCAACCTGACAAGCAATCCGCCTGCACGCTTTCGACTGCATCTGGAAAACGCGCGTGCGCGCGACCCGCTGTTCCATTTGACGCCCGAGGCATGGCAGGCGGCGGCCGCGCGCCATGCCGGGCTGGCGGCGCAGGTCGAGGTCTCGATCGGCTGGGACGGCGACATTCTCGCCACTGCCTTGAGTGAGGCCGATGGCCTCATCGCCGGGCCGATCGATCGCCAGCGCATCGCCGCGGCGCCCAGACTCAAGTGGTTGCACACCACCGGTGCCGGGGTCGACCAACTGGTGCCGATGGACTGGCTGCCGGCTGGCGTGGTGGTCACCAACAGCAGCGGCATTCATGCCGACAAGGCAGAGGACTATGTCAGCATGGCGCTCTTGATGCTGCACACCCGCATGCCGCAGATGATCGCCAGTCAGCATGCCGGTATGTGGGAGCCGGAGCACACCGACAGTATCGCCGGCAAGACCGCGGTGATTGTCGGTTTCGGCGATGTCGGCCAGGCCGCCGGGCGCGGGGCCGCGCGGCTCGGTTTGAAAGTGCTGGCGGTGACGCGCTCCGGCAAGACTGGCGGCACGGCTGCCGAAGTGGTGGCGGTGGCCGATCTCGATACGCTGTTGCCGCGCGCCGACTACCTGGTGATCGCCACCCCACTGACACCCGAGACACGCAATCTGATCGATGCGCGCCGCCTGGGCCTGCTGCCGCGCGGTGCCGGCCTGATCAACATCGGGCGGGCGCCGGTGGTCGACTACGCGGCGCTGGCCGCCCGACTCGCCGGCGACGACCTGTGCGGTGCGATGCTCGACGTGTTCGAAACCGAGCCACTGCCGGCTGACGCGCCATGGTGGAACACGCCGAAGCTGATTGTCACTCCGCATGTTTCATGCGATGCGCCGGATTACATTCAACGTGTGTTCGATGCCTGGTTCGCCAACTTCGGCCGGTGGGCGACCGGCATTGCGTTGCACAACCAGGTCAGTCGCAGCGCCGGGTATTGAGGGAACGCCGAACCAGCCCGCAGTGCGGGAGCGTCGCTCCAACAGGATGCTGAATCGACACGAATGGTCGTTCGAGAGTCCGCAATTCGCGGGACTCTTTCAACGCTTTCGAGAAGTGCTGCCACGCATTGCGCCAGCCCCCATCCAACACCGGGAGGAATGAAGTGTCTGCAACCTTGTTTCACATGATTGGCGGTGCGCCGGACCCGGTAGCACCTTTCAGCCACGCAGTTGAAGCCGATGGCTGGGTGTTCGTCACCGGCCAGATGCCGTTTACCGGCACCTCCAATACCTCGCCCTATCCCGACTCCATCGAAGGGCAGACGCGCCAGGTGATGGCCAACCTCTGCACCGTGCTCGAAGGCGTCAAACTGGGATTGCCGGACGTGGTGTCGGTGCGCATTTACCTCACGCATTTCGAGGAGGACTATGTGCCGATGAACCTGGTGTACGCCGAATACTTTGCGGCGGGGCGGCGGCCGGCGCGCACCTGCGTGGGGGTTACCGGGCTGGCGCGCGGCGCGCGCATCGAGATTGACATGATCGCGCGGCGACCGACGACTGTTTGAAAGAGCGCTGTGGCAGGCGCATGAAGCTTCACGCGCCGGGTCAACAGGAAGCTTGCGCAGCAAGCATCAAAGCCATGCGTGCATTTGCTCCGCGGTCAGGTTGCCGCCGCAGACAATCACGCCCACGCAGGCGCCCTTGAAGTCCTGGGGCGCCTGCAGCATCGCGGCAATGCCCGCCGCCGCCGGCGGCTCCGCCACCAAGCCGGCGTGACGATGCAATAGTTTCATCCCCTCGATCATGGCTTCGTCCTTGACCAGCAATGCATCGTCCGCCAGCCCCCGCATATCCTGCAACGCCAGGGCGATGGGGGTTCTGATGGCGATGCCGTCGGCGATCGTCGCCACGCTTGCATGTTCGATCATGCGCCCGGCGCGCCAGGAATCGACCATCGCGCTCGCGCCTTGCGCGCCTACGGCCACCAATCGCGTGGCCGGCGAGCGCAGCTTCATGACATGGGCAATGCCATTGAACATCGCACCGTTGCCAAGCGCGATGAGCAATACATCGAGTGGCTGGCGCAAACGCAAGAGTTCCAGGGCGATGGTGCCCGCGCCTTCCACCGTTTCGATATCCAGGCTGTCGACCACCAGCCTGGCGTTGGTTTCGGCGGCTACGCGCCGGGACTCGGCGCGGGCGGCATCGAAATCCTCGCCGAACAAGCGCACGTCGGCACCCAGGGCGCGCATGCGCTCCAGCTTGAGGGGGCTGGCATTGCTGGCGGCCACCACCGTTGCGTGAATTCCACGCCGTCGCGCCGAGTAGGCGATGGCCTGCCCGAAATTGCCGGCGCTGGCGCACACCACGGCGGCGCCGGCGGGCAGCTTCGACATGGTGAACTCCGCACCGCGGCCCTTGAATGAGCGGATCGGGTTGATGGTTTCGACCTTTACCACCACCCGCGCCCCCAATTGTGCCGAGAGCGGCTCAGATTCGAACTGCGGAGTGTTCAGGAACTCCGGGGCGATCACCGCGACCGCATGCTCGATGTTTTCGATGGAAATTCGTTGCTGGCTATTCATGATGCGGGATTGGCGAAGGCGGAAACA
Organism: Burkholderiales bacterium; assembly: GCA_040382235.1. Lineage (GTDB taxonomy): Bacteria > Pseudomonadota > Gammaproteobacteria > Burkholderiales > JAEUOS01 > JAEUOS01. The sequence goes on from JBEIFV010000002.1 coordinate 111,567, forward strand.
TGGGTGATCGTCCAGACGTCATGCGCATGGACTGTGAAGCCTTGATGCTTCGCGAGTTTGTCATACAACAGTTGACAGGCCGGTTCAAGTTTTCGTATACATTCAAGAGCAGCCCAAGACAAAGAGAGACGCCATGAAACCTTCCCGTAATGCGCAGCTGTGCTGCGCCGCCTGGATCACACTTGCCTCGGCCCTGTCGGTGGCGCAAGACTATCCCAGCCGCCCGATCCAGATCATCATTCCCTTCGCACCGGGCGGCGGCTTCGACCAGACCTCCCGCAATACCGCGCAGGCCTTGGCCGAGGTGTTGAAGCAGCCGGTGGCGCCGCTCAACATCGACGGCGCCTCCGGCAGCATCGGCCTGACCCGCCTGGCCAACGCCGTGCCGGACGGCTACACCATCGGCATCACGCCGGCCGTATCGCTCACCAGCGAACCGCATCGCAACAAGAGCGTCACCTACAACATGGATTCGTTTCGCTATGTGTGCCAGGTGTTCGACAACATCTTCTCGATCGCCGTGCACAAGGATTCACCCTACAAGACCATCGGCGACCTGATCGCGGACGCGAAGCGCAATCCGGGCAAGCTTAGCTACGGCACCTCGGGCACCGGATCGATCCCGCACCTGGCGATTGCGGACATCGAGGCGGCGGCGGGCGTGGAGTTCAACCACGCACCGTATCGCGGTGATGGTCCGATGCAGCCTGATCTGCTGTCCGGCCGCCTGGGCTTTGCCGGCGTGTTGCCCAGTTCATTCCTGGGCCAGGTGAAGGCCGGCAACCTGCGCCTCATAGCGATGTTGCCGGAGCGCCGCCACCCATCCTTTCCGGATGTACCCACCCTGACTGAAGCGGGGATTCCGGTGGTGCAGTTGAGTTTTGGCGGTGTTCTGGTGCCGGCGAAAACGCCGCCGGCGATCGGAGCCACGCTCGAGGCCGCATGCGAGAAGGCGGTGGCCTCGCCTGCCATGCAGGCCTGGGCGGCCGGCGCCAGCCAGGTATTGGCCCATGCCAATGGCGCCGCCTTCGCCGATCGCCTGCGGCGCGACAGCGCTGCCAAGATGGCCACGCTCAAGCGGCTCAAACTGGTGGCCGAATGACTTCATGCCGGCACTGGAACAGATACGCGGCGCGCTGACGTTCTTCCGGTACCAGCGAAGTGTATCCGGTGCCTGCGCCGTTTATCGAGATGGCGAAGCCAGGCATGAAGAAATGCGACGTGAAAGCCGGTGCGGAAAAGACAGAACGTAAAATGAAGCCGATGCTGGAGCGGGAATCGGCAGGCGCTGCGAAGAATTCGCGCGTCGACGGGTTCCACGCCACCCGGATTGAGGGGCGGAAGTTGGTCTGTCATTAGCGGCGCAATGCCTGACCGAAAAGTAGCGGGCGCGTCCGCCGGGCAGGGCGACCGCAGCCAAGCGGTCGGTATGGCTATGGAGGCGGGCCAATATTTGAAAGGCAGGTTTTTGTCGCCCGTGCAGAACGCGGCCCTGCTACGCGAACCTCAAGCGCCAGCTTGCACAATTTCGATCGAGACACCGTCGGGCGCGGCGATGTAGCACAGCATCAGGCCGGGCTTGAATTCCCACGGCTCCACGGCCATGCGCACACCCTTTTTCCGGAGCGTGTCGCAAAAAGCGCGCAGGTCGCCGCGGTAGGTAAAGCCGAAATGATCGATGCCCCAGGCGTTGTGGCTGGAATAGGCATCGAAATGCTGCATTGGCTGGCCTGCCGCAGGTTGCTCGCCGCTGCGCTGGCCGCGAATCAGGAGCGTCAGGCCATTCACCTTCACATCGATCTGCGGCGCGCCGCGCAGGCTTTCCTGCACGCCCGTGATTTCGCCACCGAAAATGTCGCAATACCATTGCGCGGCGGCGTGCGCGTCGCCGCTGATCAGGTGGATGTGGTCGATGGCCAGCAATTCATTCATGTGTGTTCCAGTGATGTGGGCTAAACCTGGTTCCAATTGTGATCGAGTGTGCGATGCGATGCGTCCCGCCGCGAAGCGAACGCTACTACAGTCCCGTTGATCACATAAACACTCGCCGAAGCGAGTCCGCACTCTGAAGCGCTCGCGCGATGGCGACAGCCGCAAGGCGGAGGCAGCGATGCCGGTCGTGCGCCTCCTGTGCGGGCAGCCCGCAATCCACGAACTTTGCAGAATGTGCGCTGGCGGAATGGTTGCGCCGTGACTCCGGCTCGCCGCGCGGAGGAACTTCAGGCTAAAGTAGCGTCCGATTCGCCGGACAAACACGGACAGACAATTTCACCGGATAACGGACAACAAACCGAGGAGCAAAGCCAATGGCCACCAGGAAAGACGCGAAGCCCGTCGCCCGCAAGGCGAGCAAGCCCGCACGACTGCGCTCGACCGCGTGGTTCGACAACCCGCACAACGCCGACATGACCGCGCTCTACCTTGAGCGCACCATGAACTACGGCCTTTCGTTTGCCGAACTGCAGTCCGGGCGACCGATCATCGGGCTGGCGCAATCGGGCTCCGACATTTCGCCCTGCAACCGCCATCACATCGTGTTAGCCGAGCGGGTGCGCGAGGGGGTGCGCGATGCCGGCGGGGTGGTGATCGAGTTTCCGATTCACCCGATCCAGGAAACCTGCAAGCGGCCCACCGCTGCGCTGGATCGCAACCTGCAGTACCTTTCACTGGTGGAAATGCTGTACGGCTATCCGATCGATGGCGTGGTGCTGACCACCGGCTGCGACAAGACCACGCCGGCGCAGATCATGGCGGCCGCAACCGTCGATATTCCGGCGATCGCGCTCAATTCCGGCCCGATGTTGAACGGCTGGCACAAGGGCGAACGCACCGGCTCCGGCACCATTGTGTGGAAGGCGCGCGAGATGCTGGCCGCCGGCGAGATCGACTACAAGGGGTTTCTCGAACTGGTCGCTTCCTCCGCACCCTCGACCGGCCACTGCAACACCATGGGCACCGCTTCAACCATGAATGCACTGGCCGAGGCCATGGGCATGGCCCTGCCGGGCGCGGCGGCGATTCCGGCGCCCTACCGTGATCGCCAGGAAATGGCTTACATGACCGGCCGGCGCATCGTCGAGATGGTGCGCGAGGATTTGAAGCCTTCCGACATCCTGACCCGCGAGGCCTTCGAGAACACCATCATCATCAACTCCGCCATCGGCGGCTCGACCAACGCACCCATCCATGTGAACGCGATCGCGCGCCACATCGGCGTCAAGCTCGACAACGACGACTGGGAGAAGATCGGCTACAACGTGCCGCTGTTGGTCAACATGCAGCCGGCCGGCGAGTATCTGGGCGAGGACTACTACCGTGCCGGCGGCCTGCCGGCGGTGGTGGCCGAGCTGATCGCCCAGGGCCGCATCAAGCCGGCCATCACCGCCAACGGCAAGACGCTGATCGACAACTGCACGGGAAAGTTCACCAGCGACCGCAAGGTGATCCTGCCTTACAAAAAGCCGATGCGAAAAAAGGCGGGCTTCCTCAACATCAAGGGCAACCTGTTCGATTCGGCGATCATGAAGACCAGCGTCATCACAGACGAGTTCCGCAAGCGCTACCTGGAGAACCCCGCCGATCCGATGGCCTTCGAGGGTCGCGCCATCGTGTTCGACGGCCCCGAGGACTATCACAAGCGCATCGACGATCCGAAAATGAAGATCGATGCAAACACCATGCTGTTCATCCGTGGTGTCGGCCCGGTCGGTTATCCCGGCGCGGCCGAAGTGGTCAACATGCGCCCGCCGTCCTACCTGATCAAGAAAGGCATCACCTCATTGCCTTGTATCGGGGACGGCCGCCAGTCCGGCACTTCGGGCTCGCCCTCGATCCTCAACGCCTCGCCGGAAGCGGCCACCGGTGGCGGTCTCGCGCTCCTCAAGACCGGCGATCGCGTGCGCATCGACCTCAAGAAACGCACTGCCAACATCCTCATCGCCGAGGAGGAACTCGAGGAGCGTCGCGTCGACTTCGAAAGAAGCGGCGGCTACAAGTATCCGCCCAGCCAGACCCCTTGGCAGGAGATCCAGCGCGGCATCGTCGATGAATTGTCCAGGGGCATGGTGTTGAAACCGGCGGTCAAGTACCAGAAAATTCACGCTACCTTCGGGGTGCCGCGCGACAATCATTGACGCCAGCGCTTTTGGGGTAACAGCACCGTGCGGGTCGCACCGACGGCGCTTTCAGGTCAACCCTTGAAGGCTGCCGCCTCTGTATTGCTGCGGCGGAGGTTGGAAGACAATTGCCGCGCCAGGCCTTCCAGCAGGCGGATGGTCGCGTGCGGGTGTTCGTTTTCCATTCGATTGAACAAGCTTCGGTCGATCGCCCGTGCCACTACGGCCGACAGCGCGACAACGTCGGCCGAACGTGGCGATCCGTCGAGAAATCCCATTTCGCCGAAACACATGCCGGGATGGAAAACATTGATGCGCCGCCCGCTGCCTCCGGTTTCCGAAGGCAGGAGAACCACCACCGAGCCTGCCAGCAGCAGGTACAGGCGGTCGCTGGCGTCACCGGCACCGATCAACAGTTCGCCCTCGGCTACGTCGATCACCGGCATGGCGGCGTCGAGCCATGCCAGTTCGTCTTCACTCAGGCCCGTCAGCAAGGTGGCATCGCGCAGCTTCACGGTCTGTGCCGCGTCCCAGCCGGGGCCCAGCAGATCGCGCAGGAGACGATCCTCGCAGTGCTCGAGCGTGGCGTCGTCGTCGGGGAACAGAGCGTCCGCGCCGACCCCCTGTGCACGCAGTGCATCCGCAAAGCGGGACGCGAAGCAAAGCAGCAGGGCAACGCCCTGCGTCAATAGAGCGGATTTCAGTTGTGCGATCAGCCGCAGCGCCACCCGATCGATGCTGGCGACGTTACGCAGGTTCAGTATCAGGTATTGGCGATAGGGGGCCTGCTTGAGCGTCAGGCGCACGACTGGTTCGAAGGTCGAGAAGATCAGTTCTCCCTGCAGTTCGATGAGCCGGATCCGGTGCCCGCTGCCGCGCAGCGTTTGTTGATGATGGTTGGAACGACGCCGGCGGGAAGACACCTGGCTGGCGTCATACCAGAGGCGCACCGCCGGCTGCGGCGCCGCGCCGTTGGCGAACAGATGCAGTGACATCTCGCGTGACAAGTCGGCGCACACGCGGATGCCGCGCGCGCTGTTGCCCTGGGTGTCAAGCGGCGGAGAAAACACGCCGATGCCGAGTTGACCGGGCAGCACGGCGAGAATGCCGCCGCCGACACCGCTCTTGGCCGGCAAGCCCACCCGGTATAGCCACTCGCCGGAAAAATCGTACATGCCGGAAGGCGACATCACCGACAGAATGTTGTCCACGCAATCCGGGGCGATCGCCTGTTCGCGGGTGAGCGGGTTGCGGCCGTCGTTGGCCAGGGTCGCGCCGATCAGTGCCAGATCGCGGCAGGTGACGCGAATCGCACACTGCTGAAAACAGGTTTCGAGAATCTGCGTGGGTTCCTCATCGATGATGCCGAAATTGCGCAGCATCCAGCCGATTGCGCGGTTGCGGTGCCCGGTTTCACTTTCCGAACGGTACACGTCCTGATCGATATCGAGAGCGCGTCCGGCGCAGGCCGACAGATAGTCCAGAACGCGCGTGATGCGGTCGCGGCCACCGCTGGCGAGCACCTGGCCGCAGGCGGCAATTGCGCCTGCATTGATCATCGGATTGAACGGCGCACCCGAATCCGGTTTCAGGCTGATGGCATTGAATGCGTCGCCCGAGGGCTCGACGCCGATGCGCGACAGAATGAATTCCTCGCCTCGATCTTCCAGCGCGAGCCCGTACGACAGCGCCTTGGAGATGGACTGGATGGTGAAATGGCGACGCGTATCGCCGACCTCGTAAACATGCCCGTCGCGCGTGGCGATGCAGATGCCGAACCAGTCCGGGTTCGCCTTTGCCAGTTCGGGAATGTAGTCGGCTACGCGCCCCTCGCTCATGCCGGCATGGTGGGCATGCAACTCGCGCAGGTAGCTTTCGATGGGAGATGAAGAAGAGCCTTTGGAGGTCGATGCGAGCATTGGGAGGGATGTGGCCAAGCATGGGGCCCGGTCATGGGTAGGGAACTCCGAACAAGTCCTTGGCAGCCTGTCGGACTTAGGA
>JBEIFV010000003.1:0-102935 GCA_040382235.1 Burkholderiales bacterium
CACTCGGACGGGCGTGAAGACAAGTACATTTTCGTGCGTCATGTCGAGCGCACGGAAGGCATCGTGATCATGGGGCCTAGCGAGCACAACTGAGGTGCGCGCGCAACTCTGCACCTGAACCAGCCAACCCGCAGTCCACTTATAAATCGGGGAAAGTTGTTCGAGCAAACGGGGCCACTTCTGTTGGTTTCGCAGACGGCGCGCCCTTTTTGCACAGCGAGCATTTCAATCGAAGCCCGAAGTTCAGAGGGACTCGCCGCGAACCGTGCGGCCCCCTTGCCCGACGTCGGAAGCCTGGTGAATCCCTGATCAAGCGGCGCTGGGCATCCGCTACATCAGGCCCTCAGGTCGATTTTCAGTTCATCGATGATCCGAAAGCGCCAGCGCGGCGGGCGCACCGTCGGGCCGGCACGCTCGAAACGCGGAAAGCGCGCCAGCAGCTTGCCAAAGGCCAGCGACGCTTCCATGCGGGCGACGGCATTGCCGGCGCAAAAGTGAATCCCGTGCCCGAAAGCGATATGCCGGTTCGGGTTGCGCGCGATGTCGAAGACTTCCGGGTCGGGAAACTGGCGTTCGTCATGGTCCGCCGCGCCGATGCCCAGGTGAAAGAACGTGCCGGCGGGAAAGCGTTCGCCGCCGATCTCGCAATCCACTCGGGCCTTGCGGTTGCCGATTTGCAGGGGACTTTCATAACGCAGCATTTCCTCCACCGCGGTTCGCAAGAGGGAAGGGTCGGCCATCAGGCGTGCCCGCTGCTCCGGAAAGCGCAACAGCAGGTCGACGCCGTTGGTGATGAAACTGGTGGTGGTGTCGTGACCGGCGTTGAGCATGAAGATGGCGCTGTGGAGAATCTCCTCTTCCGCAAGACCGACACCGCCGTCGTGTTCGCGGATCAAGGTGTCGAGCACATCGGGCGCATCGCCCGCAATGCCGCGCCGGCGTTTGGCGGCGATGAGGTCGCGCAGATAGGCCTTGAAATCGAGCACGGCCTGGTTGCCGGCGGCAATCTGCTCCGGCGTGCGCACCGGTTCCAGTGCCCCCAGAATCATCGAGGCCCAATGGCGCAGCGGTTCACGCTCTGGCGGCGGCACCCCGAGAAGGTCACACACCAGGTTGAGCGGGATGACGACCGCAAACTCGCTCATCACGTCGATCGTGCCGCGCTCGGCGGCGCGGTCGAGCAGTTGGTCGACATTGGCCGCCACACCGGCCTCCATGCGCCGCATCGCCTGCACCGAGAAGAATGGCGAGAGCAGTCGCCGTACGCGCGGATGCGCCGGCGGATCGTTGAACACCAGCGAATTGGTGTGATGCTCGTAGAGCGGCGATTGGCCAAACTTCGGCAGGAAGTCGACACGCTTGTCAGAGCTGAAGCGCTCGGCGTCGGTGATGACAGCACGCACATCGTCGTAGCGAGAGAGGAACACCGAACCATCCGGTTGACGGCACAGCGGCGCGTTATCGCGCAAGTGCCGGTAAACGGGGTAGGGGTCGCTGGCAAAGGCCGCGTCGGCCAGGGCGAGCACAAAAGGGATTGCGCCTGCGGTCTCAAGGGTCATGATCGATTTCTCATTGCGTTCGGCGCACGTTACCAAAAAATGCCAGGCCAGATGCTGGCAATGGCTTCGACCCGGACCTACATGGGGGCGCCCGGCACAGGACCGTTGGCGCGGATGTGGGCGGCGGTCACCGCACGGGCCCCGGCAGCCGCTCCCCTTGTACCGGCATCTGCGACGAGCAGCGGAGAAACCCGACGTCGTGCAGCAGAGCCGGTTGGCAATCACACCTTGCGAATGCGCACCGGATTTCCTGTCGTTCGGAGCACAGCATGATCACGCGCCCGAGCGAGCACCATCAAAGTGCAATTAAACCAACTGGGCGCGCCATGTCGGGGCGCACCATCGCGGTCGCACCCAGCCGCGTCGCCCCCCCACCCAGCAAGCGACGGCGCGCCGCCGGCGACGCCACCCTCTACGAGCGTTAGGCCAGCGGCGGCAGAAATAGGTCGTCGAATACGTCGGCGACGTTCGGCACGCTGGCCATGCCGAATCCTTCGGCCACCTGGCGAATTCCCACTTCCAGGCGCTTCTTGTCGAGCCCGCCGACGCCAAACGCGCGACGCTCCGCCGGATGGGTGTAAAGCTTGTTGATGGTCAATTGCAGTCGATAGCGTTCGACTTCGGTATCCCAGCCCACATCGCCCTTGACGGTGCGGGTCGATAGGTCGATCGCCTCGTTCGGGTTGGCAATCGTGTCGCGCATGCCCATCACGTAACCGCGCACCACGGCGGCAACCGTATCGGGGTTGTCGCGCGCAAACTGGCGTGAGGTGATGATGCCGTTGCCGTAGAGATCGAGCCCGTAGTCGGTGTAGTAGAGAACGTTAAGCTTGTCTTCGGTCACGCCCTGCCTGGCCAGGGGCGGCAGTGCCGACAGCGTAAAGGCGCCGGCGGCGTCGTACTGCCCGCGCAGCAACAGTTGCTCGCGCAGGCGCGCTTCGACGTTGGTCCAGGTGACCTTGGATTCGTCCAGGCCAACCTTCTTGGCCAGCACCGGAAACAGGCGCTTGGTGGCCGAGCCGGCGACGTCACCGATGTTCTTGCCGGCCAGTTTCTGCGGCGTGTCGATCCCTTTCTCCTTGAGCGACAGGATCGCCAGGGGCGAGCGCTGGTACTTCACCGCCACCGCGATCAACTGCTTGTCGGGCGCTGCCTTGGAGTTGTATTCGATCATCGAATAGATGTCGCCTTCGCCCATCTGGTAGGCGCCGGTGCCGACCTTGACGACCGAATCGGCGGAGCCGAAGCCGCGCTCGAAATTCACGTTGACATTGCGCCCGTAGTACCCCTTCTCGCGCGCGAAGTAGAGTGGTGCATCGACCCCCTGGAGCAACCAGCTGGTGATGAACTTGACTTCCCGCACCTGCTGGGCGCGCACCGGCAGCGCTGTGCCGGCAAGCAAGGGCGTGGCTAACGCGGCACCCAGAAGCGATCGTCTTTGCATGAAACCTCCGTAAGTTGAAAAGTGAGGGCGCGCCACAAGCGAGGCCTGCAATCGCGGCGGCGATACGGCACAGGTCTTGCAAGCTTTGTGCCGGGAGCATTGGCCGAACGCTGCGGGAATACCCGAGTCATGCGCCCGGACGCACAACGCCAGTTCAGGAAAACCAGATGAAACCCACCCACATGAGCGCCCGCGCAATGGCGCTGGCGATCGCCAGCGGCTCCCTCGGCGCGCGCGATTGCGTCAGCGCAGCGCTTGGCGCCATCACCGATGGCGACAGCCGCATCAACGCGTTCACCGAGGTGCTGGCGAACAGTGCGCTGGCGGCGGCCGATGCGGTGGATGCGGCGCGCGCGCGCGGCGTGGTACTGCCGCCGCTGGCCGGGGTGCCGTTTGCCGCCAAGAACCTGTTCGATATCGCCGGCATGACGACCCTGGCCGGCTCGAAGATCAATCGCGAGCTTGCGCCTGCCAGCAGCGACGCAACTGCCGTGGCGCGCCTGCGCGCAGCCGGCGCGATCCTGGTTGGCGCCACCAACATGGACGAATACGCATTCGGTTTCACCACCCGCAACACCCACTATGGCCCGACGCGCAATCCGCACGATCCGGCCTGTATCGCCGGCGGCTCCTCCGGGGGATCGGCTGCCGCAGTGGCGGCCGGCATGGTGCCGCTGGCACTGGGTACCGACACCGGCGGCTCGGTGCGGGTGCCTGCGGCGCTGTGCGGCATTTACGGCATCAAGCCGACCTTTGGCCGGATTTCCAGGCGCGGTGTGTTCCCGTTTTCATCGAGCATGGATCACGTAGGTGCATTCGCGCGCTCGGTCGCCGACCTCGCGCTGGCCTACGACCTGCTGCAGGGGCCGGATGCGGCCGATGCGGCGGCGAGCACGCGCGCCGCACAGCCGGTGGGGCAAGGTTTGGATCAAGGCGTCGAGCGTTTCCGGTTCGCGCGCGCCGGTGGCTATTTCGAGCAGAACATCGGCCCGGAAACCCGCGCCGCGGTCGACACGGTGGCTACCGCACTCGGTGCCACGACCATGGTGACATTTGCCGAATCGGAGCGCGCCCGCGCAGCGGCTTTCCTGCTGAGCCCGGCCGAGGGCGCGCAGTTGCACCGCGCCAACCTGGCCCGCCGCGCGCACGACTTCGACCCGGTGATTCGCGACCGCCTGCTCGCGGGCTTGTTCACGCCGGCCGCCTGGCTGTTGCAGGCGCAGCGCTTTCGCCGCTGGTATTGCGCACAGGCCCTGCAAGTGTTGCAGGCGCACGATGTGGTGATCGCCGGGGCCACCCCGTGGCCGGCATTCAGGATCGACAGCGAGGCCATCCGCCTCAACGGCCAAACCATCGCCGCCGGGCCGAATACGGGCATGCTGACGCAACCGTTTTCCTTCATCGGCGTGCCGGTGCTGGTGGTGCCGGTGCTGCTGCCGGGATCGCTACCGGTGGGCGTGCAGCTGATCGCCGCGCCGTGGCGCGAGAAAGCGCTGTTCCGCGTCGCCGCCAGGCTTGAATCACTGGGCGTGACTACTGCGCCGGTGGCCACGCCGGCGACCCAGGCTGCCAGCGCGTGACCTGCGGCACTCGATCGATTGCAAATTCATCGTCGACTTCATTGCATGTTGTTCCGGTGGTTGCTTGCGCGCCAGGGTTTCAAGCCGGGGTCGCGTGCGCCGTCACCGCTTCCATCACCCGCACCCCGCCCGGACCGATGATTTCGCTTTTGACGACCGCGAAGCTGCGGCCGGTGTGGATCGGGGTCGAACGGCATTCGAGGGACGCACCCTTGCCGGGGCTCAGGAACCATGCCGAGAGGTTGGCAAGAATGGTGTGGCGGGGCACAGCCGCCATCGCCGTGTGGGCAGCCAGGCCAAGCAGGATGCCGCCCTGCACATGGCCGACCCGATTGGCCATGTGCGCGCCGGTGACGACGTGACATATCGCGCCGTCGCCATCCTTCTGTGGCAGTAGCCCCCAGAAGCGTCGCAGAAAGGAAGCCTCCGCATGTGTCTGATCGGCCAGAGCTTTGTCGCAGGCAGCCAGGATCGAGCGTTCGCGCGCATCGAGGTCCTGCCCGGAGAGCGGCGCTGGCGCTACGCGATTCTTGTCCTGCCAGGGCAGGGGCGCCAGAACGCGCCCCCCTGGGGGTGGCGGCAGGCGTACGAACGAGGCGCTGCCATGGCACACCGGCACCCCGCCCGCTTGAGCGCTGCCGCGCGCAAGCAACTGCCCTGCCGCGTCGCCTGCGGTGGCGCCTTCAAACATCGCCTCAACCTGCAGGTCACCGCGCAATGCCGCGCCGGTGAATTGCGCATGCAAATGGGTGGTGGCGATACGTTCGCCAGGTTGAATGAACATGCGTGTCGGTGTCGCCAAGGCGGCATCGAGGGTCATCAGCAGCGCGGTCAGTTCCAGATGCCCATCAAGATCGGTGCTTTGAGGCGCGGCCGGAATGGTCACGCTCGCATTACCCTGGCCGATGCGTGGCCAGGCGGTATCGAGAAAAAACCCGGTGAAGCTGAATCCGGGCACGCGGTCGCGCGCCATGCCTGCCAGCACGCTGGTACGGATCCGATCAGCCTGCTGCTGCATGCGGGTGCTGCCTCAATCCGGCTTGATGCCGGCGCGCTTGATCACCGCCGCCCATTTCGTCATCTCGCTCTTGACGAAGGTCCCGAACTGTTCGGGTGTGCCCGGGGTCACTTCGGCGCCCTGACCCACCAGGCGCTCGCGCGTTGCCGCGTCCGAAAACGCACGCACCGTATCGGCATTGATCTTCACAACGATCTCGCGCGGGGTGGCTGCCGGCACCCAGATGCCGGCCCATGAGTAGGCTTCGTAGCCGGGCACACCGGCCTCGATCATGGTCGGCAGCTCCGGCACCAGCGCCGAGCGCACGGGGCTGCCGACCGCCAAAGCCTTGACGCGCCCGCTCTTCAGATGCGGCAGCGCGGTGGGCCCGTCGGAGAACATCAGTTGCACCTGGCCCGCCAGAAGATCGGTCATCGCCGGCGCGCTGCCGCGATACGGAATGTGCAGCATGAAAACGCCGGCCTTCTCCTTGAACAGTTCGCCGGCCAGATGGGTGCCGCCGCCATTGCCGGCCGAACTGTAGGCCAGCCGCCCCGGATTTGCCTTCGCGTACCTGATGAGCTCGCGCACGTTGGCCGCCGGCCCCGCGGGGTGGGCGCACAGGATGATCGGAAACTGCGCGCCGAACATTACTGGCGTGAAATCCTTTTCGAGGTCGTAGGGCAGCTTGTTGCCAAAGCCCGGCAATACCGACTGGTGAATCGCCCCGACGAAAATGGTGTGGCCGTCGGGCGTGGCGCGCGCCGCCGCTTCGGCGCCGATCACGCTGTTGCCGCCGCTGCGGTTTTCCACCGCCACCTGCTGGCTCCAAAGTTCGGTCAGGCGCTGCGCCAGGGCGCGCGCGGTGACGTCCACCGGGCCGCCGGGCGGGAACGGCACGATCAGCCGCACCGGGCCGCGCGGAAACAGGGTCTGCGCATGCGTAGAACCGGCAACGCTGCCGAGCGCGGCGAACTTGAGGAGGGATCTGCGGGAAATTTTCATGGGTACGGGCGGCAGGCTGGCAACGCTGCCGAAAATTGACTGTCGGAAAGTGTGCGGCACAGGCGCCGCGATGGCGCACCCGTGCCTATCTGCTACATCCAGGACTTCGCGGGCTCCGGCATCGGCTGCGCTTTCGACAGCGCGATCCAGCCGCGCGCGATGCGATACAAAACCCACAAGCCGGTGACGATCCAGATGACAAATGCGAACGGGATGCCGATCAGCGAAATGAACGCCACCCCGCCGATCACGGCCCACATCAGGGCCAGCCAGAAGGTACGGATTTGCCAGCGAAAGTGGCTCTCCAGATAAGTGCCGGCGGCCTCGCCGCGATACACGTAATTGAGAATCACGCCGATGATCGAGGGCCAGCCGGCAAGAAAGGCGGTGACCACGAACGCCGCGGTCGTCAGCCCGATGACCGCGCTCCAGGCATGCAGGCCGTAGATTACATGGGTGATGGTCAAGGGTGCCGAGTCCGGCAGGCCGGTGCGGCCGTCAATCTGGTTCATGGTTCAGCGCGAGCGACGGGAGACAACGTTATACCCGAGAAAACAGCGTGGCGGCGGGCGGCAGGCCACGCGTCGCGCTGGTCTCGACCAGCTTTCCGGCGATTGCGCCGGCGGCCCCCGATTCGCGGATGCGGATGGCGCACGTCAAATCCTTCCCCGACGAGGTCTATCATGCGGTCGGAGCGGCACATCGAGCCGCGCATCGGGATGTTTGGCCTGAAATGGTGTGGTGAGCGTACTGCGGCGCGCGCGTGATGCGGCGGCGAAGCGATCCGTTTGCACCCTTTATCATCCCGACCTGCGCAATTATCCATCCTTGGAAACCATCTCCATCTTGAATTTGGCAACAGACACAATGTCTCTCCTCGCCTCACCATATCGGTCGGCGTCAACTTTTCACAGGAACACACCATGAAACTGTTCTACTCCCCTGCAGCCTGCTCACTTTCGCCGCATATCGTCGCGCGCGAAGCCGGCATCGATATCGAACTCGTCAAGGCCGATACCAAGACCAAGAAAATGGCCGATGGCGGCGACTATTGGCTGGTGAACCCCAAGGGTTATGTACCGGCGCTGCAACTGGATAACGGCCAACTGTTGACCGAAGGCCCGGTGATCGTGCAATACCTGGCCGACCAGAAGCCCGCCTCGAACCTGGTGCCGGCAGCCGGCACGCTGGAGCGCTATCGAGTGCAGGAGTGGCTCAACTACATCACCTCCGAGATCCACAAGAACTTCTCGCCGATGTTCAACCCGGCTGCCTCGGCGGAAATGAAAGATGCGGCCAAGGCCAACCTGACCAAGCGCTTCGAGTACGTCGGCCGCCACCTCGAAGGCAAGCAGTACCTGATGGGCGACAACTTCACGGTGGCCGATGCTTATCTGTTCACCGTTTCCAACTGGGGCCAGTTCGTCGGCTTCGACATCGGGCAATGGCCCTCGCTCAAGGCCCACCACGCACGCGTGGCCGCACGGCCGAAGGTGCAGGAAGCGCTCAAGGCTGAAGGCCTGGTCAAGTAAGCAAGTAAGCGCCACCGGCGAACGGCACGAAGATGCGCCTGCGGCGCCACTTCGTTTGGTGCATGAGTAACGCGCGTGCGCGCTAACCCTGGCCGGCGTTGAAGCGCATCCCCGCTTTTTCGAATGTCTCCAGCGCTGCGGGCTTGATCGCAGCGACCTGCCGCGCGACCTGGGGCGCAAACGCGATGTCGCCCATGTCACTCACGCCGCCGGTGATGATCACCTGCAGCAGGCCCTCGCCATCGCCGATGTTGCGAAACGCGCGCTGCACGCGCTTAGGCACCGAGATGGTGTCGAACTGCTCAAGCTCGACGCGGTTCTCGCCGTGATCGTTCCAGCGTACTTCGAAGCGCCCCTGCAATACGGTGAAGGTCTCGATGGTAGCCTCGTGCGAATGCAGTGACGGCCCCTGCCCCGGCGGGCACGCGGCAATCACCATTGTCATGCCGCCGGCACCGGTAATCGGGGCCCGCGCGCTGATCGGCGTCTCGGTCCCGCCCTCGAGCCCGATCACCGTCAGCAGCTTGCGCGCGTAGATCAGGTCGGCGGCGGCCAGCGGCACGTCGGCATTGGTCTGCACCGGCAAGGGCTTGAGTTCACGGAAACGGGCGACACGGGTGGCCATTTGCTCATCACTGATCTGGATCGTCTTCATCGGTCTGTCTCTCATGATTGGCGAAAATGCGACCACAAGTCTAACACCCTAAAAACCGCACGAAATCATGTCTCGCGCCGCGTCCGCCACGGCTGCCTGTCACTCAGGCGTGGCTAGTCCTCAGCCTTGAATCCGGAGGCCTTGATGACCGCACCCCAGCGCTCGTAGTCGCTCTTGAGGATCGCGGCCGTCGCCTCCGGAGTGGTGCCGGTCGGTTCCACGCCCATGGCGCGCATGCGCTCGGCCGTGACCGGGCTCCTGATCGCCGCCACGATCGCGGCATTGAGCTTTTTCACCGTGTCCGGCGGCGTGCCGGGCGGCGCGACAAACGCATACCAGGCACTGCCTTCGATGTTGTAGCCCTGCTCGCGCATGGTGGGCACCTCGGGCAGCACCGGCGAGCGCTTTGCGCTGGACACGGCCAGTGCACGCAGCTTGCCGGCCTTGACCTGGTTCGCGATATCGGCCGAGGTGGTCGACAACAGGCTCACTTCGCCGGCAATCGCCGCGGTGATCGCCGGCGCCGTGCCCTTGTAGGGAATGTGCAACATATCAATACCGGCGCTGCGCGCGAACATCAGGGTGAAGAAATGCGGCAGCGATCCGGCCGCGGCGGAAGCGAAGTCGCCGCGCTTGGGCTCTTTTTTCACCAGCGCCACATATTCCTGCAGATTGCGCGCGGGCAACTCGGGGGCAACCGCGAAGGCGATGTCGAAAGTGCTGATCTGCGCGATGGCAACGAAATCGTTGAGCGGATTGAAATCCGCAGCCTTCACCGAATGCGGCTGCAGCATGGTCCCCAAGGGCGTCATCAGGAGGGTGTTGCCGTCCGGCGGCGCGGCTTTCACCAGCTTGGCGGCAGCCAGGCCGCCGCCGCCGGGACGGTTCTCGATCACGATCGGCCGATCGAAGTGCGCGCGCATGCCTTCGGCCAAGGCTCGGGTCATGGTGTCGGAGGTCGCGCCCGGCGGGAAGCCGACGATCATTTTCAGCGGCGCCTGCGCCAGCACCGGGGCGGCTACGGCGCATGCGGCAAGCATGAGCCAGCTACGGATGAATTTCATTGTGTCTCCATGGGGTTTGATGGCGGTCGCGTAACGCTCGCCGCACGATGTTAGACCAGGATTGTGTCAAGGCAGGCACCGCCATTGGTCGCGCCGGCCGGCAATTCGCTCCCTGATTCCTGCGTTCCGTCGCATCTCGCTTGGAACCGACCGACTGGCGCATGAGACTGCACGCATCAAACACCGCCATGAAAGGCCCGCCATGCCCGCCGGATTCACCCCAGTCATCCTGTTTCACACCGCCGCCGCGCTGGCGGCGCTGACACTCGGCGCCCTTGTTTTCATGCGCAGAAAGGGCACCGGCAGCCATCGCCTGCTCGGGCGCATGTGGGTTGCCTTGATGCTGGTCACCGCGATCTCGAGCTTCTGGATCCAGTCAAACGGCCAGTTTTCGTGGATCCATGGCCTGTCAGTATTGGTCATCGCAGGTCTAGGCGGAGCTGTGTACTTCGCCAACACCAGCAACATCGTGCGCCACCAACGCATCATGAAAGGCCTGTTCGCCGGAGGCCTTGTCATCGCCGGCGCCTTTACCCTGCTGCCGCAACGTCTGCTGGGCCGCATGCTGTGGTCGGCGCTTGGCGTCGCATGAAACATGGAACACATCCAGCTTGGTCACACCGAACCGCGGCCTCCGGATATCGCGGGCAGCATGCGCAAGCGCATGCTGCCGGGGGCTACTGCCGCCGGCGCCATCGCACTCGCCGCCGCCTGCCTGCGGCTGCCGCTTGCGGTCCCGCTCGCCCTGCTGACCACCCTGGGCGCAACCGCGGTCGGGCTCTGCAGCCGCCTGATCGCCATCGACCATGGCTGAACATCACCACCAAAGGATTGACATGACTGAAGACGAAAGCCTGCGGGTGGCACGCCGCCGCGCCGGTGCGAAGATCGGCCTCCTGATCCATCTGGCGGTATTCATCGCCGTCAATGCGGGACTGATGCTGATCAACCTCGCGACCTCGCCACAACATCGCTGGTTCCCATTTCCCCTGGAGGGCTGGGCGCTGGGCGTTGCGATCCACGGGCTTCTAGTATTCTGGCCTGGGTTCGGCTTGCGTGAAAAATTGGTCGCGAGCGAACTCAAGCGGCTCGAACGGCAACTCCCGCGCCGTCCGTGATGTCCGCATCTTCCCGGGAACCGTGGCACCTGATGGACAGTCCTTCGCGCGTTTCGATCCGGCATATGCTGGCCGCCACCGTTGTGCTCAATACGGTGATTGCGGTGGCGATCACCTTGTTTGGCAGCGACAGCCACGGTCACAGCCACGGCTTTGCGGTCAATTTCGTGTTCAGCCAGAGCATCGGGCTTGTCACTTACGCACTGATCGACCTGCCGCGTCGTCGCCTGTGGCCATCGCGCCCATCGCCCCTGGCGCCGATGATCGCATTAGTCGTGTTGGCCGCTTGCATCGGCTGGTATGGCGGCAGCATGCTGGGCGGCCTGATACTGGGCATTCCCGGGCAGCCGACTTCGATCGGCGCCAACGCAGCGGTCGGTTTTCTCACATTGACCATCGCCGCTGGGTTTGGCGCGACCTTGTATTTCTCGACCCGCGAACGGCTGGCCGCGACCGAGCGACTGGCCGTTGAAGCACGCCTGAAGTTGCTCACCGCGCAAATCGAACCGCATTTCCTGTTCAACACCCTGGCCAATCTGCAGGCCCTGATCGCAACCGACCCGGCGCGAGCGCAAACCATGCTGGCGCATCTGGACCAATACCTGCGCGCCAGCCTGTCGGCGGCGCGCAGCGAAAGCGCGACGCTTGGCGAGGAATTTGCCCTGCTCGCCGATTACCTCGAGATCGTCACCATTCGCATGGGTCCGCGCCTGTCGTTCGCCCTTGATCTGCCGGCAAGCCTTGCGCAACATGCGCTGCCCCCCATGCTTCTGCAGCCATTGGTGGAAAACGCGATCCGCCATGGGCTGGAACCGAAGATCGCCGGCGGCCATGTGCAGGTGACGGCGCGGCAGGAAGGCGCGCAGCTGGTTGTGAGCATCGAAGATAACGGGCTGGGCCTCTTGAGCGGCGCCAGCCAGACCGCCGGCACCGGCCTTGGCATCGCGCATTGCCGCGAACGCCTGGCGGCGACCTACGGCAGCGCCGCCTCGGTCGTCATGGGCCACAACCCTGCCGGCGGCGCGACTGTTACGCTGCGGCTCCCGCTCGAGTCCAATCCATGATGCGCGCCCTGATCGCCGAAGACGAACCGCTGCTCGCACAAAGCCTCAAGGCGGCGCTTGCGCTTGCCTGGCCGGAGCTCGCAGTCGTAGCACTCGCCGCCAACGGCGTCGAGGCCCTGGCCCTGATCGAGAGCGAAAAACCGGACATCGTGTTCCTCGACATCCGCATGCCGGGCTTGACCGGGCTTGAGGTCGCAACCGAGTTGGCCGATCGCCTGGAGGCCGGCGCGCAGGTGCCGCGCATCGTGTTCGTCACCGCTTACGACGAGTTCGCGCTCAAGGCCTTCAACCTGGCGGCGATCGACTACCTGTTGAAACCGCTCAATCCCGCACGCCTGGCGCAAACCGTGACGCGGCTCAAGACTCAACTGGCAGCGCCGGCCGATGATGTCGCCGCCCTGGCGCACAAGCTCGGGCAACTGCTCGGCGCGGCCCCACCAGCTGCGCCGGCCGCCATGATTTCCATCATCCGTGCGGCCGTCGGCAACACCGTGCACATGGTGGAAATCGAATGCGTCTGCTATTTCCAGGCCACCGACAAGTACACCAGCGTGGTCACCGCCGACGCCGAGCTCTTGATCCGCACCAGCTTGAAGGATCTGCTACCGCAATTGCCGCCGGAAAAATTTCGGCAGATACATCGCGGCACCATCGTCAACCTGGCCGCCATCGAGGCCGCGGTACGCGATGAAGCCGGACGCGTCACGCTCAAGCTGAAACATCGCGGGGAATCACTGGCGGTGAGCCGGGTTTTCGCCGAGCAGTTCAGGCAGATGTAGGCGGCTGGCTTGCGCCTCAGGCGGCGATCGCCACAGGCATGTCGGTGCTTCCCGCGTGCGGCCGCAGATACACCCCCTGACCCAACAGCGCCGCCTGCAACGTCCCCACATCGACCGCGCGCGGCTCCACCCTGTGTGCCACCGCCAGCGCGGCGGCGACGCCGGCGGCCTGGCCGGTGATCCAGCATTGCGGAATCTCGCGCATGAAGCCGTGCGAATTGCGGTCGCATGAAATATGGCGGCCGCAGGCGATGAGGCCGTCCAGGCGCGCCGGCACCAGCGCGCCATAGGGGATCGAGATGTTGGGGAACTTGGGCGAGACCGCGGGCGAGACGCCGATCTCGTCGGCAAACGGCGTGCCGCGCGGCCAGTCGGCGCGCAACACCGCGCCCGTGCCCTTTAGGCGACGCGTATGGCGCACGCCGATCTGCGGCGCCGACAGCATGAGGAACGCATTCTCGAAGCCCGGTGCGTGACGCCGGAAGAAGCCCAGGTGCGCGTCCATGGCGCGGTGCGAGCGCACTTCGACGACAGACAGATCGTCGATGTCCAGGCCGGAATATCCCGACTGGCGCGGGCCCATGAAGAGCGCGATGTCGCGACGCCAGGAAACAAACGGCCGTTCGAACAAGGTCAGCTCGGCGCGGCCGCGCGCCATGAAGGCGGCGTGCGCCTCGGGCTGGCCGGTCTTGAAGTCGATCCAGCTCTCCATGTCGACGCCGCCGAAGAGCCAGGCGGTGTTCATGCAGTGGTGGATGTCGCCTTCCTCGATGTCGTCTTCGAAATCAGCGCCGGCGCGCGCGAACAGGTCGCCATCGCCGGTGGCATCGATCACCACTTTCGCCATGATCGCCATGCGCCCTTCCTTGCTCTCGAAAGTCACCCCGCGCACCGCGCCGTTCTCGACAATCGGCAATGACGCCCACGAGTGATAGACCAGCTTGACGCCGCGTTCGAGAACGATTTCCTGCGACAGGAGCTTCAAACGCTCCGGATCGATAGTCGGCGACCAGGTCACCACGCCGTGATACGCAGCGGTGCGTTGCGCCCAGTGCGCCGCACGGGCCGCATCCTGCGAGCCCCATTCTTCGCGCGCCGGCCCGGCAACCGCCTCCGGCGGCAAGCGGGCGAACAACTCCTCGGCAAAACCGCGAATCACCAGTTGCCCGGTCCAATCGCTCATGCGGTCGATCCAGATCACCAGGCCACCGGTCGATAGCCCGCCCAGGTGGTTGTAGCGCTCCAGCAGCACCACGTCGGCGCCTTCGCGCGCGGCGGCCGCCGCGGCCGCCGTGCCGGAGGGCCCCCCGCCCACCACCAGCACGTCGCAACGACGGTAGACCGGCAGGCTACGCCCGGGCTCGAACCATTGCCCGGCCGGCTCGCGCACTTCGCGCGCCTCCTGTTCGTCGAAGATGTCGGAGTTGAGGATGCGTTCGTCGCTGATTTCGACTTTTCTCATGTGCGAACCGGCTGAATTGAGCGGAACGCAAAATGATAACGGATGGGCGCACCACGCGCGATCTGCGATCGCCTGATCGCTGCTGTTCTCGAGCCTCCCGCAAGGCCTGTATGCAGACGCTACAGGCGGCAACAGGCACACAGAGCACTGATCGGAAGACCCGGTACGGCCCCGTGCGCATGCTCCAGGTCGCCGCCCTGCGGCAGTAGCCGGCTACGCTGCGGCCGTGCCTGCCGCCGCATTGCCCAAATTCGACTTGCGCGCGCGATTGAGCCGCACCGCAAGGATGGAATAGGCCAGGATTAGCAGGGAAGCTACGACACCGGCGGTGATGTACCACTGCTGCCGCTCGTTGAGGGGTTTGAATACCTCGTCCTCGCGCCGGCTCACCGCCACCGCCAGCGGGTATTCAGCGAGCTTGCGATAGCTCGTGTAGCGGGCGGGGCCTGCGCCGGGCGAGAATTGACGAAACGAGCCGATATCGCCCAGGCGCATATGTTCAGCCAGCAGGGTTCCGCTGATATTCTCACCCACTTTCGCGGCCCCAGATGCCCGGCGTGCCCGCACGATGCCGTCTGTTCCAATCAGGAATGCAGCGCTGTCGTATCCCAGATCCAGTTCGCCGTAGACGCGCGAGAAATACGCCGGGTCTATCGCAATCATCGCCACGCCTCCGAAGCTGCCGTCCGGCTTGTTGATGCGCCGCGTCAATTGAACCGACGCGGTGCCGGCGGCAAGCCCCGGTACTGGCGTGCCGATATGCAGTTCACCGGTGTCGCGCGCCGCATGCAGCCCGAAATGCTCACTGCGGAAGAGGTCGCCGGGCGTGAAGTCCGGCGTGCTGCCCACCAAGAGCGCGCCGTGCTCGTCAACCGCGCCCAACTGGCTGAATACGCGACCGACGGTAAGGGCTCGCGCATAGTCACCGATCGCCAACCGCGCGTCTGATTTCTCGTAATGCCGCTTGAGCAAAAGCAGCGCCTGATCAGCACCCTTGAGGGTACGGGCGGTGTGCTCGGCCACCGCGCGTGTGAGGGTGGCATCGCTGCGGCGCAAGGTCTCCAAGGTCTGCTGGCGATCGATTTCGACCTGTGCCAGCGTGCTCGACCAGACCAGAAGGATGAGAATCAGGGCACAGGCGCCAATGACACTCGCGGGCCAGCGCGCGACGAAAGCGGCAAGACCGCCCCCCATCGCCGTGGCCTGGGCATGGATGGTGGCGCTGCCGGATTGCGGCAGGCTTAAGCTTCTTGACTGTGCGGACATGGCGTGTTTTCCCGGTTTGGCATCGGGTTAACGGCTTTTTGCGGTCAAGCTTGAGTGTCCCGGCACCCTGAGGAAATCACGTCGATCGGCGCGGAAGCACAATGATGCGAGCGCATGCTTCGTTTATAAAGACTGCTGGACAATGAGCTGTTATCGGTCCAGGCCTGGCTTCGGTACTTTCTGCGGCAACATGCGCACGGCTTGCGAGTTGCTCAGGGAAAAGCATTTTTCGGCCGCCGCGCGCCACGGCAACCACTCGTATGCCAGGTGCTCGGTCAATACCGGCACTACAGGTGACGGGATGGTCAGGCCGAACACGTGCTCGGTATTGTGGGTGACGCCCGGCGCGTAGCGGCTGATCCAGCGCTGGTAGATTTCGTAGCGATTGGTCAGGTTCCAGTCGACCAACTGGTGGCCGACGGCGGTGGAGTCGATCCCGGTTTCTTCGAGAACCTCGCGTCGCGCGGTGTCGGCCAAAGCCTCACTTTCTTGATCGAGGCTGCCGGTCACGCTTTGCCAGAAACCCGGAGCGTTGCGCCGTTCCAGCAACAGGACGTCAAGCTGCGGCGTGTGGATCACCACCAGCACCGACTCGGGGATCTTCCAGACGGTCATCGCGCGACACTCCGCGTGCCCAACGGATGCTGCTGCGCCACGTGCACGCGCTCTGCCAAACCAGCGGCAAGCTTGTGCTGCCGATCGTCTGCCAGCGCCGCACGCCCGCTCACGCCGGGGTTTCGGGCGCCTGGCCGGACAGCAGCACCATGTCGATCATCGCGGTGTTGTTGACCAGGTCGCGCAGTTCCTGGTAGCCCGAGGCGGTGTGCGCGGCCATCGCCTGGGCGCGCGACGGGAATTCCATGATCGAAAGAAACGTGGGCGCCCAGTTGCCGGCGATGGTGGTGATGGTGTCATTGAGGGCCAGATAGCGCCCCTTGTGCTCGCGCACGCCGCGGTCGATGCGGGTGCGATGCTCCTCGAACGCCGGCCGGTTGATGATGCGGGTATCGGCGATCGCATACACGGGATGGGCTCCGCGCCCGGCGAAGCGCGATATGGCGATACCATCGACGACGACGATATCGAACATGCCGCAATTGCCGCGGACGACCTCGAGTTCGCGGTATTCCGCCGAAGCCACCAGGGCATCGACATCGGCGCGCTGGTCGAACTCGCATAACAACATGCGCGGCGGATGCCAGCCGCCCTGCACGATCTCGGGCTCTTGGCCGCGCGCCAGAAAACGCCCATGATGGCGCTTGACGCAGGCACGAAACAGCAGCCGATACTCATCGTACTTGTCACGGTTGATGACACGAATATCGGCGATCAGGAAAGTGGGCACGGTTAGCCCGCGTACGCCGGGCTGGCGATTGCCGCAGGCCTGCCGCGTGAGCTGGAGATTGTGGTCATTGCGTTCATGGCCGACCTAGTTTACGCAGGTTGAGCGTCGCAACCATAGGACCTTTGTCATGAAAATGCCCAAGAAAACGTTGAGCAAGTCCCCGCAAAACGGATTTTCGAACAAAGTGCCGTTTCTATTCAACATGTTGCAAACGCGACTTTCTCGACATGCGGACTTGTTCGGTGTTCCCCTGATTCTCAGGCTTCCTTGGGTCGGCAACCGGCGCGAGCGGCGGCCGGACCGGGCGGCGCGCCCTGTGCTCAAGCAGCTTTGGTGTTGCGCAAGCGGATATGCAGCTCGCGCAACTGCTTTTCGTCCACTTCCGACGGCGCCTGCGTCAACAGGCACTGCGCACGCTGGGTCTTGGGAAATGCGATGACGTCGCGAATCGACTCGGCACCGGACATCATGGTGACCACCCGATCCAGGCCAAAGGCGATGCCGCCGTGCGGCGGTGCGCCGTACTTGAGCGCGTCGAGCAGGAAGCCAAACTTGAGTTGCGCCTCCTCGGCCCCGATGCCGAGGGCGCGGAACACCTTGCTCTGCACTTCTTCGCGGTGAATCCGCACCGAACCGCCGCCCAGTTCCCAGCCGTTCAACACCATGTCATAGGCCTTGGCGATCGCCTTTCCCGGATCGCTTTCCAGGTAATCCTCGTGGCCGTCCTTGGGCGCGGTGAAAGGGTGGTGCATGGCGTTCCAGCGGCCGCCTTCCTGGTCATGCTCGAACATCGGGAAATCGACCACCCAAAGCGGCTTCCAGGCCTCGCCCGTCACATGCCCTCTTTCGTGACCAAGCTTCGCGCGCAGGGCGCCCATTGCATCGTTGACCACCTTGGCCGAATCGGCACCGAAGAAAATCAGGTCGCCGGATGCGGCCTTGGTGCGCGCAATGATGGCGGCAAGTGCCTGCGGCGACAGGTTCTTCACAATCGGCGATTGCAGCCCGGTTTCGTTCAATTGCGTGGCGTCGTTGACCTTGATGTAGGCCAGGCCACGGGCGCCATAGATCTTGACGAAATCGGTACAGGCGTCGATCTCGCCGCGCGTCAGCGCGGCGCCGCCCGGAATCAGGAGGCCGACGACGCGCCCGCCGACCGTATTGGCCGGGCCGCTGAACACCTTGAAGGCAACATCCTTCATCACGTCGGTCAACTCGGTGAATTCGAGTGTCACGCGCAAGTCCGGCTTGTCCGAACCGAAACGCGCCATCGCCTCGGAAAATGCCATCACCGGCAGCGGATCGACAAGCTCAACCCCGATCGCCTCCTTGAAAACCGAGCGCATCATGCCTTCGAAAATGGCGCGAATCTCGACTTCGGTCAAAAACGAGGTTTCGCAATCGATCTGGGTGAATTCGGGCTGGCGGTCGGCACGCAGGTCTTCGTCGCGAAAGCACTTGGTGATCTGGTAGTAGCGATCGAAGCCGGAAACCATCAGCATCTGCTTGAAGAGCTGCGGCGACTGCGGCAGCGCGAAAAACATGCCGTCATGCACGCGCGAGGGCACCAGGTAGTCGCGCGCGCCCTCGGGGGTGGAACGCGTCAGCATCGGCGTCTCGATATCGATGAAGCCCTGCGCATCGAGATAGCGGCGCACCGCCATCGCCACCTTGTAGCGCAACATCAGGTTTTTCTGCATCACCGGGCGCCGCAGGTCGATCACGCGGTGCTCCAGGCGGACCATTTCGCCGATGTTGGTGTCGTCGATCTGGAACGGCGGCGTCACCGCGACGTTGAGTATCTCGAGGTCTTCGGCCACCACCTCGATCTCGCCGCTGGCAAGCTTGGGGTTGACAAGCTTTTGTTCGCGCCGGATCACACGGCCGCTCACGCGGACCACGTATTCGCCGCGAATCCGCTCCGCGGCGGCGAAAACGGCCGCGCGATCCGGGTTGCACACCACCTGCACGATGCCTTCGCGGTCGCGCAGGTCGATGAATATCACGCCGCCATGATCGCGGCGGGTATTGACCCAGCCCATGAGGGTAATGCTTTGATCGAGGTGGCGGGCATTGATCCGCCCGCAGTAGTCGGTACGCATGTGAGTCGGCTTTCGCGAAAAATCATTGGGTCGGGGCGGCAGGCCCGGACTGACGGCCATTGGTCGGCGGCGCCACCACGCCCATCGAGACGATGTACTTGAGCGCGGCATCGACACTCATGTCGAGTTCGACCACTTCGCTCTTTCGCATCAGGAGAAAAAAGCCCGAGGTCGGGTTTGGCGTGGTCGGCACATAAACGCTGACGTGCTCGCCGGGCAGATGCTCGATCACGCCAGGCCCCGGCGCACCGGTCAAGAATGCGATGGTCCAGGAACCTTGGCGCGGGTATTGCACCAGTACCGCCTTGCGAAACGCCTGGCCATTGGGCGAAAGAATGGTGTCGGAGACCTGCTTGACGCTCGAATAAATGGTGCGCACGATCGGAATGCGCGCCAGCAACAATTCCCACCAGCGCACCAGGCGCTCGCCGATGAAGTTCGCCGCCAGCACGCCGGTACCCAGCACCAACAGCAGCACCGCCACCAGGCCCGCGCCGGGAATGTGGTGGCGCTCGATCACGTCCGGAATCATCCAGGCCGGCAGCACGCCGTCCATGGTGGTGACCAGAAAGCGGATCAGCCATAGGGTGACCGCAAGCGGCACCCAGACCAGAAGGCCGGCGATGAAGTAGCGTTTCACGATGGTCGCGCGGCTATGTGCAACGCCGCTTAGGCGGCCTTGGTGGCGCCGCCGCTCGAAGGCGCGGGCGTGGTGGGTGTAGCGGGCGTGCTGCTCGCGGCAGGCGTCGCGCTTTCGGACGACTTGCTGTCGGACTTGCCATCTGACTTACCCTCGGCCTTGCTGTCGGATTTGCCTTCACCGCCGGACGCACTCTCCCCCGCCTTGCCTTCTGCGCCAGCCTCGCCCGGTTTCTTCGCGTCCTTCTTGCCGCCATCGCGAAAATCGGTGACGTACCAGCCGCCGCCCTTCAACTGGAACCCGGCCGCGGTCAGCTGCTTGGGAAACTTTTTCGAGCCACACGCAGGGCAGGTATCGATCAGCGGATCGCTCATTTTCTGCAGAAAGTCCTGCGCATGCCCGCAATCCTCGCAGCGGTAGGCATAAATCGGCATCACTTTTCTCCAAAAAGACGTGGAAAATCAAAAGCCTGCAATTATAACCCAAATCAACAAAAACGCCGCTCGGGGAGCGGCGCTTTTTCCTGCTTTCACCTGCGGGAATCGTCTGGCTGCGCGCGATTCTCGACCGACCAAGCCGGCAGAAAGCAGGCGTTTACATTTTTCGGACCATCAAAACGGAATATCGTCGTCCATGTCGTCGAAATTGCCTGCCGGCTTCTTGGCAGGCGCCGGCTTTGCTGCACCGCCGCCACCGCCACCCGCGCCTCCCCCGCCATAAGAACGCCCACCGCCACCGGCGCCATCCTCATCGGCCGCCGGCCCGCCCATGCCTTCGCGACTGCCCAACATCTGCATCTGGTCGGCAATGATCTCGGTGGTGTAGCGGTCCTGGCCTTCCTTATCTTGCCACTTGCGGGTGCGGATGCGCCCTTCGACATAGACCGAGCGCCCCTTTTTCAGGTATTGCCCGGCGATCTCGGCCAGCTTGCCGAAAAAGGCGACTCGGTGCCACTCGGTGGCTTCCTTCTTTTCGCCGGAGGTCTTGTCTTTCCAGGTGTCGGTAGTAGCCAAGGTGATGTTGGCGATTGCCGCGCCATCGGCGGTGTAGCGCACTTCGGGATCCTTGCCCAGATTTCCCACCAGAATGACTTTATTGACTGAGGCCATGCTTGAAATCTCCTTCAAGAGAATTCGCGCTCGCCGAACTGCGCTTAAGCGGCTCGCGCATCGAAAAAGCGGCGATGAACCAGAGGAACACCATCGCCGCACCAAAAACAAAGACCGACTCAACACCTGTATATTTTACCAGGTATCCGCCAATTACGCCACCAGCCGCCAATCCGAGCGCCTGCGTCGTATTGTATACACCGAGCGCAGCGCCCCTGGCTGCCGCCGGCGCGAAGCGCGACACCAGCGCCGGCAACTGCGCCTCGAGGATATTGAAGGCGACGAAGAATACGAACAGCAGCGCGGCAATCGATGCCAGGCTTCGTATCCCCACGACCAACCCTATCTGTGTGGCCAGCATCAGGGCCACCGCAGCCAGCAACAGGCTTTTGTTGCGCCCGCGCTTCTCGGCCCAGATGATCGGCGGCACCATCACCACGAATGACAGCAGCAATGTCGGCAGGTAAACCTTCCAGTGGGCCCCGGGCGCCAGGCCGCCGGATTCGACCAGTGCGGTGGGCACCACCACGAACATCGCCATCAGCACCATGTGCAGGGTGAATATGCCGAGATTGAGCCGCAGCAATTCCGGTGCCAGTGCAACGCTGGCGAAGGAAGGCGGCATGGCCGTGGCGCGCGGGGCGGGTGCCGGCGGTACCACCCAGATCACCAAACCGATGGCCAACACAGCCAGTACCCCGGTGGCCAGAAAAATCCCGGGCATGCCGATCGACTGATAGAGGAGTGGCGCGGCTACCAGCGAAAAAGCGAACATCAGGCTGATCGAGGCACCGATCAGCGCCATCGCCTTGCTGCGGTGTTCTTCGCGGGTCAGATCCGCCAACAGCGCTGTGACGGCCGCCGAAATCGCGCCCGCGCCCTGCAGCGAGCGCCCCAGGAGCGCAGTCCAGATGTCGCCGGGTAGTGCCGCGATCACGCTGCCGATGGCGAAAACCATCAGCCCGAAGACTATTACGGGCTTGCGGCCGAAGCGGTCCGAAGCCATGCCAAAGGGCAATTGCAGGATGCCCTGGGTCAGGCCATAGATGCCCAGCATCCAGCCAACCTTGGCCGGATCGAAGCCGGGCAAGGTGCGGGCGTGGATCGCGAATATCGGGAGAATCACGAACAGCCCCAGCATGCGCAGGGCGTACAGGGAGGCCAGCGAAAGCGCCGCACGCAGCTCAAGCGGGCTCATTAAGCGAAAGAACCTGAGTGAAAGATGAGGAAAAAACGCTTAACAAGTCCCGGGGTCCCGGACTACCGAACGAAGAGTCTTTTCGATTCAACATGTTGCCAGAACGACTTTCTCGACCCAAGGACTGGTTCAGCGTTTCCTTAACGGCGTTGAAAGCGCAATCCGCTATAGTAGCAGGTTGGTTTTTGCGCCCTCAGCCCGACTTTTGTGTTGGGCGCGCAAGAGCGCCGGACCGATGCCCTGCCAGCCCTTCCCGGCCCCGGGACGGAATCCGGGGACACGGGCGCGGCAACGCATCCGCCACCATTGCAAAGACCATGGCCGAAATTCGCATTCGCGGTGCCCGCACCCACAATCTGAAGAACATCAATCTCGATCTGCCACGCGACAAGCTGATCGTGATCACCGGCCTGTCTGGTTCGGGCAAGAGTTCGCTCGCCTTTGACACGCTCTATGCCGAGGGCCAGCGCCGCTATGTGGAGTCGCTTTCCGCCTATGCGCGCCAGTTCCTGCAGCTGATGGAAAAGCCTGATGTGGACCTGATCGAGGGCCTGTCGCCGGCGATCTCGATCGAGCAGAAGGCTACCTCGCACAACCCACGCTCGACGGTGGGCACCGTCACCGAGATCCACGACTACCTGCGCCTGCTCTACGCGCGCGTCGGCACACCCTACTGCCCCGAGCACCGCCTGCCGCTGTCGGCGCAGTCGGTGTCGCAAATGGTCGACCATGTGCTGGCACTGCCCGCCGACACCCGGGTGGCGATCCTGGCGCCGGTGGTAACCGACCGCAAGGGTGAATTCGGCGACCTGATCGACGACATGCGCGCCCAGGGCTTCGTGCGCCTGCGGGTCGACGGCAAGATGGTCGAGATCGACGCCGTGCCGACACTCAAGAAAACCCACAAGCATTCGCTGGCGGTGGTGGTCGACCGCTTCAAGGTCGGCCCCGACTTGAAGCAGCGCATGGCCGAATCCTTCGAGACCAGCCTGCGCTTGGCCGAAGGGCGCGCCATCGCTCTGGAGCTCGACAGCGGGGTCGAGCATCTGTTCTCGGCCAAGTTTTCCTGCCCCTCATGCAGCTACTCGATCGCCGAACTCGAACCGCGCCTGTTTTCCTTCAACAACCCGATGGGCGCCTGCCCGAGCTGCGACGGCTTGGGTGTCATCCAGTTTTTCGATCCCAAGCGGGTGGTGGCATTTCCCCACCTCTCGCTGGCCTCGGGCGCGATCAAGGGCTGGGACCGGCGCAACCAGTTCTACTACCAGATGCTGCAATCGCTGGGCACCTTCTACAAGTTCGAGCTTGAAGTGCCGTTCGAGAAGATGGCGCAAAAGACCCAGGACCTGATTCTCAAAGGTTCGGGCACTGAAATCATCCCCTTCCACTATGTCAACGAACGCGGTCGCACAGTGGTGCGCGAGCATGTATTCGAAGGCGTGATCCCGAATCTGGAGCGGCGCTACAAGGAAACCGATTCGCTGGTGGTGCGCGAGGAGCTTGCCAAGTATGTGAGCAACAAGAGCTGCCCGGAATGCGATGGCAGCCGCCTGCGTCAGGAGGCGCGCAACGTGCTGGTCGGCGGCGAAGCCATCTACACCGTGTCGGGCAAGTCGCTCAAGGAGGGCCTGGGCTTTTTCAAGGCACTGACACTGACCGGCGCCAAGGCGCAGATCGCCGATCGCATCGTCAAGGAAATCGCCAGCCGCATGACTTTCCTGAACGATGTCGGTCTCGAATACCTGTCGCTGGACCGCTCCGCCGAGACGCTCTCGGGCGGGGAGTCGCAGCGCATCCGCTTAGCCTCGCAGATCGGCTCGGGCCTCACCGGTGTGATGTACGTGCTGGACGAGCCTTCGATCGGCCTGCACCAGCGTGACAACGACCGCCTGTTGAAGACGCTGCGGCATCTGCGCGACCTGGGCAACACCGTGATCGTGGTCGAGCATGATGAAGACGCGATCATGTCGGCCGACTATGTGGTCGATATCGGCCCCGGCGCCGGCGTCCACGGCGGCGAGATCGTGGCGCAGGGCACGCCGCAGGAACTCCTGCGCAATGGCGCCAGCCTGACCGGCGCCTTCCTCTCCGGCCGGCGCGCGATCAAGGTACCGGCCAAGCGCAGCAAGCCCGACCCAAAGCGCATGCTCAAGGTGGCGGGCGCCAGCGGCAACAACCTGAAGGGCGTCACCCTCGACCTGCCGGTGGGGTTGATGACCTGCATCACCGGCGTGTCGGGTTCGGGCAAGTCCACCCTCATCAACGACACGCTGTACAACGCCGTCGCCCACCACCTGTACGGCTCCTCGACGCCGGCAGCCGAACACGAGCGCATCAGCGGCCTGGAGCATTTCGACAAGGTGATCGCGGTCGACCAGTCGCCGATCGGGCGCACGCCGCGCTCCAACCCGGCCACCTACACCGGGCTCTTCACACCGATTCGCGACCTGTTCGCCCAGGCCACCGCCTCGCGCGAACGCGGCTACGAGCCCGGCCGCTTCTCGTTCAACGTCAAGGGCGGGCGCTGCGAATCCTGCCAGGGCGATGGCGTGATCAAGGTGGAGATGCACTTCCTGCCTGATGTCTACGTGCCCTGCGACGTCTGCCACGGCAAGCGCTACAACCGTGAAACCCTGGAAGTGCTCTACAAGGGCAAGAACATCACCCAGGTGCTGGAGATGACCGTGGAGGACGCCTATGTGTTCTTCAAGCCGGTGCCCACCGTGGCGCGCAAGCTGCACACCCTGCTCGATGTGGGCCTGGGCTACGTCAAGCTCGGGCAATCGGCCACCACGCTCTCGGGCGGTGAGGCGCAGCGCGTCAAGCTCTCGCTGGAGCTGTCCAAGCGCGACACCGGCCGCACCCTCTACATCCTGGACGAACCGACCACCGGCCTGCACTTCCAGGACATCGATCTGCTGCTAACCGTGCTGCACAAGCTGCGCGACGGCGGCAACACCGTGGTGATCATCGAGCACAACCTGGACGTGATCAAGACCGCCGACTGGGTGGTCGATCTGGGGCCCGAGGGCGGCGACGGCGGTGGCCGCATTATCGCCACCGGCACGCCGGAAGATGTGGCCGCATCCAAGGACAGTTACACCGGGCGCTATCTGGGCGCGCTGCTCAAGGACAAGCGCAAGGCGGCTTGAACCGGGGCGCAAACCCTATAGGGCAAGCCTGCCGCACATCAACGCTGCGGCGCGCCAAGGCCTGGCGCTTCGACGACTTTGCCGCAGCCAAGAGCTGCTCCTTGGCGCCAGCAATGTGCGTTCGCCGCATTCGCATCCAGCCGCAGGTTTCTGGAGTATTCTTTCCTTGCGACTCTCTCGTCGCGCACTGTGATGCGGCGCGGAAATTCTGCTCTTGCTGACGGCGAGCCCTGGAACAACGCCTGGTTCTCCGGTCGGCAAATTCATTTCGACCTCCCCAGCCTGCAAAGGAAAATCATGCTTGTTCCGTCACGATCACGTACGCGTCGCGTCGTCTGCGGCATCAGTAACGTAGCCGCGCTCTGTTGCCGGCTGACCAAGGGGCCGTGCCATGACCGATAGCCTGCGGCTTCTGAGCCCCTCGATCGGTGCCCCGGTCACCGTCAACCCCGCCACCGGCAAGCCGCCGGTCTGGAAAATGGCGCTCGATGTCGAGCGCTGCATCGGCTGCCATGCATGTTCGGTGGCCTGCAAGGTCGAAAACAACGTGCCGCTCGGCCGTTACCGCACCAAGGTCTATTACTGGGAGCACGGCAAGTTTCCGCAGGTCAAGCGCACTTTCCTGCCGACCTTGTGCATGCAGTGCGAGGATGCGCCCTGCCTGAAGGCCTGCCCCACCAGCGCCATCAACCGCCTGGGCGACGGCATCGTGCGTATCGACCCCGATAAATGCGACCACGACGGCAGTTGCGAAAAAGCCTGCCCTTATGCCGCTATTGGCTGCGACGACAACGACGTTGCCGACAAGTGCGATTTCTGCTCGCAGCGTCTGTCTGTCGGCATGGAACCCGCCTGCGTTGAAACCTGCCCGGCCGAAGTGTTCCATTTCGGCGACAGCAACGATGCGCAATCGCCTTACTCGCGCTTCATGGCGCGGCACGGCAAGCAGACCGCGGTGTTGAAGCCCGAGGAAAAGACCAAGCCCGCCGTCGCCTACAAGGGCCACGAAAAGCAGATGGAGAAAAAGATTCCCAAGGGCCGGATTCACGACCCCTATTCCTATGAGATCGAAACCTGGGCACAACTCGAGTCCCAGTTCCCCAAGCGTCGGCGCGTGATGTGGGCGAAGGTGGAGCCCGGCAAGAACGTCACCGAATACAAACCGAACCCGGGCGGTGTGGGTCACGGAGGTAAGGCATGAAGCGGCGCGAATTCATCAAGACCGGCTTCGGCGCGCTCTCGACCCTGGCGGTGGGCGAGACCATTCTGCTTACCCCCACCGACGCCGAAGCGCAACTGTTCAGCAAGAAAAAAGTTCTGATCGGCCAGCGCAAGGCGCAACGACGCGCCAACGGAAAAGGGCGACTGAAAAACGATTACACAAAAGCCTCGATCGTCAAGAGCGTGTGCCTGAACTGCTCGACCGTGTGCGGTATCCAGGGTTATGTGATCGACGGCAAGCTGGTAAAGGTGGGCGGCAATCCGGAAGACCCCAACAACGGCAAGTCGCTGTGCGCCAAGGGGCAGAGCGGGCCGACGGTCAACGACTATCCGGAGCGTCTGCTGTTCCCCTTGAAGCGGGTCGGCAAGCGCGGCGAAGGCAAGTGGATGCGCATCACTTGGGATGAAGCGCATGCCGAAATCGCCAGGCGCATCAAGAAGGCGATCGACGAAGGCAAGCCCGAGGAAGTGGCGATCCAGATCGGCCGTTCGCGCCTGGGCGAAGAAATGGGGCGCTTTCTAAACGCCATCGGCTCGCCCTCGCTCTTCAACCATCGCGCGCTGTGCTCGTCGAACAAGCGCGCCGCCAATTATGTAAGCCTGGGCGAAACCGACTGGGAATCCGGTGACTTCGAGCGCAGCAAGTACATCATCGATTTCGGCGCCAATGTGTACGAGGCGCATCAGGGCGCTATTCATGCCTGCAAGCGCATCATCCGCGGGCGCTATGACAACGGCGCCAAGTTCGTCTATTTCGACGTGCGGCTTTCCAATACCGCCGGGCGCGCTGACGAGTGGTACGCGCCCAATCCAGGCAGTGAC
The DNA here is from genome assembly GCA_040382235.1 of Burkholderiales bacterium. Taxonomy (GTDB): domain Bacteria; phylum Pseudomonadota; class Gammaproteobacteria; order Burkholderiales; family JAEUOS01; genus JAEUOS01. Next base: position 27,115 of record JBEIFV010000003.1, read on the forward strand.
GGCGCCATCGCACTGGCCATGGGCAATGCCATCATGATGGCCGGCAAGCACGACGCCAAATGGCTTGATACCTGGAGCAACATAGGCGCTCAAGACCTGAAGACCTGGATCGCGCGCTATACGCCGGAATGGGCCGAGCAGGTCTCGGGCATCAAGGCCGCCGACATCCGTCGGGTGGCGCTGGAATTCGCCGCCGCAGCGCCAGCGGTGGTGGCGTTCACCAACCGCGGCTCGGGCGCGCATTACAACGGTTTCAACAATGACCGTGCGGTGATCCTGCTCAACGCGATCGTCGGCAGCATCGGCAAGCCTGGCGGCTATTGCTATACGGTGGAGCCGACGCGGGTGCCACCGACGGTTTTTCCGCAGCCCATGCCGCGGCCGCCGGCGCCGAAGGCCCGGAGTGCGATCGAGAACCCGCCCGAGTGGCCTCTGGCCAACAAATGGCAGCGCATGAAGGTGGGGCAGATCGTCTACCAGTACATCAAGGAGGGTCGCGGCAAGGTGCAGACGCTGCTTTCCTACACGGTGGCGTCACCGCAGACCTGGCCGGAGGGCCGCAGCCTCACCGTAGAGGTACTGTCGGACGAAAAGCTGGTGCCGTTCCACGCCTGCTCGGACATTGTCTATTCCGAGCAGGCGCACTACGCCGACATGATCCTGCCCGACGCCACTTACATGGAACGCTGGGGCTTCGACACGCGCAACAACATGGAACTGCGTGATTACGTGACGCTGCGCCAGCCGATCGTGCAACCCCCGGGGGAGTGCAAGAGCTTTGTCGATACGCTCATCGACGTAGCCAAGCGCATTGGCCCGCAGACAGCGCAGTACTTCCAGTTCAAGGACCATGAGGAATGGATGAAGCTGCGCTGCGCCGCGCTGACCAAGCGGGTCGGCGAAGATGGTTTCGCCTACATGAAAAAGCACGGCGTCTGGCAGGACATGTCCAAACCGAAATACTACGATCTGTACAACTGGGATTTGCGTGCCGAAGAGATCAAGGACGCGCGTGTCGATGCCGCCACGCAGGTCATCTATCGCAAGGCGGCTGACGGGCGCGAATCGGCGGTCGGCCTGATGGTCGATGGCAAGCCGAAACGCGGTTTCATCACCCCTTCTCGCAAGTTTTCGGTGTATCACCCGGACATCGAAGCCGCCGCCAAGCAGATGGGTTTCACCGAGGACTTCCAGAACGGCATGCCGGAGTACTTCCCGATCCCCTCGATCGCCAATATGAAGGCCGACCAGTTGCATCTGGTGACCTTCAAGTGGAACGTGCATACCCAGGGCCGCACGCAGTCGCAGAAGTATCTGTCGGAAATCGTGCATCACAACCCGATGTGGATCCACACCAGCGTGGCCGAGCGGCACGGCATCAAGAGCGGCGACATGGTCGAGATCACCACAATGCGGCCTTACGGCCACATGATGAAGGGGGGCGGCGAAGTGCTTGGGAAAGCGCTGATTCCGGCCTACGTGACCGAAGGCATCCACCCGCGCGTGCTGGCGGTTTCGAACACCCTCGGCAACCCCTGGCACGGGCGTGCCGCCAATGCGCGCGGCGGCGGCAAACAGAAGCTTGACGCCTGGGATGACAACGTGATCGCCGAAGACCAGGATCTGGTGGAAGACCTGTGGTGGGACGAGCGCAACGGTGGCACCGGCGCCGGCTACAACATCAACGCCATCCTGCCGATCCAGCCGGCGCCTCTAGTGGGGATGCAGGGCTGGTATGACACGGTGTGCTCGATCCGCAAGGTGCAGGCGTAGCGCTTGATGTAGCTTGATCTCCCTGGGGACGTCGCATTGCGGCGACCCCGGGGCCACTTGAATCTCAAGTAAAGAAAGCACGATGCCCTCGACGGTCATGCAGCGGTTCAGTCTTGCGGGCAAGCGATCACACGGCGTCCAGGCTGACAACCAAGCGTCGGCCAAGCACGCTGATCGCCTGCGCGATGCGCGGCAGCTTTGATCCGTAGTGGGGGTCCAGCAAGCGACGAACCTCTTTCTCATCAACGCCGAGGCGCTTGGCAAGTTGGGTCTTGCTGATGCCGGCCTCACGCATCGCCACGTAGAGTGCAGCCTTGGCCATCGTTTCCGCGGGCGGCGCCACCAGTTGCTCGCGACGCCGGCACTTGCTGGGCGCCGGGAAATCGAGGCCTTCGATCATGTAGGTGGCGAACACCTCATCCATCGCGTCAACGGCCTGCAGCAGCGCGTCAGCTTGGTCCTCGCCCTGGGTGACCAATTGCGGCAGGTCGCGGCAGGTGACGACAAATCCGCCTTCGCCAGCGGTAGTCAAAAGCACGGGAAACTCGAATCGATTCATGGTCAACTTTCCGTTCAAAGCTCGTTCGCTCGAATGCCGAGTTGCGCACACATCGCATGGAACGTGCCGGTCTTCAATTCGTCTTTAGGATTGCGAACGACGGTAAAAGCGGTGCCGAAATAAAGTGTCTGGTGACTACCCTTGCCACGCGAAGCATTGAGGCGCACGCCAATCCCGCGTGCTCTTCCAATCGCCTTGACTTTGCGAATGAACTCGTTCCCGATCATGCGTACATTATCGGACGTTTACGTCCGATTTTCAAGTCCTGATCGATTTGGTTGCGCGACGATTCGTCGAAAAACGTTCGTACGGTTGCAGATTGCCGTATCACCGCCGGCTGTGCCGACCACCGCTTGCCAGCAGCACACCGGCCGCCGCCGCCAGAACGCCGACGGTGGTGTAGGCGATGGCGTAGCTGCCTGAGCTGGTGGCCACCAATGCCGCCAGCGAAGGCATCACAAGGGCCCCGGAAAACATCGCGGCCGAGCCGAGCCCGGTGGCTTCGGTGCGCTGGGCGCCACCCAGGCGCACGAACTCGCCATAGGCGATGCCGGTATAGCCGCTCGCGGTCGCCCCGGCGATCGCGCACACCAGCAACACCAGCGGCACCGGCCAGCCGGGGCCGAACTGTCCGGCGGCGATGGTGGCGGCCGCCATGGCCAGGCCCTGGCACACCAGGAGCCAGCGCGCCGGCAGCCAGGCATCGGCGATCCAGCCCCAGATCGGCCGGCTGACCACGCCGAAAATCTGGTACACCGCCAGCGCCTGGCCGGCGGCAACCAGGCCGAAGTCCGCACGGCTGGTCAATTGCACGACGGTGAACGCCACAAAGCACATCTGGGTGCCGGTAAAGATGAAACATGCGAAGGTCAGGCGCTGCATCTCCTTACTGGCGCGCAACAAACCGGCGAGCGCCGGTAGCCCGCTCTTGCCGGCCGGTGTCGGGCCGCCCGCATCGCTGTCCCAGGCGCGCCGCGGCCATTGCAGCAGCAGCAAAAGCAGGACTACCGGCACCACTTGCAGCAAGAGAGTGTTCTGCCAGCCTACGGCGAGCGCGATCGGTGGCAACAGCAAAGCACCCAGCACGCCCCCCAAGGGCACGCCGATCTGGCGGATCGACAGCACCAGGTTGAGGATTGATGGCGGTGTGCGCGGCACCAGAAGATGGGTGCTGACCGGCGCGGACCCGCCGTAGCCGAAGCCGAGCGCGATCGCACCCAATACCAGCGCCGCCAGCCCGCCATGCGCGCTGATCAGGAGCATCGCGCAGGTGCCCAGCAGGATCATCTGGCTCACGCGCACCGCGCCATGGCGGTGAATCAGGCTGGCGGCCTTGAGCGATGAAATGATTCCGATGCCGTACACCACCGAGATGAAGTAGCCGGCCCAGGCGCCATCGACACCCAGATCGCGCGCGATCTCCGGGGCCAGTGCGGGAATCGTATAGGCGGCCATGGTCGCCAGCGTTTGCATCGCCATGGTGGCAAGCAATGGCCACAGGGGAAATGTCATCGCCGGCTCGCGCCGGGCGCGTTGCAATATCGGCACACGTGGATCATCGAAACGCTAAACTCCCGCTGCACCCGAGGCTTCAGACTACGGGTCGATGCTGCTTCATCGCGACTTGCAGAATACCCGATGCCAAAAGGACTCCACATGACAAACCGGAAACGTTGCCTTACCGTCCGTCGCCCGCCGTCGATGTTCGACGCTTGCCAGCCACGCCGCTGCATCCGTTTCGTAGAAGCATGCCAAGCTGACATTGCTTGCAGCGGCGGTGTGCTATGAAGGGCGCCGTTTTCCTGGGCGAGCGCAAGCTCGAGATCCGCGACTTCCCGGACCCCAGCCCCGGCCCCGGCGAGGTGGTGCTGGAGATCAAGGCTTCGGGCATGTGCGGCAGCGACTTGAAGGCCTATCGCGCCGAAGGTGGCAAGGCCGCACTCGGCTTCACCAACGCCAGCGGGCCTGTCATCGCCGGCCATGAGCCCTGCGGCGTGGTGGTCGCCATTGGCGCCGGTGTGGCAGCCAACCAGGCGCGCATTGGCGCGCGCGTGATGCAGCACCATTACCGCGGCTGCGGCGTGTGCGAACAATGTTCGACCGGCTGGATGCAACTGTGCGTCGACGGTGTGGCCGAGGTATACGGCGTCACCGGACACGGCGCGCATGCGAAATACCTCAAATGCCCGGCACGCACCCTGGTGCCGCTACCAGACGAGCTTTCATTCGAGGCCGGCGCGGCGATTTCCTGCGGCACCGGCACCGCCTGGGGCGCACTGCAGCGCCTGGGCCTGCAAGGCAATCATGTGATCGCGATTTTCGGCCAGGGCCCGGTCGGGCTGTCAGCCACGCAACTGGCGGTGGCGATGGGCGCCCGAGTTATCGCACTGGACGTCAGCGATGCGCGGTTGGCGCGCGCCAAGCAATTCGGCGCCGACCACACCATCAACCCCGCCAACGCGGGCGACGTGGTGCAGGCGATCCGTGACCTCACACACGGCCGCGGCGCCGATCTTTCGCTCGATACTTCCTCCGCGCCGGCCGCGCGCGCACAGGCGGTGCGCTGCGTGCGTACCTGGGGCAAAGCGTGTTATGTGGGCGAAGGCGACAGCGTGACGCTCGACGTCAGCCCCGACCTTCTGCGCCGCCAGGTAACGCTGATCGGTTCGTGGACCTTCTCCACCGTCGGCCAAGCCGCCTGCGCGCAATTCATCGCCGACCGCGGCATCGATGTGGACAGCCTGTTCACCCATCGGTGGAAGCTTGGCCAGGTGGTGGAGGCCTATCAGGTGTTTGATGCACAGACCGCGGGCAAGGGCGTGATTGATCCTTCGTAGCGGCAGGTCGAGGCGGCCACGCGTCGCCGAAGGCCGGCCGCTGGCGCGCTCTGCTGAGCATTCGGCGTCCGAGGAGAAACGCCCGACTATGGCGGCTTGCTTCGGTGCGAGCGCTTCGGCTTGGCGCCTTCAAGCAGGCTTCCGAAAGAGCACCTCTATCGACGCCGATATCGCGTCAAGTTGCTTGCGTAGTTTTCTGTCTTTGGTGTGGTTGGCTTCCGCGGCAACATAGCCGGCAAGTTCCTCAAAATCATCAAGCGTGCCGCGCACGGCTGCCACCTCGTCGGTCACTTTTGAGCGGTGCAGCATCGCCAGCATGGTGTCGTCAATCATGGTGTGTTCAATAATCAGGGTCGCTTGTTCGCAGGTGAGCGACAGGCGCCTCAATGCATCGGGCTTTGCGCGCGTGGTCTTGGGTTTTGATGCGGGCGCGGCGGCTTTCCTGATCGGGGTCACCGAGGCAACTGGCGCGTTTGAGTGTTCAATCAAGCGCACCACCACATGACCGCAAACCGCGCAAAAGCCCTGCAGGCGAATACCGCCACCGTCGGGGACGCCGGTGAAATCTTCAATGCGCCGGCCGGTGCTGCAATGTCCGCACCAGACACTGCCCAGGATGCGCTGCTGCCCGGCTGGCGGGATCTCGTCCCACAGAAGTTGCGCCGCAGGCGCGAAGGGATGGCGTGTCATGTGGCTAATTTACCTGTAACAGAAGTGCGCAAGATTGTTCCGCGAACCAATTTCGCCCTTTGAAGTTAAATCGCTTCGTTTGGTTCTGCAGCAAGGGAATTGTCCGCTTCTTCCGGGTTGATGGCGGAGGTGGCTTGAAAGCCGCAGTAGTATCATTTGTGCACTGCTTCTCTTGCTTGCGAAAGCCACCATGAACGCATCCACCCAGGCTGAAACGCTGGCCCTTGCCAAGGGCGATCAAAAGCGACTTGAGCGCCTCGCCATGCTTGCAGGCCGCTCGCCCAAAGCGATGTTGAAATTTGTTTTGCGCGACGGGTTTGACGCTGTGGAAGACGATATCCGCGAAACCCTTGCGGCCGAGCGCGACATGGCGCTACATGGCACCTTGCCGCATGCCGACGTGATGCGTGGCGCAAGGACGATCATCGAGGCCGCGCGTAGCGGAAGCGCCAAAAAAGCAGCTTGAGTGGTCGCGTCCGGCGCGGGCCGCCTACAACGCGACGATCGCGCGCTGGGCTTGACATTGCATGGCGGGCCGCTTGCGGCGACAGGCGCGATGTCAACGGCGTGATGACGACACATGCGCATAACCGACTTAACCCCCCTCCCCCCCGGCCAACGCGAAATACCCGACTTCCCGCGCTTCGGGCTCCTCCCGTTCGCCACGCGTTTCCCCAGCCAGACCGACCGCATCGACCTGCACGTCAGCTTCCCCGACGGCAGCGACGCCGCCACCGCACCCGCGACGGCTTCCTCGACCAATGTCGGCACCCAACTTGCGCAACTGCCACGCGTTACGCAGACCTCGGACTTTCACTGCGTCACCACCTGGACCCGGCGCGGATTGACCTGGAGCGGAGTCCGTTTCGCCGACTTCTGCGAGCGGATCATCGTACCGCTGTGCCCACCTGACCCTGACAGCGGGCAGCCGGCCAGGAGCGCCGGCTTCGTCGTGCTGCGCGCCCAGGACGGCGCCCGCACCAGCCTGCCGCTCGAAGACCTGCTTAGTCCCAACGTTCTACTTGCCGATCATCTCGACGGCCAACCCCTGCCGATGGAGCACGGCGCGCCGCTGCGCCTGATCGCCCCGGCCCACTACGGCTACAAGAGCGTCAAGCACCTGCACCGCATCGAGTTCTGGCGCAGCAGCGAAACCTACCGCCCCTACGGCCTGCGTTTCATGGTGCACCCCAGAGCCAGAGTGACCTTTGAAGAACGCGGGCAATGGGTGCCTGGTTGGCTATTGCGCTACTTGTATCGCCCGTTGATCGGGATGACGGTGGCGCGCTTCGAGCGGGGGATGCGGGAGCGGCGCGAGGCTCAGGGCCAAAGCTAGAAGTAGCTCCCACTGCCCGCTTGGAGAGAGACCAGCCTGAAACCGTTGGTGGAAGCGCTTCTTTAAGGCCTTGCCGGACTACTTCACAAGCGCAGCAGGGACGTATGGGTTTTCCGGGTTCACGGTCAGCGTTTGCCGTGCCGGGTGCAACACCAGATCCATCATCTCCATCGGCACTGCGCCGAACAGCGGCTCATCACCGAGCACAAGCGCAGACAGGTCACAATAGCGGTCGCTGAAATGAACGCGCAGCGGCCCGATCATAGGCACGCGTTTGCGGCTTCCGTCAGCCAGCACAGCTTCCCTTGTGCTTACCTCTTCCAGATCAAAACCCAACTGCACAGCCACGTGCTGCGGCACTGTCATGAAAACCGAGCCCGAATCGACCAACGCCTTCACTTCGATCTTGCGTTTCAGGATGGTGTTTTCGAGCAAGATATCGGCGTGTGTGATTCCCATGGCTGCTTCCAGAGTAGCGGAAAGATGCCTCCATTATGCGCAAATTCCTGCACCGCAGGCAGCGCTGGGGCGGAGTCCGGTTTGCCGAGTTCTACGAGCAGGTCGTCGTGCCGCTGTGCCCGCCCGACCTCGCCAGCGGACAGCCGGCCACAGACCCGCTCCGGCGAGCTTTGTCGTCCTGCGCGCCCAGGGCGGCGCACGCACCTGCCCTGTCGCTCGACGAGCTGCTGCGCCCCGACGTACTCTTGGCCGCCCGTCTCGACGGCGAACCCCTGCCGATAGAGCACGGCGCCCCGCTGCGCCTGATCGCCCCAGCCCGCTATGGCTACAAAAGCGTCAAGCACCTGCACCGCATCAAATTCTGGCGCAGCAGCGATCACGACCGACCCTACGACCTGCGCTTCATGGTGCCCCCAGAGAGAGAGTCGCCTTTGTAGAGCGCCGGCAATGGGCGCCGGGTTGGTTATTGCGCCACCTGTATCGCCCGTTGAGCGAGGTGACGGTGGCGCGGTTTGAGCGGGGGATGCTGGAGCGACGGGAGGCGCAGAGCCTGCGTTCAAGCTAGATGCGCGGATCAGGGAAGCCCGTACCAGATCGAGCGGCTACCGCCATGCCGAACCAGCAAGCCTTTCTTCACCAGGCTGCCGAACATCGTCCTTAACGTGTTGGGGCTGGCGCCAGCCTCGCGAACCATGTCGCGCGTGGTCACGCGGCCGTGATCGCGAACGTAATCAAGAATCCTCACGGCCAGCTCCGGCAGTACCGCGAGAGCACCTTTTCCCCGCTCCACTTTTGTAGCCAGGCGCCGCTTTTGTTGTTGCAGGGCCCGCATGAAGAACATCAGCCATGGCTGCCAGCTGGGCGCATCGCCGCGTATCGTCTGCTGGGTTTGGCGCAACGCCAGGTAATAGCCTTCCTTGCTGTGCTCGATCACGCTTTCCAGCGAACTGTAGGGCACATACGTGTAGCCGGCTTGCAGCAGTAGCAGCGTGGTCAGGATGCGGCTCAAACGTCCATTACCGTCCTGGAACGGGTGAATCTCCAGAAAGGTGACCGTAAACACCGCCACGATCAGAAGCGGATGGAGTCTGCCGGTTTGCCGTTCATCATTGAACCAGCCAACGAGTTCGCTCATCCTGCGCGGCGTGTCAAACGGCGAGGCTGTCTCAAACACCACGCCAACCATCTTGCCCTCGGCATCGAACGCGACCACATTGTTGGGCAGCTTCTTGTATTCGCCGCGGTGGCGCTCATCCTTCTGGCTGTAGCGAAGAAGGTCGCGGTGCAACTGCTTCAAGTGGTTCTCGGTCAGCGGAATGTCCGCAAAGCCTTGGAGAATGGTCTCCACGGTCTCGGCGCACCCGGCGACTTCCTGCTCATCTCGGCTGTCGAACTTTTGGGTCTCCAGCCTTGCGAGAAATCGCTCGACCTCGCGGTCGGAGAGTTTGCTGCCTTCGATGCGAGTGGATGACCCGATGCTCTCGATCGTGGTTACATGCCGCAGCGCTTTCAAGCGCTCTGGTGCCAGCGTGCCCAAGGCGCGCCAGGCGCCCTTGAACTCGTCCAGCTCACTCAACAGCATGAGTATTTCAGGCGTGATGTGGATGGTGTCAGTATTCATGGAACCCGAATAATGACCGGATTAGGCCTGATTAAACCAATCCCGGCTTTCACCGCGTGACCCGTGGGGCAGGGCAAGCGTCCGGCCCCCCGCCTGACGCGTGTCAGCGCAACGCCATCCTTGTCGAGACCGCTCGGTCGTCAACAATCTTCTTAAGCCACCGCCTGATAGTAAATATTCTGCGGATGATTCGCCTGCGCAAAAAACAGCCAGCGCTCAGCCAGCAAACCAAGCAACTGTGAAACCGCCGCTGTTACCAGCAACCAGGACGCCGGCGTCTTGGTCGCTGCGAACAGCAGCGCCGCCGGCAGCGCAAATGCCAGCCCGAGCGCGAGCCATCGGACGTTGCGCACCAACAGTGCGCTCTTGCCGTGGAAGAACTCGCGGGTGTTGAAGCTGCCGCCGGTGGCGCCTTGCGACATTTGCTTGAGCTTTGCAGCTTTCACGCCGATCGCGCTTTGCGGGGTCGAGAGGGGTTTCAAGTTTTTGTTGCGCGCCAGGCTGGCGCTGCGGGTCACGGCTCCGGCGAGCGTGAGCGCGAGGGCGGCTGTGATAGCGAAGCGGGTCTCTTCGCCGCCGTACAGGGCGAACCAGTAGGCGGCGAAGGCGGTCGCACCGGACATCCAGCCCAGCAGCGTGAAGTTGAGTAGCGTGAGCCAGTGCGCCCATTCGCGCAGGAAGCGCAGGCAGGCGTAGATCATGCCGGTGCAGACCCACAGCGCAAAGCACAGCGAAACACCCACGGCGCCGAGCACGCCCGTGTGCGGCTTGCCGAGGAAGTGTTCGAGCGACCACAGGGCCACCACCGCGATGGTGGCGGGCAGCACGATCACTTCACGCGACAGCCACGAGGTGCGCCACATGGCCATCGCACGCCAGGCGCGCAGCGGATGCCCCAGGTGCAGGAACGAACACGCCAGGCCGATACACATGAGCACGACGCTTAGCAGCCCGCCGACGGCGAGCGACATCGGTTCAGCGCCGTGGGCGTCGGCGCGCACCAACATCAGGAACAAGCCCTGGCCCATGCCGGCCAGCACGGTAAAGAAGATCACCGACCACGCAGGATGCATCGCCTAGAACTCCTGGGCTTCGCGCACCAGCCGCGGCAGGTACTGGTTGGCGGGCTGGGTTTCCCACTCGGGCATCAGCGAATAGCCGCCGCGCTCGCGAATCGCTTTCGACACTTCCGAGTCCGGGTCTTTCACATCGCCGAACAGGCGCGCATTGGTCGGGCAGGCCATCACGCAAGCGGGTTTGCGCTCCTCCGGCGCCAGCTTTTCGTCGTAAATGCGATCGACGCACAGGGTGCACTTGGTCATCACCTGGCGCGCTTCGTCGATTTCGCGCGCGCCGTAGGGGCAGGCCCAGGCGCAGTATTTGCACCCGATGCACTTGTCGTAATCGACCAGCACGATGCCGTCTTCCTTGCGCTTATACGATGCGCCGGTCGGACACACCGGCACGCAGGGCGGGTCTTCGCAGTGCAGACAGCTTTTCGGGAAGTGGATGGTTTCGCTGGCCGGAAATTCACCGGCCTCCCAGGTTTGCACGCGATTGAAGAAGGTGCCTGAAGGCTCGGCGCCATAGGCATTGAGATCCACCAGCGGCCCGGCCGAGCCCGAGGTGTTCCATTGCTTGCATGAGGTCACGCAGGCATGGCAGCCGACGCATACATTGAGGTCGATCACCAGGGCCAGTTGCTTGGCCAGCGTTTCGGCTTGTGGCTTCATTTGCGTTTCCCTGCGAAATAGGCGAGCACTTCTCTGCCGCGGCCCAGCACGCCGGGCACTGGCGGCACAGCGGCTACCTGTGGATAGGACTCTTCGGCTTCGTCAGCGGCGGCGGCGCGAATGCGCACCCGTACGTCGTACCAGCCGGCTTGGCCTGTGATCGGGTCGGAGTTGCTGATGCTGCGGCCCGGCTGGCCGGCCAGCGGTAGCTCTTCGCTGATCAGGTGGTTGAGCAGGAAGCCCTTGCGTGCTTCATCCGACCCCGGTTCGAGTTGCCAGGCACCGCTGGCCTTGCCAATCGCATTCCAGGTCCATACCGTGCCGGGCTCCACCGCCTCACTGTGGCGTGCGATGGCGCGCACCCGGCCCCATTGGCTTTCGACCCAGCACCAGCCGCCATCGGCGATGCCGGCCGCAGCGGCGGTCAACGGGTTGACCTGCAGGGTGTTGTGGCTGTGAATCTGGCGCAGCCACGCATTCTGCGAATCCCACGAGTGGTACATCGCCATTGGCCGCTGCGTGATGGCGTTCAGGGGATAGGCTGCGGTATCGCTGGCCGCATCTTCGAGTGGCGCGTACCAGAATGGCAGCGGGTCGAAATAGGTGGCAATGCGTTCGCGCAGTTCGGGCGGCGGCATGCGACCCGAAGTCTTGCCCTGCGCCGCCAGGCGGAAGCTTTGCAGGGTGTCGGAATAGAGCGCCAGTTGAATTGGGTCGTTGCGCTGGCGCCAGCCCTTTTCCTTGGCGAAATCCAGGTAGGCACGGTTCCAGTTGCGCATGTAGTGCATGTTCTCCGGCAGGTGATGCTGGAACACGCAATTGTTCTTTTCGTACATCTCCCACTGCTTCGGATTCGGCGCGCCGCGCAGGTGCTCGGTGCCTTCCTTGCCGCGCCAGCCCATCAGAAAGCCGATGCCCGGCTGCGCCTCGAAGTTGACGACGAAATCGGGATAGTCGCGGAATTTGCGCCCGCCCTCGGGCGTGGTGAAGGCAGGAAACTTGAGCCGCCCGGCCAGTTCGATCAACACCTCCTGGAAGGGCTTGCACTCGCCCTTGGGCGGCACCACCGGAATGCGCACCGAGTCGACCGGGCCATCGAATTCGGAGATCGGCCGGTCGAGCATGCTCATCACGTCATGCCGTTCGAGATAGGTGGTGTCCGGCAGCACCAGGTCGGCGAAGGCCACGGTCTCGCTTTGGAAAGCGTCGCACACCACCAGGAAGGGGATCAGGTATTCACCGGCTTCATCCTTGCGGTTCAACATCTCGCGCACGGCCATGGTGTTCATGGTCGAGTTCCAGGCCATGTTGGCCATGAAGATCATCAGCGTATCGAGCCGGTACGGGTCACCCTTGGTTGCATTGGTGATGACGTTGTGCATCATGCCGTGGGCCGAGAGCGGGTGTTCCCATGAAAAGGCGTGGTCGATACGGATCGGGGTGCCGTCGGGATTGATCGCCAGTTCGTCGGGGCCGGCCGGAAAACCGAGCGGCGCGGCATTCAAGGGCGTGTTCGGCTGGATCATCGCCGGGTCGTTGAAGGCGCGGTAGTTGGGCACGATGTGGCGCGGGTACGGCGCCTTGTGGCGAAAGCCGCCGGGCACATCGATGGTGCCCAGTACGCTCATCAGTACTGCGAGTGCGCGCACGGTCTGGAAGCCGTTTGAATGGGCAGCCAGGCCGCGCATGGCGTGAAATGCCAGCGGCCGGCCGACCGTGGTCTTGTGTTCCTTGCCCCAGGCATCAGTCCACGGGATCGGCAATTCGAAGGCCTGCTTCAGCGCGGTTTCGCCCAACTCGCGCGCGAGCTTCCTGATCCGTGCCGCCGGAATGCCGGTGATCTTCTCCGCCCACTCGGGCGCGCAGGGCGCCACTCGCTCGCGCAGCAACTGGAATGAGGGCACCACCCGGGTGCCGTCAACCAGGGTGTAGCGACCCTCGAGCGCCGGGTCGGCACCATCGGCAATGCCTTGCGGATAGGCCGCCATCACGCTGCCGCTGACCGTATCCCACACCAGCGTGTTGTGCGGGTTGCGGCCATCGCCCGGCGGGCCGGCAGCCGGGTCGAAAGCGAACAGGCCCTGACGTTCACCATCATCCTCGACCACCAATTGTGGCGCGTTGGTATAGCGTTTGAGGAAGGCATGGTCGATCAGGTCGGATCCAATCACCTCGTGCAACAGCGCCATCATCAGCGCGCCGTCGGTGCCCGGCTTGATCGGAATCCACTCGTCGGCGATCGCCGAATAGCCTGTGCGCACCGGGTTGATCGAAATGAAGCGGCCGCCATCGCGCTTGAACTTCGAGATCGCGATCTTCAGCGGATTGGAGTGGTGATCCTCGGCGGTGCCGATCATCACGAATAGCTTGGCGCGGTCGAGATCAGGGCCGCCGAATTCCCAGAAGCTGCCGCCGATGGTGTAGATCATGCCGGCGGCCATGTTGACAGAGCAAAAGCCGCCATGCGCCGCATAGTTGGGCGTGCCGAACTGCCGTGCAAACAAGCCTGTCAGTGCCTGCATCTGGTCGCGCCCGGTGAACAGCGCGAATTTCTTCGGATCGGTGGCGCGGATCGTAGCCAGCCGCTCGCCGAGAATATCGAAGGCGCGCTCCCACGAGATCGCTTCAAACTCGCCGGCGCCGCGATCGCTGCCAGGCTTGCGCAACAAGGGCTTGGTCAGCCGGGCCGGCGACACCTGCTTCATGATGCCCGAGGCACCCTTGGCGCAGATCACCCCCTTGTTGAGCGGGTGCGCCGGGTTACCCTCGATGTAGCGCACCTCGCCTTCGCGCACATGCACCTTGATGCCACAGCGGCAGGCGCACATGTAGCAGGTGGTGGTCTTGATGGCGTTGTCGGCGTCGAGTGCCTGGGTTAAGCGTACCGGATCAGCGTGGTTCAAGGCCTGGGTGCTCGCGGTTGTTGTGGCACATGCGGGTTAATGCCCGGAAGTTCTGAGCATAGACAGGTGCGGTATTTTGGAAAAGCGGATAAATTTGATCGATATAATCAATAAAATAAATCAACGGGTGAACCGGCTTGAGACCCTCGCTGCAGCAACTCGAGGTATTCGTGGCGATCGCGCGCGACGGTGGCGTGCGCGCCGCCGCCGACCGCCTGGCGCGCTCGCAGTCGGCGGCCAGCATGGCGCTGGCCGAACTTGAGCTGCGCCTCGGGCAACCGCTGTTCGACCGCGCCGGCAAGCGGCTGGTGTTGAACGCCAACGGCGCGCGCCTGTTGCCGCGCGCCATCGCACTCCTGGATCACGCCGACGAGATCGAAAGCGCATTCGCCGACGAACTGGCCGCGCCGCTGCGCCTGGCCGCCAGCCTCACCATCGGCAACCACCTGCTGCCACCGCTGATCGCACGCTGGCGCGCCGAACATTCCGCGGCCTATGTGCAACTGCGCATCGGCAACACGCGCGACGTGGCCGAGGCGGTGCTTCATTTCGATGTTGACGCAGGCTTTGTGGAAGGCAGCGTGCAACATGAAGACCTGCGTCTGCAAACCTGGATGCGCGACCAGATGGTGATCTGCGCCAGCCCGCAGCATCCACTGGCGGATCGACGCGCCAGCGTGGCGGCACTGGCGGCGGCCGACTGGATCGTGCGTGAGCCCGGTTCGGGCACGCGCGAGACGGTCGATCAATTGCTGTTGAAGGAAATCGGCTGGCCGCGGCCGACGATGGAATTGGGTTCCTCCGAAGCGGTACGCCTGGCGGTAATGGCCGGCGCCGGCGTCAGTTGCCTGTCGCGTCATACGGTGGCCGATGCCTTGGCGGCGGGTAGCTTGGTCGAGCTCAAATGCGCGATCAAGGCGCCGACCCGCGATCTCTCGATCGTGACGCACCGCGACCGGCGGCTTGCGCCGGGAGTGCAGCGTTTTCTTTCTTTTTGCAGCGCCGGCAGCGGAAAAATCCGCCAGAGGGGCCGATCGATCAAGGAATAGGAATTTCAGCCGGCCTCAAGAGCCGGTGCGAGGTTCGGTGACCAATGCGAGTATCGCCGTCGCCCGGCGTCGCAAGCAGTTGCCAGCGTGATCGGGAATATCATTCGGGTTGCCGATACTCATGCCCGGCACGGATGCACATGACCAATACTTTCGTAAATGCCGATTTCGACCAGCGCATATCGCTACCGCCCCCCAACCCCGCAACCTGGCAAGACTCGCCAATGCAGGGCGTCCAGCGCCACATGCTCGACCGCGTCGGCGGCGAGGTCGCACGCGCGACCAGCCTGGTGCGATACGCCCCCGGCTCGCATTTCGAAAGCCACACGCATCACGGCGGCGAGGAGTTCCTGGTGCTCGAGGGCGTGTTCTCCGACCAGTACGGCCATTACCCGGCCGGCACCTACATACGCAATCCGCCGGGCAGCGCGCATGCGCCGTTTTCACGTGAGGGTTGCGTGCTGTTCGTCAAACTGTGGCAATTCGCAGCCCATGATCTGCAACCGGTGCGCATCGATACTCGCACCGAGCCATGGCGCCAGGGCATGGTGCCCGGCCTGACCGTCATGCCGTTGCATGAGCACGAGGGTGTCAGAACGGCACTGGTGCGCTGGGCGCCCGACACGCTTTTCAATGCCCACACCCACATGGGTGGCGAGGAGATTCTGGTGCTCGAAGGCGTGTTTCAGGATGAACATGGCCGCTACGAGCAAGGCAGCTGGTTGCGCAACCCGCGCATGAGCAGGCACACGCCCTTCACCGGCGCCGAAGGCGCGCTGATCTACGTGAAGGTGGGGCACCTGGGTGCGCAGTTCATGACGCCGCGTGCAAGCAGCGCTGCGTAGTCCTGCGCGGCGTCCAGAAGACTCTAGCCAGGCGCGAAGCCGGGCACATCGTGCGCAAGCGACTGGGCGCACACCCTCCCGCCGCTGGCGGCAACGATCAGGACTGAAACATCTTGTCCGGATTGAATTTGCACCATTCCGCGAGCTTGAGAAAGTTCGCGGTAAAGCCATCCAGCGAAAACTTGTGCAGAACTTCCTGCTGCTTCTTGCGCGGGTCCTCGCGCAGAACGGTGAGCGAGGATGCGGAGCGCATCACGCGGGTCACCTCGGGGGTTGAACTCGACACCATCGCGGCGGAGGCCTCCGGAATGCCTTTGGAACCGATGCCGACGTGGACCAGGATGTCATAGCCATAGACCTTCGATACCTTGCCATCGAACTTGAAAAGGATATCGTCGTTCTGGCGCATCTGAGGCGCATGGCCGCGCACGCCCTGCTCCTCGAAGTAAATCGAGCCATTGATGCCGCCTGGCTGCACGGAAACCACGAACCTCGGGTCGCCATCGCCACCGGTCGAGGTTTTGCAGGTCTTGCCGGCTTTGGTGGTCTCTGTATATGAGCGCCACTCCCTGTGCTCCCAGAACTGTTCCTTGGGCGCCTGTGCCGGGGCGTGCGTCGCCGCCCATCCGGCCGCCAGGATGATCATGATTCGCATGCTGCGCCAGTCAAGCATTGCCGCTCCTTGTGTGATCGGAAATCCGCGCGCCCGCATGGCAGAGCGCAAGCTGATCGTAGACCGGGCAAGCCCCGGAGCAGAGGGCGAAAAAGCGCACCAGGCGCCCGCAATTCGGGCTATCGAACCAACAGATCTTCGGAACGGGCGAGCCGGCCATTCGAGGCCGGTCTCAAGGCGGCGCAGGCAGCGATTGCCTAGCTCGCCATCGAGTACGGCCCGCCGCGTTCAAGCGCGCGCCGATATGCCGGCCGCGCCTGGAAGCGCCGCACCCAGGCGTCCATGTTCGGATAACTCGCGCGCAGGCCGCGCGCGGCCTCGCCCACGAAGCTCATCTGTACGTCCGCCCCGCTGAAGCTATTGCCGACCAGCCACTCGCGCCCAGCGAGCGCGCGATCGACATAACCCAGGTGATTGGCCAGTTCGCTTTCGATGCGCGGTTGCAGCGGCGCGCCGGCCTCGCCCAGCCGCGATACATAGAGCTTGAGCAAGAGGGGCAGCATCGCCGAGCCCTCGGCATAGTGCAGCCACTGCTGGTAGACCTCGAAATGGGGCGCATCGGCTGCGGGCCGCAGGCTACCGCCGCCGTGACGACGGATGATGTAGTCGACGATGGCACCGGATTCGATCAGCATCAGGCCATCGGCCTCAAGCACCGGCGACTTGCCCAGCGGATGCACCGCCTTCAATGCCGGCGGCGCGAGGCGGGTGGTGGCATCGCGCGCGTAGTGGCGAATCTCGTAGGGCACGCCCACTTCCTCCAACAGCCAGAGGATGCGTTGCGAGCGCGATTCATTGAGGTGGTGTACAACAATCATGGTTGGTCTGTTCTTCCAGGTGATGGCATCCGGAGTATATGACCGCGTCGGGCAGACGACCCGACACCTGCATGGCAGGTGTTGCCGCTGGCCGAGAATTGACCAGCGAACAGGTGGAATTGCAATTTAGGATTGATCGGGGCGTTGGATCAATCCGGCGAGGAAAGCGGCATACCGGACTCTGGCCGCGGTGGTCAACAATCAACGTCGCCAAATCGGCGGCATCCTCACGTGTTGACCGCCCTTCCTGCCACCCTTCATGCGCCACTTCAAATCCGATGCTCCGGGTCTCGCATAGAAAATCCGTCCGGCTCAGGGGGCATTCCATGTCCCACCTGAAAACCGGACAGATTACGTGCTACTGCGGACAACTCATTTGCTACTGATACGCAGCTGGCAGCAGTAACTCGACAAACCCTGCGTCAAACAGATGAAGTCAATAAGTTCATCAAGCCAATCAAGTGAACGGGAATCGCGTTAGCTGATGACCTCCACATTGGCCAGTTTGGCAACGCTGCGCCAGGTTTCGATCTGGCTGTTGATGAGTTGCACAAACTCATTGCCCAGCACCGGCGTTCTGCGCGGCAGGGTTTGCAACTCTTCGAGCCTGGCGACCATGTCGGGCTTGGAGAAAATCTCGGGGATCAGTGCGCTCAAGCGCTGCACGATCGGCGCGGGCAAGCCTTTCGGTGCCGACAATCCCAGCCACTGCGAGCCGGTGAGCTTGGGGTAGCCGGCTTCGGCGAATGTGGGGATATTCGGCAAGGCCGGCAGGCGGGCCGACGTCGAGACCGCCAGCGCACGCAGCGAGCCGGCCTTCAGTTGCGCCACATTGGTGGTGATCGGGTCGAGCAGGCTGTCGATTTGCCCGCCAAGAAGGTCGAGCATCGCGGGTGCGCTGCCTTGGTATGGAATGTGGTCATGCTGTGGCGCACGGCCCTCGATCTTCAGCATTTCGCCAAACAGGTGATTGGCCGAACCGATACCCGAGGAGCCATAGCGCACCGGCCTGGTTCTGGCGGCGGTGACATATTGGTCGAGTGTCTGGAACGGCGATGCCGGGCGCACCAGGAGCACCATCGGCGCTTCAACCAGCACGCCAATGTGGGAGAAATCGCCCACCGGGTCAAACGGCATGGTGCGCCGCGTAGCCGTGGCGTACACGTGCACCGAGGCATGGCTCACCAGCAAGTTGTAACCATCGGGCGCCTGCTTCGAGGCATAGTCGGTGCCCACCAGGCCACCGGCCCCCGGACGGTTTTCCACCACTACTGACTGCCCAAGCGCTTGCGAAAGATGTGGCGCCATCAGGCGCGAAACGGTATCCACCAAGCCCCCGGGAGGAAACTGCGCAATCAGGCGAATCGGGCCGCGCGTAGGCCAGGCAGGGCTTTGGGCACGCACGAAGGCTGGCGCGGTCAACATGGCGGCGCCAGCGGCGAGTAGGTCACGACGTTTCATGGAATCTCCTTTTGGGGGTTTTGGCTGGTCCATGCCGGGCAGCCGATTGGAATTGAAATCAAGGGGAAACTGTAAAGAACCAGTGTTTATGCAAGCAATCGGCGTGCCAGTTTCGACTAGCCTTGCGAGAGTGGGCCTCCATGGGTGTTGGTGCGCATGCGATGCGGGCAACGACTCGCTGGTGAAGAAAACGGTCAATCCGATCCGTGCCCATGCTCATCCTCGGCAGAAAAGCCGAACCGGCGCAACAACAGCGATACTGCGATGCCGATAAACACGGCGTACTCCAGTTGCACCACCAGGGTGGACACGAAGGTGACCAGCAACACCACCTGCTCATGCCGCGGCCCGCGAAAAATCGCAACGATTTCCTTGCCGTCGATCAGGCCCCAGGCCACCAGAAAAAGTATCCCGGCCATCGCCGCCATCGGCAGGTAAGTGATCCAGCGCGCAATCAGCGCCAGGATGATCATCAGGAAGACCGAGGCGAACACTGCCGCCAGCGGCGTTTTCGCGCCGGCATCGTAGTTGAGGCCGCTGCGGGTAAACGAGCCCGAGGACGGGTAGCCGGAGAAGAAACTGCCAACCAGGTTCGACAAGCCCTGGCCCACCACTTCCTGGTTGCTGTCGATCTTCTGGCCCGAACGCAGCGCCACCGAGCGCGCGATCGCGATCGCCTCGGTGAGCGCCAGCACGGCGATGATCGCGGCGCTGATGCCCAACTGCGACCAGACCGCCAGATCGAAACTGGGGACCGACAGGCGCGGCAAGGCTGCCGGCAGTTCACCCACCGTCGGCACGCCGCCCAGCGCGGCTGCGAGAAAGCCTGCCGCCACCATGCCGACGATCATGTGCGGTATGCCGCGATGAATCCAGCGCGAGGCCATGGCCGCGCCCAGGGCCAGCGCACCGACCGCGGCGATCTGCCACTGCGCCTGCGGCATCAGTGACACCGTCTGCCATAGCTGGCCGAAGAAGCCGCTGGCGGTGACGCCCTTGAGCCCGAAGAAATGCTTCAACTGGCTGGCTGCGATGAGGAACGCCGCGCCGCTGGTGAAACCGACCACCACGCTGTGCGAAATGTGGTGCGCGAGGCGGCCCAGGCGGGCCAGGCCAATGGCCAGCTGGATCGCCCCCACCAAAAAGCCAAGCGTCAAGGCCAGCAGGATGAATTGCGGGCTGCCCGGCGCGGCCAGTGGCGCCAATGCGGAGAACACCACGATCGAAATCGCCGCCGTCGGGCCGGACACCAGGTGCCAGCTCGAGCCGAACAAGGCTGCCACCACTGCCGGGCCGATCGCACAGTACAAGCCGTATTCCGGCGGCAGGCCGGCGATGGCCGCATAGGCGATGCCTTGCGGCAACACGATCAGCGCCCCGGTCAGGCCGGCGATTGCATCCTGCCTGAGACTCGCGCGATTGACCCGGTGCTGCCAGGTCCGCCAGGGCATCCAGGCGCTCATTTAGCGGTGTGTATCGCCGACATAGTCGTGGCTGCGGGTATCGACGTAGGAAATGCGGAACTCGACCGGCCGGTCATGGTAGGCGAAGGCGACGCGCCGGATCACCAGCACGGGCAGGCCAGCGGGCAAATCGAGCGCTTTGGCAACATCCTTGGGCACGATTGCCGCCGACAAGCGCTGCGCGGTGCGCACCACGTTGATGCGATAGTCGTCCTGATACAGGTTGTAGAGCGTGCCGGGGCGTTCACGCAGCTTCTTTTCGGTCAGGCGCGGAAACAGCGACTCCGGCAGGGTGATGTCGTCCTGCATCACGGGTTTGCCTTCAAGCGCCAGGGTATTGCGAAAGCGCAACGCGCGATCGCCTTCGTGCAGGCCCAGCTTGGCAGCCACCTCGCGGCTCAGGCGAATGCGTTCGAAATCATGCAGCCTGACATCCGGATACTCCTTGTAGCCATCCTGCCGTTCGACATGAAAAAAATGAAACAGCAGCCGATCGCGATTGTGCGTTGCAACGAAGGTGCCGCGCCCCTGCTGGCGTACCAGCATGTTCTGCGCCACCAGTTCGTCGACCGCCTTGCGGATGGTGCCGATGGCGACCCCGAACTCCTCCTTCAGGCGCACTTCTGACGGGATCGCCTCGCCCGGCATCCATGCGCCCTGGGCCAGGCGGCGCGTCATCGCGCGCGCGATCTCGCGATAGGCGGGGCCGGCGAAGGAGGCGCCGGCCAACAGGCCCGAGGGCGACGCTCGCGGCAGCGTGCTTGCGGTGGAACGGGTGGCCAAGACGGCAGCGCTCGGGTGGATGGACCGGCCTACAGTCTAACAGGCGCTTGTCCAGAATTCAACCAAGTCATCTAGTTGACTTGCATCTCCGACCGGGAGTACTCTTCACCCCGTTTCTCCCAACCCGCAAGGAACCCCCAAGTGAACCACTTCGTTTTGCACGACGCCGCCGACACCGTCGCGGTCGTGGTTGTCGAAGGCATCCAGGCCGGCATGCAGCTGCGCGGCTGGATCATGGACGACAACCGCCATATCCAGATGACCGCGGCGCAGGACATTCCGATCGGCCACAAGATCGCCCTCAAGGACATGAAAACCGGCGACACGGTGATCAAGTACGGTGTCGACATCGGCAAGGTGGTCAAGGACATGAAGGCGGGCGAGCATGCCCATGTACACAACATCAAAACCAAGCGGTGGTGAAAAAATGATTTCCAAGAACACGACTTTCATGGGCTACCGCCGCGAAAACGGCCGCGTTGGCGTGCGCAATCACGTCATCATCCTGCCGGTGGATGACCTCTCGAACGCCGCCTGCGAGGCGGTGGCCTACAACATCAAGGGCACGATCGCGATTCCGCACCCCTACGGCCGCCTGCAGTTCGGCGCCGACCTGGAACTGCATTTCCGCACCCTGATCGGCACCGGCTCCAACCCGAACGTGGCCGCCGTGGTGGTGATCGGCATCGAGGACGGCTGGACCAAGAAGATCGTTGACGCCATCGCAGCCACCGGCAAGCCGGTGGTCGGCTTCGGCATCGAAGGCTATGGCGACCACGAGACCATCAAGAAGGCCAGCAAGATGGCCAAGGAATACGTGCAATGGGCCAGCGAGAAGCAGCGCGAGGCCTGCCCGATCTCCGAACTGTGGGTCTCCACCAAATGCGGTGAATCCGACACCACCTCCGGCTGCGGCGCCAACCCCACGGTAGGCGCGGCCTTCGACAAACTGCACCCGCTGGGCAATTACCTGTGCTTCGGCGAAACCTCGGAAATCACCGGCGGCGAATCGATCGTGGCGGCGCGTTGCGCCAACGACAAGGTACGTGACCAGTTCATGTTCATGTTCAATCGCTACCAGGACCTGATCAACCGCCACAAGACCAGCGATTTGTCGGACAGCCAGCCGACCAAGGGCAACATCGCCGGCGGCTTGACCACCATCGAAGAAAAAGCGCTGGGCAACATCCAGAAGATCGGCAAGAAGTGCACGGTGGACGGCGTGATCGACAAGGCCGAGATGCCGACCCATCCGGGCCTGTGGTTCATGGATTCCTCCTCGGCCGCCGCCGAAATGGTGACCTTGTGCGCCGCCTCCGGCTTCGCCGTGCATTTCTTTCCCACCGGCCAGGGCAACGTGATCGGCAACCCGATCCTGCCGGTGATCAAGATTTGCTCCAACCCGCGTACCGTGCGCCTGATGAGCGAGCATGTCGATGTCGATACCTCGGCCCTGCTGCAGTCCGAGCTGACCCTTGAAGGGGCCGGCGACACACTGCTCGACTGCATGCTGCGCACCGCCAATGGACGCTTGACCGCTGCCGAGGCGCTGGGGCATCGCGAGTTCGTGCTGACCCGGCTTTACGAAAGCGCCTGAAGCAGGCAGGCTGTGATTGCCGCCTACGCGCATAAGCGCCAACCCAAAAGCTGCAGCGCCTTACTCCCTCCCCTCCGAGCCTCCCCCTCGAAGGGGGAGGAATAAGCAAAGTTAACGCTTATGCGCCTCTCCGTGAATGACAAAGCGCGTGCCATGACCCACAAGATACTGATCACCGAATTCATGGACACACCCGCGGTCGATGCCTTGCGGGCGAAGTTCGAGGTCAACTATCAGCCGGAATACGTGCGCAAGCGCCCGGAGCTGCTGACCGCGGTGGCCAAGGTGCCGGCACTGATCGTTCGCAACCTGACCCAGGTCAACCGCGAAGTGCTGGACGCCGCGCCGCAGCTCAAAGTGGTGGGGCGCTTGGGCGTGGGTCTCGACAACATCGACATGGCGCTGTGCCAGGAGCGCGGCGTCACCGTCTACCCGGCCAGCAGCGCCAATGCATTGTCGGTCGCGGAGTATGTGATCGGCACCACCATGCTGTTGCTGCGCGGCGCGTATCAATCGACCAAGCCCACCGTTAGCGGCGACTGGCAAAAAGTCAAGCTCTCGACCGGGTTCGAGACCCACGGCAAGACGCTGGGCATTGTCGGTTTCGGTGAAATCGGCCGCATCACCGCACGCCTCTCGCGGGGGCTTGGCATGCAGGTGATTGCCTGGGATCCTTACGTGAAGCCGGACGACCCGATCTGGCAAACCTCCGGCGTCGCCCGCGTTTCGCTCGACGCCCTGACTGCGCAGGCGCATGTGGTGACCTTGCATGTGCCACTTACGGACAGCACGCGCAATTTCTTCGACGCGGCGCGGATCGCGAAAATGCGCAAGGGAGCGATGCTGATCAATACCGCGCGCGGTGGCGTCATCGACGAGGAAGCCCTGGCACAAGCCCTGATGGATGGCCACCTGGGTGGCGCCGCCATCGACGTGTATGCCAAAGAGCCCTTGCCGGCTGCAACACCGCTGGCGCGCGCGGTCGAAGCCGGGGTTGCCAACCTGGTGTTGACCCCGCACATCGCCGGGCTCACCCTGGAAGCGAATGCGCGCGTCTCCGGCATGATCAGTGCACGCGTCACCGAATTTCTGGAGAAGCTGCGGCATGGCTAAGGCCTTGCGGGCATGCTTGGTGCGGGCGGCGGTCGCCCTTCCGCGCTAGACGACCTGTTTTCATTGCGAGGAGCTTTAGTGAAAAGCCAACCCAACATCCTGTTCATCATGGCCGACCAACTGGCCGCCAGCGCACTTGCCGCCTATGGCCACAAGCTGGTCAAGACGCCCAACCTCGATCGCCTCGCCGCGGAGGGCTCGGTGTTCGAGAACGCCTATTCGCCGAACCCGATCTGCGCCTCGTCACGCTTCGCGATGATGTCGGGGCAATGGTCTTCGCGCATCGGCGCATTCGACAACGCGTCCGAATTCCCGGCCGCCGTGCCGACCTTCGCGCACTACCTGCGCTCGCTCGGCTACGCGACCTGCCTGTCGGGAAAAATGCACTTTGTGGGCCCGGATCAGCTGCACGGCTTCGAGGAACGCGTCACCACCGACATCTACCCCGCCGATTTCGGCTGGACCGCCGACTGGGCCCGGCAGGCGGAGCCCTATGCACCGAGCCAGATGAGCATGCGCGGCATCGTCGAATCCGGCCTGTGTGTGCGCTCGCTGCAGATGGATTACGATGACGACGTCGCCAACCAGTCGGTGCAATGGCTGTATGACCATGCGCGGCGCCCGGAGGGCAATCCGTTCCTGCTGGTGTCTTCGTTCACCCACCCGCACAATCCGTTCACGATTTCGCAGGAGTATTGGGACCTGTACAAGGACGCCGAGATCGACATGCCGGCCGTGCCCTTCATTCCGTACGAGAAGCGCGACCCGTGGAGCCAGCGCTACTACAAGCTGATCCGCCAGGACGAGCACATCGTCACCGACGCGCACATCCTCTCCGCGCGCCACGCCTATTACGGAATGATCAGTTACGTCGACCGCAAGGTCGGCATGCTGCTCGACGCTCTGGAAAAAACCGGGGTACGCGACAACACCGTCATCGTGTTCACCGCCGACCATGGCGACATGCTGGGCGAGAGGGGCATGTGGTACAAGTTCAACCCCT
The DNA here is from genome assembly GCA_040382235.1 of Burkholderiales bacterium. Classification (GTDB taxonomy): domain Bacteria; phylum Pseudomonadota; class Gammaproteobacteria; order Burkholderiales; family JAEUOS01; genus JAEUOS01. The sequence continues at coordinate 51,831 of JBEIFV010000003.1, forward strand.
ACGAGCAATCGATCAAGGTGCCGCTGATCATCAGCGCGCCTGGCGCCAAAAGTGGCCAACGGGTCAGCACCAACTGCGGCCTGGTCGACCTGTTGCCCACCCTGCTCAATCTGGCGACTAACGGCAAGCCGCCGGAACTGGTCGACCATTGCGACGGCCACAGCCTGGCGAACTGGCTGCATGGCACGGACAGCGCCTGGACCGATGAAGCCCTGATCGAGTTCACCAGCGAGGGGGTGTATGCCCCGGCCTTCATTCTGCGCAAGGGGAAGTACAAGTACGTCCATTGCGAAGGCGATCCCGGAATGCTGTTCGACATGCAAAGCGACCCGCGCGAGTTGCGCAACCTGTGCCGGGAGCCCGCGTTGGCCGACCTGGCCAAGAAAATGGTCGATGAGATCGAGACACGCTTCGCTCCGGCTGCGGTCAAGGCACGGGTGCTGGCAAGCCAGCGGCGACGCCTGTTCCTGCACAGCACGCTCATCAAGGGTGTGCACACGCCCTGGGACTACCAGGTACGCAAGGACGCTTCCCGGCAATACGTGCGCAGTGTGGCCACCACCAGCACCACCGCGACCAAGGCCAAGGCGCGCTTTCCGTTTGTGCCGTCGGCAACGCCGGACACGCCGCGCAAGGCCTGAGAGTTCCACCCTGTCTACCAGTTGCCCCCCGGAGAATCCATGAAAGCATCGACCGCATTGAAACGCGTCACGCACCTCCTGATAGGCGCCCTGTTGCTCGCCGCGGCGCCCTTGCACGCACAAACCTACCCGGCCAAACCGGTGCGCGTGGTGGTGCCGTTTCCGGCAGGCGGCATCGTCGACATCCTTGCCCGCACGATCACCGACAAGATTACGGCGAACTGGGGCTCACCGATCATCGTCGAGGCCAAGCCCGGCGCGGGTGCGCTGGTGGGCACCGAGGCTGTCGCCACGGCGGCACCCGATGGCTACACATTTCTGGTCGCCACCATTACCGGCGCGGTGGGGCCGCTGATCAACCCGCAGTTCAAATACGACCTGCGCCGCGACTTTGTGGCCGTTGGCATGTTTTCCAGCGCGCCCAACATCGCGGTGGTGACACCCTCCCTGCCGGTGTCGTCGATGAAGGAGTTGGTCGACATGGCACGCAAGAGCCCCGGCAAGCTCAACTACGCGCATGCCGGCGCGGGCTCGACCAACCACCTGCCGGTGGAATTCCTGAAAATGTCGCGCAAGATCTTCATCGTGCCGATCCCGTACCGGGGCCAGCCGCCGGCGATTACCGACGTGATCGCCGGCCAGGTGCAGGTGTTTTTTGGTGCGCCGGCGCTGCTGGTGCCGCATGTAAAAGCGGGCAAGCTCAAGGCGCTGGCTGTCACATCGACCAAGCGGCTCGATGACGTGCCGAACGTGCCAACCCTGGCCGAGAGCGGCTTTGGCGATGTGGTCGGCGGCTCCGGATGGTTTGGTTTCGTCGCGCCCGCAGGCACCCCCCCGGCCATCGTGCGGCGCTTCAACGAAGAGATCAACAAGGCGCTGAAGGCGCCGGATGTCATCGACCGCCTGCAGAAGGCCTACGCCTTCGCCGAAGGCGGCATACCGGAAGAATTCACCAAGTTCTTGAATGATGAAGGCGCGCGCTGGACCAAACTGGTCAAGGACGCCAACATCAAACCTGATTGAGCCCGCCATGCCCCCCCTGCCGTTCGCCGACCTGCGAGCCCTCGCACAAGGTGCGCCGGTGCATGCCGATGCCACCGCGGCGCTGGCGGGCAGTGTTGCGGTGACACTGGCGCGCTTCGAGGGCGGCGCGGCCACAATCCCGGACAGGATATCGTTGGTGAAGAGTGTGGCGTCATGCAACAGCTAGCCTCCTGGAAAGGACCTGTACGAATACACCCTGATGCCCATGTATCAGAAGTCGCTGTTCCCGGTCGAGGACTTGCGGCGCGCGACGTTGATGCAAGGCTTCGGATTCACCCAGGGCGTGCCGCTGCTCAAGGTACCGGCGCGCCGCGATGCCCAGGGGCAGCCGGTCGGGCACTTAGGCCAGGGCGGTGGCTATCAGGACACCACCACGGTGCTCTACGACCTGGCGACCGACCCCGAGCAGCAGCGCCCGTTCCGGGACGCGGCGACCGAGGCGCGGCTGCTGCGGCTGATGGCGGATCTGACGAAAACCAACGAGGCACCGCCGGAAGCTTTCACCGGCCTCGGTCTGGACCTACCAAACCCATGAGCCCGCCCGGCCGCCCGCAGGCAGCGCCGAATTGCGCAATGCGGCTCCCTCGGGGAGGATGTCACGCAGTGACAGAAGGGTAGTCCAATGAGCAAGCAACCCAACATCCTGTTCCTGATGGCCGACCAGCTCGCCGCGCAGGCGCTGCCGTGCTACGGCCATCCGGTGGTGAAGGCGCCGCACTTGTCGCGCCTGGCCGAGCGGTCCGTCGTCTTCGAGAGCGCGTACTGCAACTTTCCGATCTGCGCGCCGTCGCGCGCTTCGATGCTTGCGGGACGTCTTCCCCACTCGATTGGCGCCTACGACAACGCCTCCGAGTTTCCGGCCGAGATTCCGACCATCGCACACTATCTCGCCGTACAAGGCTACCGGACCATCCTGTGCGGCAAGATGCATTTCATCGGGCCGGACCAGCTGCACGGGTTCGAGGAACGGCTCACGACAGACATTTATCCGTCGGATTTCGCCTGGACTCCCGATTTTCTGCGGGGCCCCTCCTACCGCCCCACCGGGGTGAGCATGCGCCCTGTGGTCGAGGCCGGTGCCTGCGTGCGCAGCCTGCAGATCGACTACGACGACGAGGTCGAGTACCACGGAACGCAAAAGCTGTACGACCTCGCCCGATCGCCGGACGACCAGCCGTTTTTCCTCACCATGTCGTTCACCCACCCACACCCGCCGTTTGTCACCGGGCGCGAGCACTGGGACCGTTACCGCCACGATCAGATCGACATGCCGACGGTCGGCCCGATCCCGTACGAGGCGCTCGATGCGCATAGCCAGTGGCTGCACGTGGCCCACGCGCAGAATATCTACGACGTGACCGAAGAGCACGTACGCAACGCCCGCCATGCCTACTACGGCATGGTCAGCTACATCGATGACAAGGTCGGACGGATCCTGAAGGTGCTCGAGGAATGCGGGCTGGCGCAGGACACGGTCGTGGTGTTCGCGGTAGACCACGGCGAAATGCTCGGCGAGCGCGGCATGTGGTTCAAGCAGACATTCTTCGAGTGGTCGGCGCGCGTACCCTTGATGATTGCCGCACCGGGCATCGCCCCCAGGCGCTCAGGCGCGCATGTCTCCCTGGTCGACCTGCTGCCCACATTCCTGGATCTGGCCGGGAACGGCGCGCACGTTGAGCCGGCCGCACCGCTGCACGGGCGTTCTCTGGTACCGCTGATGACCGGCGATGAGGCGGGCGACGATCGCGTCGTCATTTCCGAGTACAGCTCCGAAGGCGTGCGGGCTGCATCGCGCATGGTCCGGCGCGGCAAATACAAGTATGTGTACACGCGCGGTCTGGCGCCGATGCTGTACGACCTTGAGGCCGATCCGCTCGAACTGCACGATCTCGCCGGCACCGAGCATCTGGCGCCGGTCGAGGCCGAACTGCGGTCTCTCGCCCTGAAGGAATGGGATCCCGAGCGCATCCACGACGAGATCCTGGCCAGCCCGAAGCGGCGCCGCTTCCTTGCGGAAGTTGCGCAACGGTCGGGGCGCTACCCAAACTGGGCGTTCCAACCGCACGTGGACGAATCGAAACGCTACATTCGTGGTTCGGGCGGTGCTGGCCCGACCGCAGTCAAAGGCCGCGCACGGCTACCGTTCGTTGCGCCCGCCAAGCCGGACCATTCGGAGTAGCCCCGCGGTGAAAAATATTCTTCGCCCGGTGCTTACCCGTTCCCGACCCCGAACCTGCCACGCAACGTCGCGCTAGAACCCATGCCCAACCTGCCTCTCGACGAACTGCAAGCCCTCGCACGGCGCGCGCTGGCGCATGCCGGTGCCAACGCGGCGATGGCCGCCTCCACCGCCCGCGCGCTGGTGGCAGCGGAAGCACAAGGACTGGCTTCGCATGGCTTGTCGCGCGTCCCGCAATACGCAGGCTTCCTGAGAAACGGCCGCGCGGATGGCCAGGCTGTGGCGAAGGTGATGCGCGCCAAGGGCGGCGCCGTGTTGATCGATGCTGGCGGCGGTCTGGCGTTCCCGGCGTGCGATCTGGCGATTGCCGAAGCCGTGGCGCGCGCACGCGAACACGGCGTGGCGTTTGCCGGCGTGACCAACAGCCACCACTTTGGCGTGGCGGCGTATCACCTCGAAACGGCGGCAAGCCAGGGACTGGCCGGCATCGCCATGGGCAACTCGCCGGCGGCCATGCCAATGCCCGGCGGCACACGCGCGCTATTCGGCACCAACCCGATTGCGGCCGCGTTTCCGCGCAAGCACGGCGCACCGATTTCACTCGACCTCTCGCTCTCCGAAGTGGCGCGCGGCAAGATCATGATCGCAGCGCAAAAGGGCGAGCCGATTCCTTTGGGGTGGGCGCTCGACAGGCATGGCATGCCGACTACCGATGCCAAGGCGGCGATTGACGGCATGATGCTGCCGGCAGGTGGTACCAAAGGCGCCCTGCTCGCCCTGATGGTGGAGTTGTTGGTGGTAGCGCTCACCGGTGCTCGCTTTGGCTTTGAGGCCGATTCGTTCCTGGTGGCCGAGGGCAACCGCCCGAACATCGGCCAGGCCTTCATCGTGATCGACCCCAACGCGCTGGCCGGCAACGACGCGTATTACGAGCGCGTCGAGACACTGCTCACGGCAATGCTGGCTGACAAGGACGTGCGCATGCCCGGCTACCGGCGCAATGAGCTCACCGCCAAGGCGCAGGCCAATGGCCTTGCAGTGTCCGACGCACTGCTCGCGCAACTGCACACCCTTGTGACCGGTAATCCACAATGAGCGCACGCAATGCGATCAGCCTGGCCACCCTCCTGGCGGTAGCGGCCCTTTGGTATGTGGCCACGTCCCTCACCGGCTGGGTCGGCCCGGCACGGTTCCCCAACCCGGCCGAGTTCGGCACGGCGGTCAAGCAGATCGCCATCAGCGGCTACGCTGACGGCCCCATTCACCTGCATGTGCTGCAATGCTTCAAGCTCGTACTGACGGGCTTCGCCTTTGCCGTTTCGGTGGGGGTGCCGCTGGGCTTGCTGATGGGCTGGAACCGGCGCGCCGACGCAACACCCCGGAGAACCGATCCTTAAGGGGTTCTCCGGCTTTTCACCCTGTAGCTACCCATTCCCCCTTGAACCACCGGACTACACGCCATGTCGATCACCTACCTGAAAAAAGCCGCCAAGACACCCGAGACCGAAGCCGACAACGCCCGCAAGGTAGTTGAAGAGATGCTGGCCAACATCGAAAACAATGGCGAGCATGCGGTGCGCGACTATTCGAGAAAGCTCGACAAGTGGGACGGCGCCATCGTCGTCACGCCCGAAGAAATCGAGGCGCGCATGCGCGACATTCCCGCATCGGTCAAGCGCGACATCGAATTCGCCGCCGCGCAGGTCGCCAAGTTCGCGCGCGCGCAACGCGCCTCGATGACCGAGTTTGAAACCGAAGTACATCCCGGCCTGATCGCCGGGCAGCGCCTGATCCCGGTCAACGTGGCCGGCTGCTATGTGCCGACCGGGCGCTATGCGCATATCGCCTCGGCCTACATGAGCATCGCCACCGCCAAGGCGGCCGGTGTGCCGACCATCATTGCCTGCTCCACGCCCTTCAAGGGCGAGGGCATCCATCCGCTGGTGCTGTATGCGATGAAGGTCGCCGGTGCCGACATCATCATGACCTTGGGCGGCGTGCAGGCGATCGCCGCGCTGGCCTATGGCCTGTTCACGGGCAAGCCGGCCGACATCATCGTCGGCCCCGGCAACAAGTTCGTCGCCGAAGCCAAACGCATGCTGTTCGGCAAGGTGGGCATCGACGTGTTTGCAGGGCCGTCGGAGGTGGCGGTGATCGCCGACGCCTCGTCCGACCCGTACATCGTCGCCAACGACCTGGTGGGCCAGGGCGAGCATGGTCACGAATCGCCAATGTGGCTTATGACTACCAGCGAGACGCTCGCGCGTGACGTGATGACGCGCATTCCCGGCCTCATCGATACGCTGCCGCCGACCGCGCGCGACGCCGCCGCCTGCGCGTGGCGCGACTATGGCGAAGTAATCCTGTGCGATTCGCGTGAAGAGGTCGTGAAGGTCTCCGACCAGTACGCCGCGGAGCATCTCGAAGTACATGCACAGGACCTCGACTGGTGGCTTGCGAACCTCACCTGCTACGGCTCCCTGTTCCTGGGCGAGGAGACCACCGTGGCTTACGGCGACAAGGCTTCGGGCCCGAACCACATACTGCCGACCAAGGGCGCCGCGCGCTATTCGGGCGGGCTCTCGGTGCACAAGTTCATCAAGACTGTCACCTGGCAGCGCATGAGCCGCGCCGCCAATCGCGATGTCGGCCAGGTGACGGCGCGCATCTCGCGCCTCGAAGGCATGGAAGGCCACGCCCGCACCGCCGACGACCGCCTCGACAAGTACTTCAAGGGCGAGGCCTTCGACAAGGGTGCGCCGGTCACGGTCTAATCGGATTGATCCGCTGGCGATGAATCCCGCCACTCTGTTCAAGCTCGATGGGCGCCATGCGCTGGTGACCGGCGGCAACTCCGGCATCGGCCTGGCAATGGCACGCGCCCTGGGCTTGGCCGGCGCACGCATCACGCTGGTGGCCAGGCGCCGCGAACCGCTGGCGGCCGCCGCCAGAGGCTTGCAGGCCGAAGGCATCGCCGCGGCGTTCGAAGCATGCGACCTCACCGATGTCGCGGCGCTCAAGTCAATGGCCGAAAAAGCGTCGCAGGGCGCGCCGGTCGACGTGGTGATCAACGCTGCCGGCGTGAACCTGCGCGAGCCTTTCATGCAGGTCAGCGCCCGGTCCTGGGACGAGCAACTGGCGATCCACCTGCGCGCGCCCTTTTTTCTCGCCCAGGCGCTGGCGCCGGCGATGGCGGCGCGCCACTGGGGCCGCATCATCAACATCGCCTCGCTGCAAAGCGAGCGCGCCTTCGCCAACAGCGCGCCCTATGGCGCCGGCAAGGGCGGCATCCTGCAGCTCACCCGCGCGATCGCCGAAGAATGGTCGCGGCGCGGCATCACCTGCAACGCGATCGGTCCGGGCTTCTTTCCGACCGCGCTCACCGCGCCGGTTTTCAATAACCCGGGAGCGGCGGCGAAGAACGCCGCGCAAACCGCCATCGGCCGCAACGGGCAGCTCGAAGACCTTTACGGCGCCACCATATTCTTGGCCAGCGATTCGTCAAGCTACATTACCGGGCAGACCCTTTACGTCGACGGCGGCTTCACCGCCCGATAGTCACCAAGGACGAATTTCATGAAAGCACTGGTCTACACCGCAAACAATCAGGTCACCTACCGCGACGAGCCCGATCCCGTCGCGGCTGCCGGCAGCGTGATGCTCAGGATCGATGCCGTCGGCATCTGCGGATCGGACATGCACGCCTATCACGGCCATGACCCGCGCCGCGTGCCGCCGATGATCCTGGGCCATGAATTTGCCGGCACCGTCGTCGCCGGCGCCGACAAGGGCAAGCGCGTGACCGGCAACCCGATCGTCGCCTGCGGCGTGTGCGACTATTGCCACGAAGGCCGCAACAACCTGTGCTCGAACCGCAGCATGATCGGCATGCAACTGCCCGGTGCATTTGCCGAGCACATGGCCATGCCCGCAAGCGCCATCGTCGACATTCCGCAGGATATGGACGCGCGCACCGCGGCCCTCACCGAACCGGCCGCCACCGCGCTGCATGCGCTCAACCTGTCGACGCGTGCCATGCATCGGCCGCTGCAGGAAGGCCGCACGCTGGTGATCGGCGGTGGTGCCATCGGCATGCTGAGCGCGATCCTGCTCAAAAGCTATGGCTGTCGCGAGGTGCGGGTGGCCGAGACCAACCCGCTGCGCCGCGCTTCGATCGAAAAACACACAGGCTGTACGGCATTCGATCCGCGCGACAGCGGTGGCGGCAAGCCGGCCGCCAACTCGACCCACTTCGTGATCGATGCGGTCGGCTCGGTGCATACCCGCAAGGCTGCACTCGAAGCGGTGCGCCCCGGCGGTACCATCATGCACATCGGCTTGCAGGATTGGGCCAGCGAAATCGACATGCGCAAGCTGACCCTGGCCGAAATCACCCTGCTGGGCACCTATACCTACTCCACCGCCGACCTGCGCGCCACCGTGGCGGCCTTGCGCGGCGGCACCTTTGGCGATCTGGCATGGGTCGAAGAACGGCCGCTGGCGGAGGGTGCGCGCGCATTTGAAGACCTTGACCAGGGCAAGACCGCCGCCGCCAAGATCGTGCTGCGGCCGCATTGAACATGGAGCCCCAAGTCATGCAGGCAGAGCAACATGCGCCGCGGCAGAACATCGATCAAAGCTCGGCGGCTGACGACCCCCGACTCACGCGCGACCTGACCCAGCCCGAACCGGTGCCCGCCGCGGGCATCGCACGTGCGCTGGAGCTGATGCAAAGCGGCCGCCTGCATCGTTACGGCGAAACCGGCGGGCGCGGCTCCGAATCCGCCTTGCTCGAAGAGGAGTTCGCCGCCAGCGTGGGTACCAAGTATTGCGTGGCGATGAGTTCCTGCGGCGCCACCCTGTTCGCAGCCTTGAAGGCTTTAGGCGTCAAGCCCGGCGACCCGGTGTTGAGCAGCGCCTTTACCCTGGCGCCGGTGCCCGGAGCGATCGCGCATGCCAACGCCCGCGGGGTACTGGTCGAGATGACCGACGATTACACCATCGATCTTGCCGACCTCGAACGCAAGGCAGCGGCCAGCGGCGCGCGCGTGCTGCTGCTGTCGCACATGCGCGGCCACGTATCGGACCTCTACGCCGTCGCCGCCTTGTGCCAACGCATCGGCGTTGCGCTGATCGAGGATTGCGCCCACACCATGGGTGCTCACTGGGACGGCCGGCCAACCGGCACTTTTGGTGCGATCGGCTGCTTCAGCGCCCAGACCTACAAGCACGTCAACAGCGGCGAAGGCGGCTTGCTGGTCACCGATGATGACGATATCGCAGCCCGGGTGATCCTGATGTCCGGCAGCTACATGCTGTACGGGCAGCATTTGCTGCGACCGTCAGATGCGATATTCGAACGCTGGCGCTACAGCACGCCCAATTTCAGCCTGCGCATGTCCACTTTGGCAGCCGCCCTGTTGCGGCCACAGCTGGCACTATTGCCGCAGCGCGCACAGCAGTGGAATGCCTTGTATGCGGCGCTTGAACAGGCACTCTCCGGCATTCCGAATTTGCGCCTGCCGGCGCGGCCGCCGAAAGAACAATTCGTCGCCAGCTCGATCCAGTTTCAGCTGGATCTGGAAGCGAAGGCGGTGCAGGTGTTCCTCGCCGCCTGCAGCGCGCGCGGGTTGCACATCAAGTGGTTCGGGGTTGAAGAGCCGCTGGGCTTCACCAGCAATTTCGAACACTGGCGCTATCTCGAGCCCGCGGTTCTGCCGTATACGCGGACAATGCTGCGCGGATTGTGCGATGTGCGTATCCCTCTTTCGCTCACTACTAAAGAGTGTGCGGTGATTGGCGGCATCGTGCGTCTTGCGATGGCCGCCGCCACGCAATGATGCGCCGACGGGCCTGGATATCCGGCAACGCGTAGCAGGCACGGCCCGGTCGGTAGCGGGCAAACGCCCGCGACCCATTAAGATGGCGAAATGAACACTGCGGTTACAGCCACTCTCAAGGTCTCGGTCTGGCGCGGCAAGGCGCGCGGCGCCTTTACCACCTATGAGGTGCCGCGCGGCGAGTCGCAGACCGTGCTCGACGTGGTCACCTACATCCAGCGCAATCTCGACCCCAGCCTCGCCTATCGCTTCGCCTGCCGCGTCGGCATGTGCGGCTCGTGCGCGATGACCGTCAATGGCCGAGCGCGCTGGACCTGCCGCACCCACGTAGCCAAGGTGGCCGAAAACAACTGCCTGGAGATCGCGCCGCTGGCCAACCTGCCGGTGATCCGCGATCTCGCCACCGACATGCGCGAGTTTTTCGACAAGTGGGCGCGCGCCAAGGGGCAGTTCAAGGGCACGTTGACGCGCCACGATGACTTCGCGGTGGTCGAACCGGAATCAAAGCAACGGCGCGCCGCCACTGCCGGCATCGAATGCATCGGCTGCGGCGTGTGCTACGCCTCCTGCGATGTGGTGGCGTGGCGCCCCGACTACCTGGGACCGGCGGCGCTCAATCGCGCCTGGACCCTGGTCAACGACGTGCGCGACAACGCACAAACCGCGCGTCTGCGCGCGGTGGCCGGCGACGCCGGTTGCCACGCCTGCCACACCCAGGGCTCGTGCAACGAGCGCTGCCCGAAGAGAATCGAGCCTACCGCCGGCATTTCCGGCTTGAAGCGCCTGACCGCGCGCGCGGCGCTGCGCGGGGAACTCGATTGAACGCTGCGGGCGAAGCCAAGCGCTGGTATTGGCAGCGCTTAAGCGCCATGGTGCTGGCACTGTGCGTGGTGGTGCATGTCGCCGGGATGATTTATGCGGTGCGCGGCGGCCTGTCGGCCGCCGAGATTCTCGGTCGCACGCGCGGCAACCTGGCGTTCGCAGCCTTCTACGTAACCTTCGTTCTGGCCTGCGTGGTGCATGTGCCGATCGGCCTGGCCAAAGTCTGTGAGGAATGGCTCTCCATGAGCCGCTTTCTGGCGGTGACCACGTCCAAGCTCTTCACCATCATGATCCTGTTTCTCGGCTTGCGCGCGGTCTATGGCGTCTACACCGGCTAAGGGCGCAGCCGTGACTACGATGGTCAACCGATCCCGACCCGCCCCATGAAGCGGATGCGACGCATCGACCGCCGCGCACGTAACCACGCCTCGTATTGGGCGTTTGTGCTGCATCGAGTATCGGGCCTGCTGCTGGCGCTATTCTTGCCGGTACACTTCTGGGCGCTCGGGCAATCGCTGGAAGGCGCGGCCGCGCTGGACCAGTTCCTGCGCTGGGCCGATCAGCCGCTGTTCAAGTTCGCCGAGTGGGGCCTGGTGGTGCTGCTGTGCGCCCACCTGACCGGTGGTGTGCGCCTGTTGCTGATCGAATTCGGCCCCTGGTCGGGGCAGCGCAAAAACCTGATCGCCGGCGGCCTCGGGTTTGCGCTCGCCACCGGACTGGTGTTTGCACTGGCGCTGAAGTTGTAGGCATGGAAGCTCGGCAAATGCGCGCCAGCCCAGGTGCGACGCCGCCAACAAAACCAGGAGACCACATGAAGCACCGCCCGACCTTCGCAAGACGCCTGTTGTTGACCGGCATCGCTGCCACCATTCTTGCTGCCATCGGCAGCGTCAGCGGCAATGCCGCCGCCCAGGCCTGGCCGGCGCGCCCGGTAAAGCTTGTCGTGCCCTTTGCCGCCGGCGGCACCACCGACGTGGTGGGGCGCATCGTGGGCCAGAAGCTGGGCGAGCTGTGGGGCCAATCGGTGCTGGTGGAAAACCGCGGCGGTGCCGGCGGCAACGTCGGTGCGGACGCGGTTGCCAAGTCACCCAACGACGGCTATACGTTGCTGATGGCCTCCGGCAGCATTTTCACGGTCAACCCGCACATGTACAAGCGCATGCCCTTCGACGCGCAGAAGGATTTCGTGCCGATCACCAATGTGGCCACCGGGCCGATGCTGGTGGTGGTGCATCCGAGCGTGCCGGCTGCCGACATCAAGGCGCTGATCGCACTGGCCAAGGCAAAGCCCGGCAGCCTCAACTTCGGCTCGGCGGGGGTCGGCAGCCAGGTGCACATGGCGGCCGAAAACTTCGCCAGCGCCGCCGCCATCGACATCGTGCATGTGCCCTATAAGGGCGAGGCGCTCGGCTTCAACGATCTGGTGGCCGGGCAGATCCAGATGATGGTCGGCAACATGGCGGCCGCCGTGCCGTTTGTCAATGCGGGCAAGCTAAAGGCGCTGGGCGTGACCAGTCGCGAACGCTCGAAGATGCTGCCCAACGTGCCCACAGTGGCCGAAAGCGGCCTGCCCGGTTTCGAGAATACCGGCTGGTTCGGCCTGATGGCGCCGGCCGGCACACCGCGCGAGGTGATCGAGAAAATCGCGCGCGACACCGCACAGGTGCTGGACAGTGCGGAAATGCGCGGCCGTCTGTTTGTGCAGGGCATGACGCCGGTGGGCAACAAACCGGAAGACTTGGCGCGCGCCATCGCAGCCGAATCGACGCGCTGGGCCAAGGTGGTCGGCGATCGCAAGCTTTCAGCCAAATGAATGCCCTTCCGGGAAACCACATGATTGTCGATCTCAGCGAAGTGGAAGACGCGGCACGCGAGTTGTATATCCGCGCCCTGAAGATTCTGCCGCCGGATATCAAGCAGGGCTTCGCGCGTCTCGATGCCGGCGAAACCGATCACACCGCCAAGAGCGTGCTCAACACCATGCTGGCCAATATCCGCGTCGCCGAAGACACCGACAACCTGCTGTGCCAGGACACCGGCATTCCGATCTACAACGTGCGCATCGGCCGCGACACGCAACTCGACGGCCACGCACTCAAACAGGCGATCCGCCGCGGCTGCGAGCGGGCGACGCGCGAATACCCGCTGCGCTCCTCGGTGGTGCATCCGCTGACGCGCAAGAACGAACACAGCTCCTGCGGCATCGAGGTGCCGGTGATCCACGTCGATTTCAGCGATATTCCGGAAACGCTCGAGATCGAAATGGTGCCCAAGGGCTCGGGCTCGGAGAACAACTCGTTTCTCAAGATGGCGATTCCGGCCGAAGGCATCGACGCCATCAAGACCTTCGTCATCGATTGCGTGATCGCCGCCGGCGGCAAGACCTGCCCGCCCACTATCGTAGGGGTCGGCGTCGGCGGCACTTCGGACCTGTGCATTGCGCTTGCCAAGCGTGCCGCGACGCGCCCGCTGGGCAGTCGCAGCAGCGACGCCGATGCCGCCCTGCTGGAAGCGCAACTGTCGGCCGCGGTCAACCTGCTGGGAGTCGGGCCGCAGGGCCTAGGCGGCGACTCCACCGCATTCGCGGTGCATATCGAAGTCGCGGCCACCCACATCACCATGAACCCGGTTGCGGTCAACATGCAATGCCACTCGGCGCGCCGCGCACGAGCCACTTTCACGCCAGCCGGCGTGGCCTACGGTTTCTAGGAGGCATCGCATGGCACACCATGGTTTGACCACCCCGATCAGCGAGGCGCAGGTGCGCCTTTTGCGCGTCAACGACACTGTCACGCTGCAGGGCACGTTGTTCGGCATTCGCGATGCCACCCAGATCCACATGTTTGATCGCGGCCGGCCAACCCGTTTCGATCTCAACGGCCATGCGGTGATTCACACCGCGCCGAATGTGAAGAAGGTCGCGCCATCGACCGAATTCCCGGCAGGCTATGCGGCGGTGTGTGTGGGCACCACCACCTCGGACCGCATGGAGCGATTCACACGCCCGCTGATGAGCCAAAACGGCGTGCGCCTGATCATCGGCAAGGGCGGCTTGCGCGAAGCCAGTGCGGCAGCTTTCAGTGAGCTGGGCGGCGCCTATCTGGCGATCATCGGTGGCACCGCCGCGTTGGAGACCACCTGGATCGAGCAGATCGAGGATGTCGATCTCGATGACCTCAACCCTGAATCGTTGTGGAAGTTTCGTATTCGCGATTTCGGGCCCTTGCTGGTGGGCATGGATAGCCACGGTGGCAGTCTCTACGATCAGGTGCGCGCCGATGTCGATGGGCGTCGTGCACAGGTGCTGGCCGGGCTCGGGGTCAAGGCCGCTTGAGCATGAAGCACCGGGAAATCACACCATGATGGTGATTCGATCAGCCCCGCTGCGGGCACTGGTTTTCGGGCTGCTGATGGCGGCCAACGCGCTTTCGTCACACGCCCAGACCTACCCCGACCGCGTGGTCAAGTTCATCGTGCCCAACCCGCCCGGCAACGTCGGCGACATCGTCGCGCGCATGGTCGCCGAGCAGCTTGGCCGCACCTGGAAGCAGCCGGTGATCGTCGAGAACCGCCCAGGCGCCAACAGCATGATCGGGGTCGAAGCCGCGATCAGGGCACCGGCTGACGGCTACACGCTGCTGTTCTCGCCGGGCGGCAATATCACGGCAGCCTCCGCGCTGATCCCCGGGCTGGCCTTCAAGCCCGAAGCCGAGCTGGTGGCGGTGCATCGCGGCGTGCGCGTGCCGGTGTGGATGGTGGTAGCGGCGGGTTCGCCCTACAAGAGCTTGCGCGATGTGGTCGAGGCGGCGAAAAAAGCACCCGGCAAACTCAACTTCTGGAGCGGCGGCGGACAATCGGACCGCCCCTTTTTCGCGCTGGCCGATTTCCAGCGCAGCGCCGGCATCGAACTGGGCTGGGTCGGTTACAAGGGTGCGGCCGATGCCTTGCGCGAGGTGGTCGGTGGTCAACTCGATTTCGCCGTGGTCGGCATCGCACCCGCCAAGCCCCTGATCGACGGCGGTCGCCTGCGCGTGATCGCAATGATGGAAAACCAGCGCAGCAGCGCCGCTCCGGATGTGGCGACCTTCGCCGAAGCCGGCTATCCCGGCGACTATGGTGAATCATGGACTGGTGTGTTCGCACCCAGGGGCACGCCGGCCGACATCCTGCGCACGGTGGCGGCCGACGTCAGCGCCGCGCTTGCCACGCCGGAGTTGCGCGCCAGGATCACCGCGGCCTCGGTCGACATTGTCGAATCGTCGCCGGAAGAAGCCGCACGGCGCACCCAGGCCGACCATTTGCGCTGGTCGGCACTGATCCAGCGCCTGGGCATCAAGCTGCAATGACACCATGAGCATCAATCGCCGCACAACCGACATCCTGATCCTGGGTTCCGGCGGCGCGGGCCTGTTCGCCGCGCTGCATGCGCACCAGGCCAGTCCCAAGCTTGACATCACCATCGCGGTCAAGGGCCTGCTGGGCAAATCCGGCTGCACGCGCATGGTGCAAGGCGGCTACAACGTGGCGCTGGCCAAGGAGGATTCGGTCGAGCGGCATTTCATGGACACCATCGAAGGCAGCAAGTGGCTGGCCGATCAGGACCTGGCCTGGACCCTGGTTGAGCAGGCGGTGGTGCGCATCCATGAACTGGAGAATGAGCTGGGCTGCTTTTTCGATCGCAACCCGGACGGCACGGTGCACCAGAAGGCGTTTGCCGGCCAGACCTTCGACCGCACCGTGCACAAGGGCGACCTGACCGGCATCGAGATCATCAATCGCCTGGCCGAGCAGGTGTGGGCGCGCGCCGTCAACCGCCTGGAAGAGCATCGCGCGGTCGCGCTGATCAAGGCGGCCGATGGTTCGGGCATTGCCGGGGTGCTGATGATCGACATGCGCGATGGCGAGTTCGTGTTTGTGCAGGCGCGCGCGGTGCTGCTGGCCACCGGCGGCGGCCCCACCATGTACAAGTACCACACGCCATCGGGCGACAAGAGTTGCGACGGCCTGGCGATGGCGCTGGCCGCCGGCCTGCCGCTGCGCGACATGGAGATGGTGCAGTTCCACCCCACCGGCGTGCTGGCCGGCGCCGGCACGCGCATCACCGGCACCATCATCGAGGAGGGCCTGCGCGGTGCCGGCGGCTACCTGTTGGGCGGCGATCGTGAGCGCTTCATGCACAAGTACGACCCGCGCACCGAGCGCGCCACCCGCGACATCGTCTCCCGCGCCATGCAGACCGAGATGCGCGCCGGCAACACCAGCCCCAACGGCGGCCTCTACATCTCGATGGCGCATCTGGGCCCGGCCAATGTGCGCAAGCAGTTCAAGGGCATGGTCGAGCGTTGCGAGGATTGCGGCTTCGACCTGGCCGGCGGCTTAGTCGAAGTGGTGCCAACGGCGCACTACATGATGGGCGGGCTGCAGTTCAAGGTGGATTGCTCGACCGAACTCGCAGGCTTGTTCGCCGCCGGCGAGGATACCGGCGGGGTGCACGGCGCCAACCGCTTAGGCGGCAATGGTGTGGCCAATTCCACCGTGTTCGGTGGCATCGCCGGCGACAGCATGGCGGCGTGGGTGGGCGCCGGTGCGCCGCTCAAAAACCCCGATGAGGCGGCGATCGCCGCCGCCATGGCCACGGCCGAAGCGCCGTTCGGCCAGCCGGCCGGCAGCCTCGAGGGCATTCGCGATGCCCTGTATGAATGCATGTGGGATGAGGTCGGAATTTTGCGTACATCCGCCGGTCTTGCGCGCGGCGCAACTCGCTTGATGGAACTCGAGCGTCAGCTCGATGCGACCGGCGTGTCCGGTGAGGATCGTGACTTCAATCTCACCTGGCATGACTGGCTGAACCTGAAGAACCTGATCCGCACAAGCCAGGTGATCACCGCTGCCGCGATCGCCCGCGAGGACTCGCGCGGCGCCCACTATCGCGAAGACTTTCCCGACACCGGCGATCTGGCAACGTCCGACTACACCGTCGCGCGCCTGGCAGGCGGTGCGCTCACCATCGCGCGCGAAGCGGTCAAATTCACCCGCGTCGCACCCGGTCAAACCCTTCTTACCAAGGAACCCGCATGAAGCAGCATCGCGGCGCCGACGCGCTGTGCACCACCTTGAAACGCGCCGGCGTCACGCGCATCTTCACCTTGTCGGGCAACCACATCATGCCGGTGTTCGACGCCGCATTGGATGCCGGCATCGAGCTTGTGCATGTGCGCTACGAAGGCGCGTGCGTACACATGGCCGATGCCTACGCGCGACTCACCGGCGAAGTCGGCATCGCGTTGGTGACCGGCGGGCCGGGCCATGCCAACGCGGTGGGCGCGCTCTATACCGCGCAAATGGGCGAGTCGCCCGTGGTGCTGCTGTCGGGCCATGCACCCAATGATCAGCTGGGCCTGGGCGCGTTCCAGGAAATGCGCCAGGCCGAGATGGCGGCCCCCGTATGCAAGGCGGCATGGACCGCGGCCGCAGCCGACGCACTGGGGCCCGACATCGCGCGCGCCATGCGCGAGGCACGCTCGGGCCGCCCGGGCCCGGTGCACCTGAGCCTGCCGACCGATGCGCTCGAAAGCAGCGCCGCGCGTGACGACAACATGCCGGTGACCGCCGCCGCCAACAGCGTGCTGGCCGCTGCAGATGCGCAAACGGCGATGGCCTGGCTGGGTGCGGCCAAACGGCCGCTGATCCTGACCGGCCCGGCCACCATGACACGGGCCGGCAGCGCCGCCCGCAAGGCCCTGGAAGATTCGGCCGGCATCGCGGTGATCGGCATGGAAAGCCCGCGCGGCGTGGCCGACCCTTCGCTGGGCGCGTTCGCCCAGATGCTGGCCGTGGCGGACCGCGTTCTGCTCGTGGGCAAGCGCGTCGATTTCACGCTCAAGTTCGGCAAATGCTTCGCGGCCGATTGCGAATTCATGCAGATCGACGCCGATGCGAGCGAACAGGCGCGCGCACGCGCGGCTCTGGGCGCACGGCTCAAGTTCATCGCCACGGCCGACGCCCATTCCGCGCTGGCCGCCCTGGCGCAAGCGGCCAGGCGTTCGACCAGCGCCTGGCTTGCCGAGGTGCGATCGGCGATCGCCTATCGCCCCGCCGCCTGGGATACGGCGGTCTCGACCCAGCCCAAGCGCCTGCATCCGGTGGCCGCATGCCGACCGCTGCAGGCGCTGCTCGACAGCCACCCGGATTCGGTGCTGGTGTCCGACGGCGGCGAGTTCGGGCAATGGGCGCAGGCCTGCCTGACGGCGCCCAATCGCATCATCAACGGCCCGGCCGGCGCCATCGGCCCGGCCCTGCCCTTTGCCCTGGGTGCACGGGTGGCCAAACCCGGCGTGCCGATCGTGGCGCTGATGGGCGACGGCACCTTCGGCTTTCACGCGATGGAGATCGACACCGCGATGCGCTATCGGCTGCCTTTTGTGGCCGTGGTTGGCAACGACGCGCGCTGGAATGCCGAATACCAGATCCAGCTCAAGGCTTATGGGCCGGAGCGCCTGATCGGCTGCGAATTGACCCCGGCGCGCTATGACCTGACCGCAGCGTCATTCGGCGCCTATGGTGAAATGGTCGACGATGCGACGCGCTTGCTGCCGGCGGCGCAACGCGCGCAGGCATCGAATCTGCCGGCGCTGCTCAACGTGATGATCCAAGGCGTAGCGGCACCGATGGTGACGCGCCCGGCGTGAATCCGCGCGATGCGAGCGTTCGCCACCATCTCCGCGGCGAGCCGGGGCGCGGCGACAGTTGCGTTGTTGCGCGCCTTGCGGCAAGCTTCGCGCCGTTATTCAACACATGAACAGAGGGGAAACACATGAACGCAAGTACGGCAATGATCGAAGCTGAAAAAGTCCTGGTGCCGTATCTGGTGGATATCGGCTGGAAAGTCATGGGCGCGGTGATCCTGTGGATCGTCGGCGGCTGGGTGATCCGTTTCATCACCCGCATTTCGCACGACGGCATGACCGCGCGCAAGGTCGACCCGACGCTGATCACCTACGGCGAAGCCTCGATCAAGGTGGCGCTGCGTATCGTGCTGGTGCTGGCGATCCTGTCGATCTTCGGCATCCAGACCACCTCCTTCGCCGCCTTCATCGCCGCTGCCGGCATCGCCATCGGGGCGGCCTGGTCGGGGCTCCTGGCCAACTTCGCCGCCGGCGCCTTCCTGATCGTGCTGCGCCCTTTCAAGGTGGGCGACATGATCAGTGCCGCCGGCGTAACCGGTGACGTGCGCGAAATCGGGCTGTTCGTCACCACATTGGACACGGTCGACAACCTGCGCGTCACGGTGGGCAACGGCAAGATCCTGGCCGACAACGTGGTCAACTACACCCACAACCCCTATCGCCGCGTCGACTTGAAGTGCCAGATCGCCAACGGCGTCAACCCGCAAGACGCCATCGCGGGCCTCGGGCAACGCGTATCGCAGGTGGTCAACGTGCTCACCAATCCGGCGCCGCAGGTGGAGATCATCGAATTCAACGCCGCCGGCTGCCTGCTCGGCGTGCGCCCCTTCTGCCACAACAACCACTACTGGCAGGTGTACTTCGACACCAACAAGGTGATCGCCGAAGTCGGCGCCGCCGCCGGCTGGCCGGTTCCAGCACCGCATCAGGTGATGCATACGAAGGCGGCATGAGCAAGACTTGTCGGGTGCGAAGGGCCTGCCGCCAGGCAGGCACCGCAAGCGAGACCTCTCAACCTGGCACGGCATCAGGTGATGCATGCGAAGGCGGCGTGAAAGGCAAACGCCACTGAGCGGAGCAGCATGGCCGCAGGGAACACGGGAACTCGATGAAACCGCTGAGCGGAGTGGATGGTGCCTTCCTGCACGTGGAGACACCCGAGACGCCAATGCATGTCGCGTCGCTGCACCTGTTCGACCTGCCGCCAGGCTACGCCGGCGATTTCCACGCCGACATCAAGCGCCAGATCGGCGAGCGCCTGCACCTGGCGCCGATATTCACGCGCAAACTGGCGCCGATGCCCTTGCAGTTCGCCAACCCGGTATGGGTCGAAGAACGTAACGTCGATCTCGACCAGCATGTGCTTCGCGTCGGCCTGACCCGACCAGGTACCTTTAAGCAGCTTGAGGAATGCGCCGCGCGCCTGCACTCTGAGCTGCTGGACCGTACCCGGCCATTGTGGCGCCTGTATGTGATTGAGGGCCTGGCAAACGGCCAGATCGCCTATTACGTCAAGGTCCACCACGCGGTACTCGACGGCCAGGCCGGCGTGCTGCTGGCACAGGTCTTGTTCGACGTCACGCCTGAACCACGCAAGTTGCAGCCAGCCGCCGCCAGGCGCGCCAGCGCCGAACATCCCGGACTGCGCGCCCTGGCGGCGGCAGCCTTGAAACACGATGCGGGCCAGATCATCAAGCTGATCCGCCACCTGCCCGATGCGGTGCGCACACTGGCTGGCGTGTTCGGGGCCCGACCGCAGGGAACGACCGGCAAGCTGGGGCAAAATTTCTCGTTCGGCCCGAAGACTCCACTCAATGTCGCAATCACCGGCGAACGGGGTTTCGCCGCCCTGTCGATTTCCTTAAGCGAGATCAAGCGCCTGGCGGCGGCGCATGACGCCACGGTAAACGACATCGTGCTAGTGCTGTGCAGCGGTACCTTGCGGCGCTATCTGGCACACCACGGCGGTATCCCAGAGAAGCCGTTGATGGCGGCGATGCCGATTTCGCTGCGCGCAGCCGGCAACACTGATTTCACCACCCAGGCGACCATGAGCCTGGTCAATCTGAACACCCAGATCGATGATCCGCTCGAACGTCTGGTCGCGATTCGCGACGCCGCCGACGCGGTCAAATCGCTGGCGGCACGCGCCAGGGGCGTGATTCCGACCGATTTTCCATCGATCGCAATGCCCTGGATCATGCAGGGCCTGGCCTTGCTGTACGGGCGCTCGCGTATCGCCGGCGCGCTACCGCCAATTGCCAACCTGGTGATCTCCAACGTAGCCGGGCCGCCGGTAGCCCTTTACGCGGCGCAGGCACGGATGAGCAGCTACTGGCCGCTGTCGGTCGTCGAGCACGGGCTGGGGCTCAACATTACTGTCATGAGCTATGCCGGCACCATGGGCTTCGGTTTCACCACCGCCCGCAGTGCGGTGCCGGATGCGCGCAAACTTGCAGCGGCACTGACGGCGGCGTTCGACGAACTGGTGCAAAAAAGCGCTGTGGCAGCAATCGTGACTGCCGAAGCCAAGCCACTGAGGCGTGCCGCACCGCCCGATCGGGCCCCGGTGAAGAAGCCGGCTGCGCGCAAGGCGGCGCTACGCAAACCCGCCAAAGCCGCGGGCAGCGCCAGGCGTGCTGCACCCAAGAAGCGGACTGCGGTGCAGGCAAGCGCCGGCAAACGCACTGAAGTGGCGCCCACGCCACGCCGCGCAACAGCGAAATCCGCAGCCAGGCGCACGGCTTGAGTTGCGCCCACCTGCCCCCAGATAGACTGGGTGACGTTCCGCACCTGCACGTCCCGTGCCTACCTTGACGCATTGACCATGGCTACCCGGCACCCCCATCAGGACGCCCCCCATCCGTTGCACTCGGCCACCGAGTTTCGCGCGCTGCTGGAAATGGCTACCCTGCCGTACTCGCTGCCGCTGTTGTTGAGCGCGCCGCAGGGGGACGGCCACCCGGTGCTGCTCTTGCCTGGCTTCATGGCCAGCGAGGTTTCGCTGATCGCACTGAAGCTGTTTCTCGGCAACCGCGGCTATGACGTTCACACCTGGGGCCTGGGGCGCAATGTGGGCTTCCAGAACAAACATGCCTCGGCGCTGGAACAAAAGGTCCGCCACATGCACCACAAGAGCGGGCGCAAGGTAAGCCTGGTCGGCTGGAGCCTGGGCGGCGTGTTCGGGCTGTACGGTGCGCATCAGGCGCCGGAGTGTGTGCGCATGCTGATCACGCTGGGCAGCCCGGTCAGCATCGACCCCGAGGGCAGCAAGTCGCCGCCCATGGTGCAGGCGCTGTACCGGCTGATCGCCCATCCGCTGGGTCCGGCAGCGCACTCGATGCAGCCGCGTGTGCGCAAGCTGCGGGAGAAGAAGGTGCCGCCGGTACCGATGAGCTGTCTTTACTCGCTCTCCGACGGTGTGGTGCCGCCGCAGGAAGCCACCATCGATGGCGACCCGGCAATGCACGAAAACATTCGCGTGCCCGGCAGCCACACCGGGCTGGGCGTCAATGCGATCGTGCTTTGTATCGTGGCCGACCGCCTGGCGCAGGCGGAAGGGCAGTGGCGGCCGTACCGGCCAGCGGGCGTTTCCGGCGCGCTGTACCGGATGCTGACACCGGCGACGGTGTAGTCCTGGTCCTGCCCGAGGCGCGCGCCGCTGCCTTGCGCGGCCGCTTCGGCATGACCCGCGGCTTAGGCGCAGCCTTGCCCCGGTCCTTCACAATTGACCCGGCGCCGGCTTGTGCCAGCGCCAGATACTCCTGGAAGCTGTCGCGGATGCACTGCGCGAAATGCGCCGGGTCGGGTATCAGCTCGCGGCAGGACGTGGGCGAAATGATGATGCGGCCGTCGTAACTGGTGACCGCGATGACAAGCCCCATGCCGTCGGCGATCGGCATGATCGCCGAAAAATATGTCATGCGCGCACCGCACATGTAGAGCGGCTGCGACGGGCCGGGCACGTTGCTGATGGTGCAATGGGCCAGCGGTGCGCGGCGCCCGATGCCGGAGGCGGCACGGCCAAGCATCTTGCTGGCCAGCGCGAGGGTAGCGGCCGGTGTGTGGCGCTGCACATCGGTAAGTTCGCGCGCACTGATCGCCTGGTTCACCGTTTCCGAAGCGGCGGTCTGCGCACGCACATGGGCGAGTCGCAGCACAGGACCTTCGATGTCGGTGCCCAACCGGACCCGCACCCAGGACATGACGGGCTTTTGCCCCGCTTCGGCTGCGCCGTCGCGGATGAAAAATGGCGCGATCGCCGTCAAGCTGGCTTGCGGCAACTCATGCAGGCCATCCAGGTAGAGGCGCAACGCACCGCCGCATACCGCCAGCACCGCGTCGTTGACGGTGGCACCACCGACCAGCGTGCGAATCGCCTTGAACTCGTCAAGCATGAAACGCCGCGTCTCGAATACGCGATGGGCCGAGACCACCGAATTGAAGCGGGTCGGCACCATCCGTTCGGGGCGCAGCAGGATATCGCCGGCCAGCGTGATGGCGCCGGGCGCCAGGCGTGCCAGCGAGCGCGCCAGACGGAAGGGTGAGGCTGCGTTGTTGCCAATGGCACGCATGAACATCGCGATCGCTCCGGGGGGCGCTTCCGGAAACCAGGGCTCGGGCGGCGACGGCGCGGCGGGTTCAGGCGTGGTGTCATGCAACAGGGTGGTGATGCCGCCACCGTCGAGATCGATCGCGGCATGATGCACCTTGGTCAGCAGCGCGAAGCTGCCTGCGGGCAGGTCGAGAAAGCCGTCAAGCCCTTCGATAACATGGATTTCCCACAATGGCCGGTTCAAGTCGAGCGCGCGCGCGTGAATGCGCGAAGCCTGAATGCAAAACTGTCGCCAGTCGCCGGGTTGGGGCAGTGCGATATGACGCACGTGGTACTCGAGATCGAAATGCTCGTCCTCGATCCAGTACGGATAGTCGAGTTCGAGCGGTACGCGTTGCAGCTTCTGGCGAAATATCGGCGAGCGGTCAAGACGCCCTTCGATATGCTTCAGGATACTTTTGAAGCGTACCTTCCCGCCCGGCGCGGTCGACTGGTCGTAGATCTGGATCTTGCTGATGTTGGCGTTGGCCTGCGCGGTATCGGAGTAGAGGAACCGCGCATCGTTGCCGCTCAATTGGCGCATTCGGGTCTTCTGTGGGTGGCGTGTCACGCCTGCCACCCTATTTTAACCAGCGGCCCTCGGGCGAGCGCCCGAACGCGTCGCGCCCGCGCCGCGCCGGGCCGCCAGCACCAGCTTGAGCGCGCCATCGACGATCGCAAGCATGGCCGCGAACTCTTCATCGGAAAGACCGCGCAGTTCATCGCGGCCGCGATACAGGTTGACGAACTCGCGCTCGCGACCGACATGCGCCACCAGTTTACCGATACCCATGTCCTCCAGGGTCTTGGCCAGGCGCGGATTGGATTCGCGCAAGAGGCGCATGACGAAAGGCACGGGGTCGTTGCGCCCGAGCACACCAGCGATGCGCAACATAACATCGAACGGCAACGCCACCTTGCCTGCTTCGAAATGCTCCAGCAGGCTCGCATCCTTGAGATCGATCGCGGCACCCAGATCGCCCACCGACAGACCGGCGGTTTCGCGCACGTCATGCAAGAGCGCGCCGGCGCGCTTGAGCGAGGCCGCAGCCGCCGGGCTCGCGATCACCGGGGCGACCCATCCTGCCATGCGGGCACCGGCACCGGCGCTGGTAAGCATGCCATCGGCCCAACGCCCGAGATCGCGCACCATGCCCAGGAGCGGCAGGTCGGGCACGAACTTGCCCATCAGGCTATCGACGGGGCCCGAAGACTTGCGGGTCGCCGATTTGCGGACTTGTGACGGTCTTGAAGCTGTCGGCTTCCTGCTTGCCGCGCGTTTGGGAGCCATGCGCAACACCTTTCATGGAATGACCTGCACGCCGATTATGCGGCAAGGGCCGCGACAAGCGTTTCGCCGCGATCCAGTGCTCGAGGCAAGCCCGCGCAGCGCCTTGCAGGAGACTCAACGCAAAGGACGCGCGCGATCTTCGTTAAGCGTCATCGCCAACTGGTCGCGCAGTTCATTGGACACCGTGATGTGGTGATCGGGCGCGCCACGATGCACCGCGTAGAGCTTGGCCAGCACTTCGTGATCATGTTCGGCGAAGGCCTGAACAATGCGCTGGGCGCGGGCAGCGTCGCCGCCGATCAGCGTGAGCGCGATCTCGCCCAACTTGAGCGAGGATTGAAAGGTATCGCGCTCGATCGCCTCGACGCCGATATCGCGCAGGTCGAACAGGTGGCGCATGTCATGCGCACGGGCGATGATGCGCAAGTTCGGAAAGTGCTTCTTGCAGGTGCATGCCAATTGTGAGGTGGCCTCGGGATCATTGAGCGCCGAGATCAGGAACGCAGCGCTGTCGGCGCCGGCCGCATGTAGCAGGTCGACGCGGGTGGCGTCGCCATAAAAGGCGCGAAAGCCGAACTTGCGACACTCCTCGACATGATCGGGATCGTCATCCAGCACCACTGGCTGCACGCCGCTCGCATGCAATAGCCGCGCCACCACCTGCCCGACGCGACCGAGCCCGGCGATGATCACCGCGCCTGCTTCCGGCACGTCTTCCTCGCGCTTGCCGGCACCGACCGCCAGGCGCGGCACCAGCACACGATCATGCAGCACCAGGAGGAAGGGTGTGGCCAGCATCGACAGGGCCACGGCAAGGGTGATGGCGCGCGCGGTTTCACCGGGAATCGCGCCATAGCCCTGGCCCAGGCCCAGCAAGACAAAAGCGAATTCGCCGCCTTGCGCAAGCAACAGGATGAACAACGGCCGTTCGCCGGCCGGCAGGCGCGCGGCACGCGCGATCACCCACAGCACGCCGCCCTTGATGGCGAACAGGCCGACGATCAAGCCGATGATCAAGAACGGACGCGCCAGCAGTACGCCGAAATCCACGCTCATGCCTACCGAGATGAAAAACAGGCCCAGTAGCAGGCCCTTGAAGGGCTCGACCGCGGCCTCGATCTCGTGGCGGTACTCCGACTCGGCCAGCAGCACGCCAGCCAGAAATGCCCCCAGGGCCATCGACAGGCCGGCGGCCTCGAAACCGAGCGCGATTCCCAGCACCAGGAGCAGGGCGAAGGCAGTGAACACCTCGCGCTGGCGCGTGCGCGCGATGTAGCGGAACACCGGGCGCGCCAGAAAATGCCCACCGGTGAGCGTGACGGCAATCACCATCAACGCAAAGCTCAAGCCACTCCAGGAAAAGCCCGCGGCGCCGCCGGCGTTGCCCAAGAGCGGCAGAAGCGCCAGCATCGGGATTACCGCGAGATCCTGAAACAGCAATATCGCGAAGCTTGCCTGACCGCCTGCGGTACCGAGCCCGCCGCGCTCGTTGAGCGGCTGCAGCGCCAGCGCCGTGGACGACAAGGCCAAGGCCATGCCGGCCACCAGGCCCACGCGCGGGTCCACACCTAAAGCCCAGGCCACCAAGCCGATCAGAACAATCGACCCGGTCACCTGCGACAAGCCAAGACTCACCAGGCGCCCGCGCATGCCCCACAGGCGTTTCGGCTCAAGCTCCAATCCAATGACGAACAGCAGGAATACCACACCGATTTCGGCGAAGCGCCGCACATCGTCGACATTGGCAATCAGCTTGAAGCCCCAGGGGCCGATCGCGATGCCGGCGATCAGGTAACCCGCCACCGTGCCCAGGCCCAGGCGATGCGCGACCATCACCGCGAGCACGGCGGCGGCGAAGTAGATGCTGGCCTGGATCAAAAATGCGTTGCCGTGTTCCATGCGCTCCTCACAGTTTGAGACAGGATGCCACGCCACGGGCCGGAGCGCGCGATCACGCAAGCGTGCAGACCGATTCCGACGGGCTGCTAAACCGTGTTCCGCTTCGTCATGAACACGCTCAGCGGATCAGGTGCGTAGTCGCCGAACGGCCCGCCCGGGACGTAGCCGGCCCGCACGTACAGGGCAAGGGCTTCGGGTTGACTGATTCCGGTTTCAAGCACGTAGAGGCGGCAGCCCTGCGCCGCGGCTTCTGCTTCGAGAAAGGCCAGAATTGCACGGCCGATTCCCTGGCCGCGCGATTCTGGCAGCACAAACATGCGCTTGAGTTCGCCATATTGCGGGCCCAGGACGATGGCACCACAAGCCACGGCCTGGCCTTGCTGGTTGCGCGCAACCGCAAAAATCACGTTTGGCTCGGCCAATGCATCAAAGTCGATGCCGTGATGGCTTTCCGGCGGATACAGCGGCTTTTGGTAGGCGTCGAGTTGCTCGACCAAACGAACTATTTCGGGCTGCTGCGGGTGCTCGCGAGTGATTCGCATGACTTTGGGCAAGGCGGGCTTTTCGCAAGCTGCAGGATTGGCGCCCCTGCGGTCGGCTGCGCCAGGGCCACTGTCTGGCACACACCTACACTGGCGCCGCGTTCGTCCTGACAAGCAGGCCGCGCGTCATTTCCCTAGTGAGCCGGTTCACCCGGCAGTAGGCGGTGGCCACACTGTGCGCGACATGGATCTCGATCACCGTCAACGTGCGGCGTTCCGGATGCGGCAGGCCGGCGATGTTGTCAGGCAGGTGTTGCGCCAGCCGCACATGGGCTACCGCGCCCCATTTGCGTCGCATGCGTGCGATCAGCACCGGTACTCTTTCGGGCGCCCTGACGATCTCGATATGGGCATCATGCGCACAGCCGCTGCGAAACTCCAGGCCGATCAACTGGTGCAGGATGCTGCCGGTCTCGCGAAACAGGGTGGCGACCGAGTCGAACACGGATTCGAAAGCGACTTCGGCTGCGTCAGGCGCGCCTGCCCCCGTCAGCCGCAAGGCCACCGGATATTCAGCGCTTGGTTCACAGCTTTCCTGCGACACGATTCATTTACCCCGGATACAACCGCTTCGGATCTTGATTTTACGGGGCGCCCGCGACAATTGCATTGGGTCGCATCGTTACTTTTGGTGAGATTACGCGACATTGCGCGCCCACCATTGCCCAAGCGAGCTGCGTGCCAACTTTCGGATCGCCGCGTCCGCGCTTGATTCAGCCTGCTGTGGCGCCTTTGCCGGCCCCACGCGAGCCGAACACCAGGGCAAGCACCGCGGCAGCGAAGCAAACGCCGCATACAGCCAGCCAGCCAAAACCCGTCAAGACCACGCTGGCAATCCAGGCGCCCACCGCATTGCCGCCCCAAACATGCATCATCAGCACCGTACTGGCGCGTCCGCGCGCCTCAGGGCTGGCTTCGATCACCAGGGTCTGGTTGGCGACCATGGCGGCACGCAAGCCGGCATCGAGCAGAATAGCGCCCAACACCACCGCAACCATGCTGAGCGGCGCGAATGCGAGCACGACAAAGGCCGCGATCACGCCAAGACTGGCGGCCCTGACGACCGGCGGCGCACCGCTGCGATCGGTCCAGCGTCCGGCGCCACGCGAAACCAGGATGCCGTCGGCGCCCGGAATCGCCATCAGGCCCGCAGCGGTGGGCCCCAACCCATGCAGTTGCAACAGCATGGCGGCCAGGGTGGCCCAAAACCCGCCGTAACCGACGCCGATCAGGAACTGGATAGTCGCGGCCCGGCGTATGCGTGGATGGTCCAGCCACAGGCGCCACATCGAAGCGAACAACTGCGCCAGACGCGGCGACGTTTTGGGCGGCGAGGCCGGCAGACGGGCAAACACCGCAACGATCATCACCAGCACCATGCCGGCGGCGATCAAATACATCAAGCGCCAGTTGAAGTGACTGGCGACCAACCCGCCCGTCAGGCGCGCGAACAGTATCCCGACGAACACCCCGGAAAGTATTGTCCCGACCGTATGGCCGCGCACCTCGGGGGGCGCCAGTTCCGAAGCCAGCGAAATGACTTGATGTGATACCGAGGAACATGCGCCGACCATGAATGCCGCGAGCGCCAGCGTGATGAGCGAAGGTGCCGCCGCCATCGACAGCAACGAAACCATCACGCCGCTCATTTGCGCCAGCACCAGGCGCCGCTTGTCGAAGCAGTCGCCTAGTGGCACCAGCAACAGTGTTCCCAGGAAGAACCCGCCGAATGACAAGGTTGCGACCCACCCGATCTGCGCCGGGCTGGCCCGGAACTCCGCCGCCATCTGCGCCAGCATCGGCGTCTGGTAGTGGATCGCGCCGGCGGTGGAAAAAACGGCCGTCACCATCAGAACCATCAGGCCGGTGCCGATCGGCGCTGGCTGCGTCGGGGCGGCGCTCATTTCAACTGCCCTGCCGCAGCCGGCTGTGCGCTCGGCAAGGCGCGCCGCCTCACGCCACGTCTGCCGCCTTGAAATCCTGCCGGTACTTGTGCAGCAGGGGTTCGGTATAGCCGGACGGCTGGGCGCGCCCTTCGAACACCAGTGCGCAAGCCGCCTTGAAGGCGATCGAGGCATCGTAGTTCGGCGCCATCGGCCGATACAGCGGATCACCGGCGTTCTGCTGGTCGACAACCTTGGCCATGCGCTTGAAGGTTTCCATCACCTGATCGGCAGTGACCACGCCGTGGTGCAGCCAGTTGGCGATGTGCTGGCTGGAAATGCGCAGGGTCGCACGGTCTTCCATCAGGCCGATGTTGTTGATGTCGGGCACCTTGGAACAACCCACGCCCTGGTCGATCCAGCGCACCACGTAGCCGAGTATGCCTTGGCAATTGTTGTCCACTTCGCGCTGCTTCTCAGGCGCCGGCCAGTCGGGCGTGGCGGTCACCGGCACGCTCAGCAAGTCGTCCAGAAGGACGTTGGCCACGTCGGCAAGCCGGGTCTTCTCGAGTTCGATCTGCACCGCCTGCACGTCGACCTGGTGGTAGTGCAAGGCATGCAGCGTGGCGGCGGTTGGTGACGGCACCCAGGCGGTATTGGCGCCAGCTTTGGGATGGGCGATTTTCTGCTCCAGCATCGCGGACAACAGCTCGGCCAAGCCCCACAGACCCGAGCCGATCTGGGCGCGGCCGCGCAGGCCGCAATCAAGACCGACCAACACATTGCTCTTTTCATAGGCGGTGATCCAGGCGGTCGATTTCATGTCGCCTTTCTTGATCATCGGCCCGGCTTCCATGACGCTGCGCATTTCGTCGCCCGTGCGGTCGAGAAAACCGGTGTTGATGAAGGCGACACGCGCCGGGGCGGCGCCGATGCAGGCCTTCAAGTTGACACTGGTGCGCCGCTCCTCATCCATGATGCCCATCTTGAGCGTATTGCGCGGCAGCGCCAGCATATCCTCGACCCGACCGAACAATTCGTCGGCAAATGCGACCTCGGCAGGTCCGTGCATTTTCGGCTTGACCACATACATCGACCCGGTGCGCGAATTGGCGCGCCGCTTGAGATCATGAATCGCCGCCGCGCTGCACACCACCGCATCGAGAATGCCTTCGGCGATTTCGAGTCCGTCGCGGTCGAGAATCGCCGGGTTGGTCATCAGGTGCCCGACATGCCGGACGAACATCAGCGAGCGGCCGTGCAGGGTCAGGGCCCCGCCGTCCGGGCGGGTGTACTGGCGATCGGGATTGGCGCGCCGGGTGAAGGTCTTGCCGCCCTTGGTCACTTCTTCGGTCAGGTCGCCCTTCATTAGGCCCAGCCAGTTGCGATAAATGTTGATCTTGTCGGGCGCATCGACCGCGGCCACTGAATCCTCGCAATCCATGATGGTGGTGAGCGCCGCCTCGAGCAGCACATCCTTGACGCCGGCGGTATCGGTCTTGCCGATGGCACTGCCTGCATCGATCTGGATCTCGAAGTGCAAGCCGTGGTTGATCAGCAACACCGCGCTCGGCGCGTCCGCACTCCCGTTGAAGCCCTGGAATTGGGCCGGGTCGCGCAAGGCGCTGCCGCCGGCCTTGAGTTGTACCTGCAAGGCCCCGCCCACCACTTTGTAAGCAAGCGCTTCGGCGTGTGATCCGGTCGCCAAAGGCGCCGCCTGGTCGAGAAAGGCGCGGGCGCGGGCGATCACAAGGTTGCCACGCACCGGGTTGTAGCCGCCGCCTTTTTCGGCGCCGCCGGTCTCGGCAATCGCGTCAGTGCCGTACAGGGCGTCGTAGAGGCTGCCCCAGCGCGCATTCGCGGCATTGAGCGCATAACGCGGATTGGACATCGGCACCACCAGTTGCGGGCCGGCTTGTTGTGCAATTTCACTATCGACGTTGGCGGTGGTGGCCTTGACCACGGGCGGGACCGGTACCAGGTAGCCGATGCCTTCGAGAAACTTGCGGTAGGCCGCCATATCCTCGATCGGGCCGCGATGGGCTGTATGCCAGGCATCGAGTTCGCGCTGCAGGCGCTGGCGTTCGGCCAGCAGGGCGCGATTTTTCGGTGCAAGGTCTTGCACAAGGCTGGCGAAGCCTTGCCAGAAACCTACGGCTTCAACGCCAGTGCCGGGCAACACCTCGGTCTGGATAAAGCGGTCGAGGCTGGCCGCCACTTGCAGCCCGTGACGCGCGATGCGTTCACTCATGATGTTCTCCGAAAACCCTTGGGATAATGAAAGATGAAGAATGCCTTGTGCCGACCGTTCACGCGCACATCAAGCAGGCCATCCGGAACGGGCGAGCATCGCCGCGCTGATCCGGTTGTGGCGCTCGATCAAGTCAGGCAAATTTAAACCGCCCGTCAGTTTACCCGCCTCGACCCGCGGCTGGCCGTTGATCACCGAGAACCAGGCGTTTTGCGGCGCGCAGGTCATGAGGGCCGCCACCGGATCACCCTGCGCACCGGCATGCGCCAGGTCGTCAATGCGAAAGCCGACCAGGTCGGCAGCCATGCCGGGCGCCAGGCTGCCGATGTCGTCACGGTTCAGGACCGCGGCCCCACCGCGCGTGGCGAGTTCGAGGGCGGCGCGCGCGGAGAAGCGGTCGGCACGCGATTCGAACCCCGGCCAGCCCACCCGCGCCAGCAGCATTGCAAGGCGAGCCTCGGCCAGCAAGTGATTGCTGTCACTGCTGGCCGAACCGTCGACGCCGATACCCACGCGCACGCCGGCGCCGATCATGGCAGGCACCGGCGCGATACCGGACGCCAGGATCATGTTGCTGCTGGGGCAATGGCACACGCCGCTCCTGGTGGCGCCCAATAGCGCGATCTCGTCCGCCGACGGATGCACCATGTGCGCAAACCACACGTCGGGCCCGAGCCAGCCCAGGCTTTCGGCATAGGCGATCGGCCGCATGCCGAACTTCTCGATGCAATAGCGCTCTTCATCCAACGTTTCGGCCAGATGCGTATGCAAGGCCACGCCCGCATGGGCACGCGCCAGCGCCGCAGATTCGCGCATCAGGTCCGCACTGACCGAAAACGGCGAACACGGCGCCAGCGCGACGCGTGTCATCGCGCCATGCGCGGCATCGTGATGCGCCTCGATCAAACGCCGGCTATCGACGAGGATCGCGTTCTCGTCCTCGCACACCCGGTCCGGCGGCAGGCCGCCCTGCGACTCGCCCACGCTCATGCTGCCGCGGGTGGCATGAAAGCGCACGCCCATTGCCTGCGCGGCGGCGATGCTGTCATCGAGCCTGGCGCCGCCAGGAAACAGGTACAGATGATCGGCCACCGTGGTGGCGCCGGAGAGCATGAGTTCAGCCAGCGCGATCTGGGTGCTGACGTAAACGGCCTCAGGGTCCATTTCGGCCCACACCGGGTAGAGCGCCCTGAGCCAATCGAACAGCACAAGGCCCGGGCCGGTGCCGACCGCGCGCGTCAGCGTCTGGTACATGTGGTGATGGCAATTGACCAGACCAGGCAGCACCACGCAGCCATGCGCGGCAATGGTCTTGCGCGGCGTGCGCGAAACTGGCTCGGCAGCCATCCATTGCCGCAAATCTTGACTGCTGCCCACCTGCTCGATCAGATTGCCGCGGACAAAGACCGCACCGTCGGCAATTTCGCGACGCGCGGCATCCATGGTCACCACTACCCCGGCGTGTTCGATCAACAGAGTATCGTCTTGCATGTCGTCAATGCCCGGCAAATTCACACACCACGAACGGCGCAAGGCCATCGGCGCGCAAGGCCTTCGTCCCGCCAAGCTCCGGCAAATCGATGATCACTGCGGGCAGGATCGCGCCAGCGCCCAGGCGCTTGAGCAACTTGACCGCGGCCTGCATGGTGCCGCCGGTGGCGATCAGGTCATCAATCAACAACACCCGGCTGCCAGATGAGACGGCATCGCTGTGCATCTGGATCGCAGCACTGCCGTATTCAAGTTCGTATTCCTCGGTCAAGGTATCGAAGGGCAGCTTGCCTTTCTTGCGCACCGGCACAAAACCGCGATTGAGTTCATAGGCAATGACCGAGCCGAGAATGAAACCGCGCGCGTCGATGCCGGCCACCACATCGATGCGTTCGTCCATGAAGCGATGCACGAAGATATCGATCAGCACGCGAAAGGTCCTGGCATCCGACAGGAGTGGGGTGATGTCGCGGAACATCACGCCGGGTTGCGGCCAGTCGGGCACGGAGCGCACCCGCGATCGGATGAAATCCGAGAGCGGCAGGTTATCGGACATCGCTGAAACCCCCGGCGAAAACATGAGGCGCCGGCCGGTGTTTTGTACATCGCTTTTTCAAGCGGACTGGTCCGGCTCCGCCGGTGATTCCGTTCATACATCCGCCCGACAAAAGTAGATTTCTACTGTTGTCGGAATCATCAGCGAGGCAATTCCGAGCTACCCATCAGAAACTCGTCCACCGCGCGCGCGCATTGCCGCCCCTCGCGAATCGCCCACACCACCAGTGACTGGCCACGCCGCATGTCGCCGGCGGCGAATACCTTGGCCACCGAGGTGTGATAGGCCTTGTCACCTTCGGTCGGCGCGCGGGCATTGCTGCGCGCGTCTTTCTCCACGCCGAACGCATCGACCACGCCCTGCACCGGCGATACGAAGCCCATGGCCAGGAGCACCAGGTCGGCCTTGACCTCGAATTCCGAATTCGGCATTTCGCTCATCTTGCCGTCTTTCCAGTCGAGCCGGCAGGCGATCAGCTTTTCGAGCTTGCCGTCGCGCCCCTCGAAGCGTTTGGTCGCCACACTCCAGTCGCGCTCGCAACCTTCTTCGTGGCTCGAAGAGGTGCGCAGCTTGGTGGGCCAGTAGGGCCATACCAGCGGCTTGTTCTCCTGCTCGGGCGGGGTGGGAAGCAGCTCGTATTGGGTGACCGACAGCGCGCCGTGGCGGTTCGAGGTGCCCACGCAGTCCGAACCGGTATCGCCGCCACCGATCACCACCACATGCTTGCCGGTGGCCAGTAACTGCTGCTTGAGCCGATCGCCGGCATTGATCTGGTTTTGCTGCGGCAGGAATTCCATCGCGAAATGAATGCCATCGAGCTCACGCCCTGGCACCGGCAAATCGCGCGGCTGCTCGGCACCGCCTGCGATTACCACGGCATCGAATTCGGCCAGCAGTTGCTTGGGCGACAGCGTTTCATGCGAGAAATTGTTGATCGTTGGATCCAGCGGCTTGTCGCCTACAAACACGCCGGTGCGAAACACCACGCCCTCGGCCTGCATTTGCTCGACGCGCCTGTCAATCAGGTGCTTTTCCATCTTGAAATCGGGGATGCCATAGCGCAGCAGGCCACCGATGCGGTCGTTTTTTTCGAACAGGGTGACTGCATGGCCGACACGCGCCAACTGTTGCGCCGCCGCCAGGCCCGCCGGGCCGGAACCGACAACCGCCACTTTTCGACCGGTCTTCCCGCTGGGCGGCTGCGGTACGACCCAGCCATTTTCCCAGCCGGTATCGATGATGAAGTGCTCGATCGACTTGATGCCGACAGCGTCGTCGTTGATATTGAGCGTGCACGCCGATTCACAAGGCGCCGGACAGATGCGCCCGGTGAATTCCGGAAAATTGTTGGTTGAGTGCAGCACGTCGAGCGCTTCGCGCACGTTGCCGCGATACACCAGGTCGTTCCAGTCGGGAATGATGTTGTTGACCGGGCAGCCGCTGTTGCAAAACGGGATGCCGCAATCCATGCAGCGCGCACCCTGCTTTTTCGCGGCTTCGTCCGACAGGCGCAGGACGAATTCGCGGTAGTGCTTCTTGCGCGACTGCGGCGCTT
Organism: Burkholderiales bacterium; assembly: GCA_040382235.1. Lineage (GTDB taxonomy): Bacteria > Pseudomonadota > Gammaproteobacteria > Burkholderiales > JAEUOS01 > JAEUOS01. Next base: position 86,104 of record JBEIFV010000003.1, read on the forward strand.
CGTATTGCTCCTCTTCGCGTGCGAGTTCCAGGAATCCGGTGACTTTTCCCATCTGCTACCTCAGTGCTTGACTAGTGTTCAATACGCACAAGCCGGAAACAAGGCATCTACCACCCGGTCTCCGCCATGCGCTACGTGGCGCTTTGCAGCCGCTCAGGCGGTGATCGGTTCCTTGGCGGGTGCCTTGTGCGCGGCTTCCCAGAGCTCGCCCAGGGCGCGCTTGTATTCGGTCGGGAACACCTTCACGAACTTGCCCCGTTCGTTGTTCCAGTCATCCAGGATATTGCGCGCACGGGTCGAACCGGTGAACTTGAAATGGCGCTCGACCAGGCGCTTGAGTATCTCCTCGTCGGTTTCCCGCGCGCCGCCACGGCGCTCGCTGTGCCAGCCCTGCTTGGGCGTCTTGTCCTGGTCGGCTGCCACCACCACCGCGCCCAGCACACACATCGTGGTGTTGCACTTCTTTTCGAAGTCGCCATCGCTGTCGTACACATAGGCGATGCCGCCGGACATGCCGGCCGCGAAATTGCGCCCGGTCCGGCCCAGCACGACCACGGTGCCGCCGGTCATGTATTCGCAGCCATGATCGCCGGTGCCTTCAACGACCGCCACCGCGCCGGAATTACGTACTGCGAAGCGTTCGCCGGCCACTCCGTTGAAGTAGGCCTCGCCGGCAAGGGCGCCGTACAACACGGTGTTGCCGACGATGAGGTTGTCGACCGCCCAGCCGCGAAACTCGGTATTCGGACGCACGATGATCCGTCCGCCCGACAAGCCCTTGCCGACGTAGTCGTTGGCTTCACCCACCAGATCAAGCGTGATGCCGTGCGCCAGAAAGGCGCCGGCGGACTGCCCGGCGGTGCCCTGCAACTGAATGTGAATGGTGTCATCGGGCAGGCCTTCGTGACCGTAACGGCGCGCCACCTCACCCGAAAGCATGGTGCCGATGGTGCGGTTGCGGTTTTTCACCGGCTGGATGAATTGCACCTTCTCGCCCGCATCAAGCGCAGCCGCCGCCGTGGCGATGAGCTTGTGGTCGAGTGCATTGACGAGGCCGTGGTCCTGCTGCTCGACCTGAAAGCGCGGGGCATCCGCGGCCACGCCGGGTTGATGGAAAATACGCGAAAAATCCAGCCCGTTGGCCTTCCAGTGCGAGATCGCGCGCGCGCGGTCGAGCATGTCGGTGCGACCGATCAACTCATCGAACCTGCGGATGCCCAACTGCGCCATCAGTTGGCGCACCTCTTCGGCCACGAAGAAAAAGAAGTTCACCACGTGTTCGGGCTTGCCGGCAAATTTGCGGCGCAGCACCGGGTCCTGGGTGGCGACGCCGACCGGGCAGGTGTTGAGGTGGCACTTGCGCATCATGATGCAGCCGGCGGTGACCAGCGGCGCGGTGGCGAAGCCCATTTCGTCGGCGCCCAGCATGGCGGCGATGACGACATCGCGACCGGTCTTCATCTGGCCATCGGCCTGCACCCGAATGCGGCCGCGCAAGCCGTTGAGTACCAGGGTCTGCTGCGTTTCCGACAGGCCAAGCTCCCATGGCGTGCCGGCATGCTTGATCGACGACAGGGGCGAAGCGCCGGTGCCGCCGTCATGCCCGGCGATGACTACGTGGTCCGCCTTGGCCTTGGCCACGCCCGCGGCCACGGTACCAACGCCCACTTCGGACACCAGCTTGACCGAGATCGAGGCCTGCGGGTTGGCATTTTTCAGGTCATGGATCAACTGCGCCAGATCCTCGATCGAGTAGATGTCGTGGTGCGGCGGCGGCGAGATCAGACCGACGCCGGGTACCGAGAAGCGCAGCTTGGCGATGTATTCGCTGACCTTGTGGCCCGGCAGTTGCCCGCCTTCGCCGGGCTTGGCGCCCTGGGCCATCTTGATCTGGATCTGGTCGGCGGACACCAGGTATTCCGCGGTGACGCCAAAGCGGCCGGAGGCGACCTGCTTGATTTTCGAACGCAGCGAGTCGCCGGCCAATAGCGGAATGTCGGCCTCGACATTTTCGCGCCCGAGCACCGAGGCAATGCTCTCCCCGGCCGGCAGCTTGATGCCCTTCAAGTCATTGCGATATCGCAGTTCATCCTCACCGCCTTCGCCGGTGTTCGACTTGCCGCCGATGCGGTTCATGGCGACTGCGAGCGTGGCATGCGCTTCGGTCGAGATCGAACCCAGGGACATGGCGCCGGTTGCAAAGCGCTTGACGATCTCGCGGGCCGGCTCGACTTCATCGAGCGGAATCGCCCGCGCGGGGTCGATACGGAATTCGAACAGGCCACGCAAGGTCATCTGGCGTTTCGACTGATCGTTGATGATCTGCGCGTATTCCTTGTAGGAATTGAAATTGTTGGCACGTGCCGAATGCTGCAGCTTGGCGATCGCGTCCGGGGTCCACATGTGCTCTTCGCCGCGAATGCGGAACGCGTACTCCCCTCCGGCATCGAGCATGTTGGCCAGGACCGGGTTGGCGCCGAAGGCCTGTTGATGCAGGCGCACGGCTTCCTCGGCCACTTCGAAAATGCCGATGCCCTCCACATTGGAGGCGGTCCCGCGGAAATATTTGTTGACCAACGCGCTGCTCAAGCCGATAGCCTCGAAGATCTGCGCGCCGCAATAGCTCATGTAGGTGGAAATGCCCATTTTGGAGAACACCTTCATGAGCCCTTTGCCGATCGCCTTCTGATAGTTGTAAAGCGCCTTTTCGGGTGACAGGTCGCCCGACAGGCCGCGAGCCATGGCGGCCAGTGTTTCCATTGCCAGGTAGGGATGAATGGCTTCGGCGCCATATCCGGCCAGCAGGGCGAAATGATGCACTTCACGGGCCGAGCCGGTTTCCACCACCAGCCCTGTGGTGGTGCGCAAGCCCTTGTGCACCAGATGATGGTGAATCGCGCTGGTTGCCAGCAAGGCGGGAATCGGTACGCTTTGCGCATCGACCCTGCGGTCTGACACGATCAAAAGGTTGTGCCCGGTCTTGAGCGCATCCACAGCCTCGGCGCACAGGGAGGCCAGGCGAGCCTCGATGCCGTCCTTGCCCCACGCTACCGGATAACAGATGTCCAGCTCATAGGACTTGAATTTGCCTCCGGTGTGCTTGTCGATCTCGCGGATCTTCGCCATCTCATGGAAGTCGAGCACCGGCTGGGTTACCTCGAGGCGCATCGGCGGGTTGATGTTGTCCTTGTCGAGCAGGTTCGGGCGCGGACCTACAAAAGTGACCAGCGACATCACCATCTGCTCGCGGATCGGATCGATCGGCGGGTTGGTGACCTGGGCGAAAAGCTGCTTGAAGTAGTGGTACAGCGGCTTCAACTTGTTGGATATGACCGCCAGCGGGGAGTCATTGCCCATCGAGCCGATCGCCTCCTCGGCGCTCAGCGCCATCGGGCTCATCAGGAACTTGAGGTCTTCCTGGGTGTAGCCGAACGCCTGCTGCCGATCCAGGAGCGAGGCTTCCGATGGCGGCAGCTCGACGCGGGTGGCAACGTCGTCGAGACGCACGCGCACGCTGTCGATCCACGATTTGTACGGCCGGGCGTTGGCGTAGGTGTCCTTGAGTTCCTTGTCGTCGATGATGCGACCCTGCTCCAAGTCGATCAAGAACATCTTGCCGGGCTGCAGGCGCCACTTCTTGATGATCTTGGATTCGGGGATCGGCAGGACGCCGACTTCGGAGGCCATGACCACGAGGTCGTCGTCGGTGACGATGTAGCGCGCCGGACGCAGGCCGTTGCGATCGAGCGTACCGCCGATATGGCGGCCGTCGGTGAAAGCCATGGCCGCGGGACCGTCCCATGGCTCCATCATCGCCGCGTGGTACTCGTAGAAGGCGCGGCGGTTGTCGTCCATCAACGTATGCTGCTCCCAGGCCTCGGGAATCATCATCATCATGGCCTGGGGCAGCGGATAGCCGGCCATCACCAGCAGCTCGAGCGCGTTGTCGAAGCAGGCAGTGTCGCTCTGGCCTTCGTAGATCAGCGGGAACAGCTTCGTGAGGTCGTCGCCCAGCACCGCGGACTTCATCACGCCTTCGCGCGCGCGCATCCAGTTGAAGTTGCCCTTGACGGTGTTGATCTCGCCGTTGTGCGCAATCATCCGGTACGGGTGCGCCAGCGGCCATTCGGGAAAGGTGTTGGTCGAGAAGCGCTGATGCACCAGCGCCAGCGCCGAAACGCAGCGCGCATCCTGCAAGTCCTTGTAGTAGACACCGACCTGGTCGGCCAGCAGCAGGCCCTTGTACACCACAGTACGCGCCGACATTGACGGCACGAAGAACTCGCGGCCGTGAAGCAGGTTGAGCGCCTGGATGGCATGGCCGCTGGACTTGCGGATGACGTACAGCTTGCGCTCAAGCGCATCGGTGACCATGATGTCGGGCCCGCGGCCGATGAAGATCTGGCGAATCACGGGTTCTTTGGCGCGCACAGTCGGCGACATCGGCATGGCGGCATCGATCGGCACATCGCGCCAGCCAAGCACCACCTGATTCTCGGCGCGGACCGCGCGTTCGATCTCTTGCTCGCATGCCAGCCGCGATGCGTGCTCCTTAGGCAGAAACACCATGCCAACGCCGTACTCCCCTGGCGGTGGCAGGATTACGCCCAGCTTCGCGAGCTCCTCGCGATACAGCTGATCCGGCATTTGCAGCAGGATGCCGGCGCCGTCGCCCATCAGCGCATCAGCGCCTACAGCACCGCGATGGTCCAGGTTCTTGAGAATCAGCAGGCCTTGCTCGATGATCGAGTGTGAGCGCTTGCCCTTGATGTGCGCCACGAAACCGACGCCACAGGCATCGTGTTCATTGCGCGGATCATACAGGCCTTGAGCTGCGGGCGCGGCAGAAATCTGGACCATGGCATTCCTTTTGCTAATGCTGTTGCGACGCAACGCAAATAACTACGGACCAGCACTATACGCCCACGACACAGGTTGCTCAAGAGAATTAATAAGGGTCGGACCCCAATTTATTTTCTGATTTACAAAGCTAAGTTTAAATAGGGTCAGATTGAATTTTACGTGGCCTGCCTCGCGGGAGCGGCATACCGCGACGCGGCAAGGCCACACCTGCGAGGCTTGGTCCGCCATGCCCCAGAACCCAACCTTTCTTCGACGCCTCGGCGATCGCGAGTTGATCAGTGGCGCGTAACCCTGCGCTCACCAACTCCTGATATGCGGCCTCACGTGCGAAAGGGGTATTTCCCAAAGCCCAGAACAACGGGTGCTCCCGCACCAGGGGATCGACCCGATGGCCGCAGTTGTGCAAGTAACTCGACCACGGATAATTGCCTGCACTGCTCACGAGGCCGGCGCGAACCGGGCTGAGCTCGATGTACGCCATGCACTTGAAAAGGTAGTGCTCACTATCAATTAATGCAGCCCCAAAACGGCCTTGCCACAGTGAACCCAAGTGCGTGGATGAGTCGTTGTAGTAGCGTACATAGCTGCGGCCGAGCGCCTGCATCAGGGTAGACAAACCATCTTGCGCGCCAGGCGTGGCAAGCAGATGGAAATGATCGGGCATCAGTACATAGGCATGGATGGCGACGTTGAATTGGCGTGCGGCGTTCAACAGGAGCCCCAACATCCGCTCGTAATCCGCCGTTGCCCGAAACACGGGAAACGCGCTGATTCCGCGCTGGATGATGATATGTGGATGCCCTGGCAATACTAGACGCGCAAGTCGGGCCATTCGAACCTGACGCTTGAAAGCGCCATTTAAACAGGGTCAGACCCTATTTTAGATCAGATATCATCTACTGCGAACAGGCGCCGATGCTCGCGCATGGCATAGCGATCAGTCATGCCCGAGATATAGTCGGCAACCGCACGTGCGCGGTCAATATCGGCCTTGGCCTGATATTGGGGCGGCAACAAGCGCGGATCGCTCATGAAAGCACTAAACAACTCACCGACTATGCGCCTGCCTTTGGTGCTCATGCGCTGCACCTGATAGTGCTGATACAAGCTGTCGCGCAAAAAACGCTTGAGCTCCAGTGACTCGGCGCGCACCGCATCGCTATGCATGACCAGCGCAGGTGCGGCGCGCACCTGCGCGATGCTGTCCGGCGCGAGCTGTTTCAATCGTTCATTGGTGGTGTCGACCAGGTCACGCACCAATGTGTTGATCATGCGACGAATGGTTTCGTTGATCCTGCGTCTTTCAGCCACGCCCGGAAACAGGGCCAATACGGTTTGAAAGTGCCGCTGGAACAGGGGCACGTCAGCCAACTGCTTCAGATCGATCAAACCCGAACGCAGGCCGTCATCGATGTCATGGTTGTTGTAGGCAATTTCGTCAGCCAGGTTGGTGATCTGCGCTTCCAACGAAGGCTGGGTGCCGTCGATGAAGCGCCGGCCGACTTCGCCCAGTGACGCTGCGATGTCCAAAGCGCAATGCTTGAGAATGCCTTCGCGGGTTTCGAAGGTCAGGTTGAGGCCATCGAAGGCGCCATAGCGTTCTTCGAGCACGTCAACCACGCGCAGACTTTGCAGATTGTGCTCGAAGCCGCCGTAGTCGCGCATGCATTCGTTGAGCGCATCCTGCCCGGCGTGTCCAAAAGGAGTATGCCCGAGGTCATGGGCCAGCGCGATTGCTTCAGCAAGATCCTCATCCAGACGCAGACTGCGGGCGATCGAACGGGCCAACTGGGCAACCTCGATCGAATGGGTGAGGCGTGTGCGGAACAAATCGCCTTCGTGATTGACGAACACCTGGGTTTTGTATTCGAGACGACGAAACGCATTCGAATGAATCACCCGGTCGCGATCGCGCTGAAATTCGGAGCGCGATGCCGAGGTTTCCTCCGGCCAGCGCCTGCCATGCGAGGCTGTGGAGTTGGCTGCGTACCTGGCAAGCGGGTTCACGGCGGGATCAACGACGCACGCGCGCATTGCGCCAGTGTCGGCGCCACCAGATCGTCGGCGACCGGCGTGACGAAGGCCTCGCCCAGGCGCTTGAGCAGCACGTAACGAATCGCGCCAGCTTCGGCCTTTTTGTCGATTCGCATCAGTTCGAAATAACGCGCTGGCGGCAAGGCCGGGCCTTCCACGGGCAAGCCGGCGCGGGCGATCAGTGTACGCAGCCGTTCCAGGTCGGCGCGCTCGAGGTGGCCCAGGTGACACGACAAGTCAGCCGCCATCACCATGCCGGCAGCCACCGCTTCGCCGTGCAACCAGGTGCCATATCCCAGGCCGGCTTCGATCGCGTGGCCGAAGGTGTGCCCCAGATTGAGCCAGGCCCGAATCCCGGTTTCACGCTCATCCTGAACCACGATCTCGGCCTTGATTTCGCACGAACGGCGAATCGCATGCGCCAGCGCCGCGCTGTCACGTCGCAGAAGGGCATCGAGATTGCCTTCGAGCCAGGCCAGGAAGGCCACGTCGTAGATGAACCCGTATTTCACAACCTCGGCCAAACCGGAGCGGAATTCGCGCTCCGGCAGGCTTGCAAGCGTGTCGGTGTCGGCGAGTACAAGGATCGGCTGGTGGAAGGCGCCCACCATGTTTTTTCCGAGCGGATGGTTGATCGCCGTCTTGCCGCCGACCGAAGAGTCGACCTGAGCCAACAAAGTTGTCGGCACCTGTATGAAGGGCACACCGCGCTGATAGATGGCCGCCGCAAACCCGGCAAGGTCGCCGATCACGCCGCCGCCCAGCGCAATGAGCGTGGTCTTGCGGTCGCAATGCTGCGCCAGCAGCGCGGAATGGATCTGATTGAGCGTTTCCCAGGTCTTGGCGGCTTCGCCATCGGGCAGCACGATCTCGATGACCTGCAAGTCGGCGCCGGCGAGGCTTGCGCGCAGGCGCGCGAGAAAGTATGGCGCTATCCGGTCGCTGGTCACGATCGCGGCGCGACCACGAATGCGCCCCTTGAAATGTGCCGCGTCATCGATCAGCGACGGGCCGACCAGAATCGGATACGAACGGTCACCTAGGTTGACGCGAAGTTCATCCATGTATTTCTTATTTGCTGCTCGAGTTTTCCTGCCAGTTGGTGCGGACTCTGCCGGCCGGTATCGACGATCAGGTGTGCGGTTTCGCGGTAGAGCGGGTCGCGCTCGACATAGAGCTGCTTGAGTCGCGCCTCCGGGTCGGCGGTGCGCAATAGTGGGCGATTGCGATCCTGTTGGGTGCGTTGCCAGAGATCGGCGGCTTGTGCATGCAGGTAGACCACGAAGCCGGTCGACTTCAAGGCAGCCCGGTTGGCGGGGTCGATGATCGCACCCCCGCCGGTCGCCAGCACGATGCCTGCGCGCTTTGTCAATTCGGCGATCACCAGAGACTCGCGCTGGCGAAACCCGGCTTCGCCTTCGATTTCGAAAATGACCGGTACCTTGACGCCGGTACGGGCCTCGATCTCATGGTCGGAATCCAGAAAAGGGCGCGAGAAATGGCGGGCGAGAATCCGTCCGACGGTGGTCTTGCCGGCACCCATCAGCCCGACCAGATAGAGGTTTTGGTCCTGCGTTTCCACAACCTGAACTTTATCAGCCGCAGATCGAAAAACTCACGGCGAAAAAAGGCCGGGCCAAGCCCGGCCTTCCAAAATCAAGGGGTGTCAGCGCACGCTCAAGCGGTCGCTTACCACTCGCGGAGTAATAAAAACCAGCAACTCGGTCTTGTCGTTGCTGCGTTGGGTGTTGCGAAACAGATTGCCGAACACCGGCAGGTCGCCGAAGAAAGGCACCTTCGTCAGCGAGTCGCGCTCGTTTTGCGTGTAGATGCCACCGATGACGACCGTGCCGCCGTTGTCTACCAGCACTTGCGTCTTGACCGATTTGGTATCGATAGCAAAGCCGGCGGTGGTGACTTGACCAACCGAGTCCTTGTTCACCTGCACGTCCATGATGATGTTGCCCTCAGGCGTGATCTGCGGCTTGACCTTGAGGCTCAGATTGGCCTTGCGAAAGGTGACCGAGGTGGCGCCGCTGCTGGTGGCCTGTTGATACGGCAGCTCGGTACCCTGCTCGATGGTTGCTTCGACCTGGTCGGCGGTCAGGACCCTTGGCGCGGAAATGATCTTGCCCTTGCCTTCGGCCTCGATCGCGGAAATCTCGAGGTTGATGAAGCGGCTGAAGCTGTTGGTGAAAAGTGAGATGGCGAGGCTGCCTGCGTTGATACCATTGATCCCCTGGGCCGGCATGCTGACGTTTTGAGTGTTCGGAATGTAGCTCGTGCCGGTCACCGCAGCCTGCAGGTTCTGTTCGCCCACACCCAAGTAGTTACCAGTGAATCCAAGCCGCAATCCGCTGTTTCCCGCGATTCCAGTACCTGGAAGTGACTGGCCCCTGATTGCCGCTGTATTGCCGGTACCGAGCCGTGCACCAAGATTCTTGCTGAACGAGTCGGTCGCCTCAACGATCCGCGCCTCGATCAATACCTGACGCACCGAGATGTCGATCTTGGTGATCAGCCGGCGCACCTCTTCAAGCCGGGTCGGGGTGTCCTGCACAAACAATTGGTTGGTGCGTGCATCGACCACCGCGCTGCCGCGCTTGGAAAGAATCTTCTGTGTCGGGTCCGCCAGCAGGGTGCGCACATCCGAGGCCTTCTGGTAGTTGAGCTGGAAACTTTCGGTACGCGTGGGCTCAAGGTCGGAGATTTGAACGCGTTGCTCAAGGTCGAGCTTTTCCTTGGTCGCAAGTTCGTCGCGTGGCGCGATCCAGATCACGTTGCCATTCTTGCGCATGTCCAGCCCGCGCGTTTGCAGGATGATGTCGAGCGCCTGATCCCACGGCACGTCCTTGAGCCTGAGGGTCAGGTTGCCGCCGACGGTATCGCTGGTAATGATGTTCAGATTGGTGAAATCCGCAATTACCTGCAGCACGGCACGCACTTCGATGTTCTGGAAGTTCAGGGAAAGCTTCTCGCCGTTATAGCCACCGCGCGATCCCTGAACCAGCTTGTTGGGATCCTCCTTGATGGGTTTGACTTCGATCACGAACTGGGTGTCGGATTGATAGGCATTGTGCTCCCACAGCCCCTTGGGCTCAATGACCATGCGCACGTTGTCGCCCTGGACAAAGGTATTGATGGTCTGCACAGGAGTGGCGAAATCTCCCACATCGAGGCGGCGGCGCAGATTATCCGGCAATTGGCTTTTCTGGAAATCGACGACAAGGGATTGGCCCTGCTGGCGAATATCAACGCCAGTGCTGCTGTTGGCCAGTTCCACCACCACTCGACCAGAGCCGTCGGCGGCACGCCGAAAATCTATATCGCGCAGCGCTGAGCGGCCATCTGTTGGCCGCGACTCGGCGAAAGTGGCAGTACTCGACGGCGTCGGCCCGCCGGCTGCGGTGGAACCGCTCAGAGTGACCAGGATCGATTTGCCGTCAACTTTGGTGTCATAGGTGACCGCGTTTTTCAAATTGAGTACCAGCCGCGAACGCTCACCGACCTGCACCACGCTGATGCTGCGCAAGTCACCTTGCCCAATCTCCTGGCTGTTGCGGCCGAGCGCGTTGACGGTGTTGGGAAAGTCGAGCGCAACACGCGGCGGATTGGCCACCAGGAAGCTCGCTGGCGGATTTGCCGGTTCGTTCTTCAGGTTGATCTTCAGGATCACCGATGTGCCCTGCTGCGATACGTTGAGTGACTCAATTGCATTCTGGGCAAGCGAAAGACTGGCCGAAAGCGCCAGGACAATGGTGGCGAGTACGCGCAAGCCGACGAACAGGCGTCCGTAAATCATTTCTTTTCCTCCTGAAGTACCAAGGTACTGTCGCGGTATATGTACTCACCGCTGCCGTCTTCAATCATTTCCTGCAACATCACTTCGGTTTCGGTGATGTTGACAATCTTGCCGTAGCTCTGGCCCATATAGTTACCGACCTTCACGCGGTGCAGATTCGCATCCGCCTTGATGATCGCGTAGAAAGTGCCTTTCTGCTGCATCGCGCCCACCATCCGCAGATTTTCCAGCGGGAATGATTCGAGCACCTCCTTGCGGCGACTCAGATCAGGCCGCGGTCCGGCACTGGTGCGGGGCGCCTTTTTCGACTCTTCCGCCAAAGCAGCCACCTTGGCGTTGTTGAACGGATCGACCAGCTTGTCGGCCTCGTATTTGAAGGGTTCGAATTTCTTGGGCTCATCGATCTTCTTGACAACGCCACGCATATCCTTCGAGGTATCCGCCATCCACTTCTTGATGTCTTCATTCCCGCCGTCGCCACACGCGGCAAGCACGACGGGAAGCAATACAAGCATGCGTTTGATCATTTCTTCGCACCTCCGGCCGGCGCCTTGGCCTTGCGCTGCGCGGCGACCTCTTCGCCATCCAGATAACGGAAGGTCTTGGCGGTGGTCTCCATCGCCAGCGTCGAACTGTTGGGTGGGATCGAGATCGAAATATCGTTGAGGGTCACAATGCGGCTCAGGTTCGCGATATCGCTGGCGAACGCGCCGAGGTCGTGATAACTGCCGGTGACCCGCACCGCAATGGGCTGCTCCGCGTAGTATTCCTTCACATTTACAGTTGCCGGCCGGAACAGGTCGAACTGCAAGCCACGTCCGAGCCCGGCCTGATTGATATCGGTCAGCAGGGCATCCATTTCCGCCTTGCTTGGCAATTGCTTCTCCAGAGTCGCCACATACTGGCCCACTTGGACCAGCTGCTTCTTGAGTTCGGCGAGATTGACTGCCTTCTGCTTCTTGACTTTGTATTCGTCCTTGAGCCTGGACTCCTTGACCTTGGCGGCATCGAGCTCTTCGTTGAGACCGTTCCAATAAAAGTACCAGCCTGCCGCAACCACGCCAGCCAGAAGAAACAGTAACGAAACAATCTTCGGACCGGGAGGAGTATTGCCAATATCCTTCCAGTTTACGTTCTTGAATTGATCTGCGATATTCATAGTCGAAATCCCCCGCTATCCGGTCAGACCTTGCCCGCACCGGGCGCAGCCGGCTTGGCGGGCGCCGCAGGTACCGCCACCGCTGCCGGATCTTTCGGTCGAACGATTGAAACGATCATCGTGAATTCGTTGAGGCGCTTGGCAGGCCCGGGGCCCGCCACCATCACCGCCTTGATTTCCACTAGCTCCGGCGCCGCCAGCCACGTGTTGCGCGTCAGGTTGCGCACATAGTCCGCTACTTTGGCGTTATTCGCGGCCAGCCCGTTGACCGTTACCCTGCCGCCGACTTGCTTGAGCGAACGCAGATAAATACCGTCCGGTGTGATCTTTACCAGTTCGTCGAGCAAGTGCACCGGCAAATTGCGGTCTCCCTGCAGATCCTCCACCGCCTTCTTGCGTGCCTCAAGTCCGCGAATCTCATCCTCAAGTTTGGCAATTTCCTTGATATCGTCATCGAGTTTCTTGTTCTCCTTCTCGATGAAGGCGTTGGTCTCATTCTGAGATGAAATCTGGCCGGTGATAACTCCACCGACAATACCGACGACCGCGACGCCGATGGCGGCGACCACGCCGCACAAAATGTAGAACTGGCGGCGACGCGCCTGTCGCTTGATTTCCCGATGCGGCAGCAGGTTGATTCTGATCATGCGTCGAACCTCCTCATGGCCAAACCGCATGCGACCATCAGCGCCGGCGCTTCGGTCGCCAATTGTTTCGGCTTCACCCGGTTAGAAAGCGACATGTTGGCGAAAGGATTGGCCACAATCGTGTTCACCTGGGTCCGGGTGGCGACAACCTCGTCAAGCCCGGGTATGACCGCACAGCCGCCCGCGAGAACGATATGATCGATCTGGTTGTAGGACGTGGAGGTGAAAAAGAACTGCATCGCACGGGTCACTTCCTGTGCCAGGTTTTCCATGAACGGACGCAGTACGTCACCCTCATAGTTGTCAGGCAATCCGCCGGCCTTTTTGTTCGTCTCCGCCTCTTCGGGGCTCATGCCGAAGGCGCGCTGAATGTCCTGAGTGAGGTTGTTGCCGCCAAATGCCTGCTCACGGTTGTAGATCGACTGATTGTTGCGCAGCACCGTGACGTTCATCATGTTCGCGCCGATGTCGATCAGCGCAATGGACTGGTCGACACCACTGCCGGGCAGTTGCTTTTCGATCATTTCGAAGGCCGTCAGCATCGAATAGGATTCGACGTCCATGACGGTCGCCTTCAGGCCGGCGGCTTCTGCTACAGCCACCCGATCTTCGACTTTTTCCTTGCGCGACGCCGCGATGATGACTTCCACCTCTTCGGTGCTGGTGGGCGACGGTCCAACAACCTGAAAGTCCAGGTTGACTTCGTCAAGGGCAAACGGAATGTACTGATTGGCCTCGGTCTCGACCTGAATCTCGAGTTCCTCGTCGCGCAACCCCGCAGGCACAACGATCTTCTTTGTAATCACCGCCGCCGCCGGCAGGGCCATGGCCACGTTTCGAGTGCGCGTGGCCATCTTTTTCCAGGCGCGCTTTACAGCTTCGGCAACGACCTCGAGGTTGGTGATATTGCCGTCAAGAACGGCATCCTTGGGCAATGGCTCGATCGCATAGCGCTCGATGCGGTAGGCCTCTTTGCCCGCATCGGCCACTTCGACCAGCTTGACCGACGATGAACTGATATCCAGTCCAATCAGTGGCTGCGCCTTCGGGTTAAATATGTCGAACGCCAAGGTGTCGTCCCCCAGAGAAGAAATTGCCCGCGCGAATCTTTTCCAAATTGCCGACCGGCCTGCGCCCTAGCACATTGTCATAACGACGCGATCGCTATTTGGACATCTGCATTCGCCAGCATTCCGAAAAGAATCGGACAGCATCGCCTTTGTCCTTTTCGGACAAGTAATTAGCGACAATACTCACAAATTACATTAAATCCTATCAGCAACTGCAAAGCAAGCAAACACCTTTTGGCAAATCGGCTCATGTGGTGGATTTACCACAGAGCCTGCCAGACCGTCGCCATCATCGGTCAGGGCGGGCACATATGCCAAGGCTATAATCCATTATCCAATCATCGTATGGCGTTGCTGGCTCGTAATGGTGCGCTTTTACCAATGAAATCATGGTACTAACCAGGTCGGCAGTATGGTTTGCGGGGGCTTTGGCCGTTTTGTTGGCTCCAGTCGCGATCAGCTTGCTGATCTTGGCGTTCGCCGTCGGTTGGGCCTATCCCGGCCTGCCGTCAATAGAGGCCCTGACGGATTACCAACCCAAGATCCCCCTGCGCGTCTATAGCGCGGAGGGGCTGCTTCTTGGTGAATTCGGCGAGGAGCGCCGCAACGTCGTTCGCTTCGAAGACGTTCCACTGGTGATGAAACAGGCGATTCTTGCCGCCGAGGATGATCGCTTCTACCAACATGGCGGCGTGGACACGATCGGCGTTCTGCGCGCAGCGATGTCCAACGTGACGAGCCCGGGAAAACAGCAGGGCGCTTCGACCATCACCATGCAGATCGCCCGAAATTTCTTCATTTCGAGCGAAAAAACCTATACCCGCAAGTTTTACGAGGCGTTGCTGGCATTCAAGATCGAAGCCACAATGAGCAAAGACAAGATTTTCGAGATCTACATCAACCATATCTTTCTTGGGCAACGGGCTTATGGTTTTGCCTCCGCAGCCCAGATCTACTTTGGCAAACCGTTAAAGCAGATCAGCCCGGCGGAAGCGGCCATGCTGGCCGGTTTGCCGAAGGCGCCGTCAGCTTTCAATCCAGTGGTCAATCCGAAGCGTGCCAAAACCCGGCAACTCTACATCTTAGACCGCATGAAATCCCTTGGGTATCTCACCGCGGAACAGCACGCTGGCGCTTCAAAGGAGACGCTTAACGTCAAGCGTGACGTCAATGACTTTCCCGTCAAGGCGGATTTCGTAGCCGAGATGGCGCGGCAGTTGGCGTTGGAACGGTTCGGTGAAGATACCTATACCCGCGGACTGCGTGTTTACACCACCATTCAAAAGGCCGACCAGGAGGCAGCCCATGCGGCCCTGCGCCGCGCGGTGATGGATTACGAACGACGCCACGGCTATCGTGGTCCCGAGGCCTTCGTGGACCTGAAGTCCGGACGCGAAGACGAGCTTGAAGAAGCCCTGCAGGATATTTCCGACAGTGAGGACCTTCTCGCCGCTGTAGTTGTCGAGGCTGCGCCCAGGCTTGTGCGCGTCTACTTGCGTAGCGGCGAAACCGTGCAGATCATCGGCGACGGCCTCAAGTTCGCGGCCAGCGCGCTTACCGACAAACCGCAGCCAAACCGTCGCATACGACGTGGCGCGATCGTGCGTGTAAATCGCGATGAGAAGGGTGCATGGCAAATACTGCAGCTGCCCGAAGTCGAAGCGGCCTTTGTTTCAGTCAGCCCGGCAGATGGCGCGGTCAAAGCGCTGGTTGGCGGCTTCGATTTCAATGTGAACAAGTTCAATCACGTTACGCAGGCGTGGCGACAGCCGGGCTCGAGTTTCAAGCCGTTCATCTACTCAGCTTCCCTGGAGCGCGGCCTCACCCCGTCGACGGTGATCAACGATGCGCCGATCTACATAGACCCGGCACTGACTGGCGGCCAGTTGTGGGAGCCCAAGAATTACGACGGCAAGTACGAAGGTCCGATGCGCATGCGTACCGCGCTAACCAAATCCAAGAATCTGGTTTCGATCAGGATCCTGCAGCAAATCACGCCGCAGTACGCCCAGGACTACATAACGCGCTTTGGCTTTGATGCCGAGAAGCATCCCCCCTATCTCACCATGGCGCTTGGGGCAGGATCGGTTACTCCCTGGCAAATGGTTGGCGCCTACGCGGTTTTTGCAAATGGTGGTTACCGGATCAATCCATACATTGTCACCCGCATCACGGATGACGGCGGCCGGGTGCTGGCCACGGCCAGCCCTGTACGCGCCGGCGAAGGCGGCACGCGTGTGATCGATCCGCGCAACGCATTCGTGATGAACAGCATGATGAATGATGTCACCCGCTTCGGTACCGCTGCACGCGCCGGCGCAACCCTGAAACGCGCCGACCTGGCGGGCAAGACTGGCACTACCAATGACCACGTGGATGCCTGGTTCGCGGGCTATCAGGCCAATCTGGTGGGCGTGGCATGGATTGGCTTCGATCAGCCCAAAAAACTGGGCGGGCAGGAGACCGGCGGCGTTGCGGCGCTTCCCATCTGGATCGCCTACATGCAAAAGGCGTTGAAGGGTGTGCCCGAGTCCATGCCGCAAGCGCCCGAGGGCTTGGTCAACGTAGCAGGTGAATGGTACTTCCGGGAATTTGCGCCCGGCGAGGGCAGCGTGCAGTCCCTGGGTCTGTCGGACGGTACTCCGGAGGGCGAAAAAAAGGCCGAAGAAATACGCAACCAGTTGTTCTGAAACGGCGTCCGGCAATATTTTGGCTCTCGCTTGCACGCATCAAGTCAGCCGCAACTGCGAACCCGCCTGTTCACTTGCGACACGCGATAGCAGGTTCATCAGAGCTTCCCCGGATCTGGTATCGAGCCACTGGCCGGCCGACTCTGCAAAATGGAATCCCCCGGATTTCGCGGCGACCCAGATCTGACGCATCGGCGTCTGCGTGTTGACAACGATCTTGCTGCCATTTGCAAACTCGATTTCAAGCAGGCCGTCGCCCTTGCGCTCGAGATCAACATCAATGCCTGCCACCTCCAACGATTCCTCGATGTGGTCGATAACGCCGACGCTTCGCTTAACAAACTCGGTTTCGGTCATAATTCAAAGCTCTCCGGCAAACAAAAAACGCAACGTGCGCGCACTCGGTATTGTGATGCTTTTCTGTCTTTTGGGGGCTTGCGGCCACCGGGGGCCGTTGTACCTGCCGGGCAAGCCCGGAGACCCGGCGTTCGATCGACAGAACCGCGATACGCGCAATGATCAGCCTCCCACCCAGCGGCCAGTAAACAAGCAATCGCCGGCAAGCGA